>NZ_JALLGL010000008.1 GCF_023072675.1 Streptomyces sp. XM83C
GACCCCCTCCGCCCGGCACAACGGCAGCGCGAGCCCCGTCGCCGCATCGCACGAGATCCCACTGACCTGATCACGCCTCCCTCCCACGGCCCGCCCGATCGCCGTGACCTCCAGCAGGGCCGTGCCCAGCTCCGCGTCACTGACCGGACCCGACGTGTCGATCACCACGCACACCCGAGGCGGCCTGCGCCGCAGACTCGGCAGTACGCCGTCCCCACCCCGAGGCCGGGCGCTTGCGCGCCCGGCCTCACGCATGTCCCGCGGCGGC
Organism: Streptomyces sp. XM83C; assembly: GCF_023072675.1. Taxonomy (GTDB): domain Bacteria; phylum Actinomycetota; class Actinomycetes; order Streptomycetales; family Streptomycetaceae; genus Streptomyces; species Streptomyces thermocoprophilus. Next base: position 269 of record NZ_JALLGL010000008.1, read on the forward strand.
CCGGGTGACCTGGCGGGCCGTCCGCCTACTGCACATGCCGTGCCCGGCGTCCCCCGTCGCGGCGAACCCCTCCGCGCAGTGAGTCCGCGGCCCCTCGCGCGGCTAGGTCTTGGCTTCGCGAAGGCAGCACCCGGCGCGACCGGGCGGCGGCCCCGCACCCGACCTCACACGTTCCCGTGTCCCGCCCGAGGGGGCCCCCGCATGACCTTCCCCCGCCCCGCCGGCACCGCACCGGCCCGCAGACGCCGCACCGCACCGCCCCGTGCCGTCCTGGTCACCGGTGCCGCCCTGCTGCTCACCGCGCTGCCGTCGGCCGTCGCCGCCGCGTCGGGCGCCGACCCGCGTCCCGCGGCCGGGTCCGCCCCGACGGCGGCTCAGACGCTCGGCGCGGACCGGCCGGCGGCGGGGCTGCTGCGCGCCATGCAGCGCGACCTGGGCCTGACCGCCGAGGAGGCGTCGCAGCGGCTGGTGAACGAGGCCGAGGCCGGAACCCGCGCGGGCCTGCTGCGCACCGCCCTCGGTGACCGGTTCGCGGGCGCCTGGCTGAACGGCGGGACGGCCTCCGGCCTCACCGTGGCCACGACGTCCTCGGACGACACCGCCGCGATCCGCGCGCAGGGCGCCGAACCGGCGGTCGTCGACTCGTCGCTGGACGAGCTGAAGGCCGTGAAGGAGAAGCTGGACTCCGCGACCGTCCGCAACCGTGCCGGGTCGGTCGCCCTGGACGCCCCCGTCTGGTACGTCGACGTCCGCACGAACCGTGTCGTGCTGCAAGGCACGAGCCGCGCCGCCGCCGAACGCGTCCTGCGGGCCGCCGGTCTCCAGCGGGACCGCCGGGTCGCCGTCCGTGTCTCCGACGAGCAGCCGCGCGCCCTCGCCGACATCGTCGGCGGCGACGCCTACTACATCGACGACACGTTCCGCTGCTCCGTCGGCTTCTCCGTCACCAAGGACACCCAGCAGGGCTTCGTCTCCGCGGGGCACTGCGGGCAGCCCGGTTCGACGACGGCCGGCGCGAACACGGCCCCCCAGGGCGTCTTCCAGCAGTCCGTGTTCCCCGGCAAGGACATGTCGTGGATCGCCGTCAACAGCGACTGGACGGCCACCCCGCAGGTCAGGGGCGCAGGCGGCAGCCTCGTGCAGGTCAGCGGCGCGGTACGGGCGCTGGTCGGGGCGTCGGTGTGCCGGTCGGGCTCCACCACCGGCTGGCACTGCGGCACGATCCAGCAGGAGAACGTCAGCGTCCGCTACGCCGAGGGCCGCGTCGACGGGCTGACCCGGACCGACGTGTGCGCCGAACCGGGTGACTCGGGCGGCCCGTACATCTCCGGCGCCCAGGGCCAGGGCACGCTGTCCGGCGGCTCCGGCGACTGCACGCGCGGCGGCACGACGTACTACCAGCCGCTGACCGCGACCCTCGCCGACTTCGGCCTCACCCTCACGACGGCCACCCCCGAGTCCACCGTCCCCGCGCCGGAGACCCACGCGGCCGACGCCTGGGTGAAGGGCCGGGTGTACGCGGCCGGTACGACCGTCACCTACGGCGAGGTCCGGTACGTGTGTCTCCAGGATCACCAGGCGCAGAGCGCGTGGTCCCCGGAGCTGGCGCCCGCCCTGTGGAAGCGGCTCTGACGGTACGGCACCCCGCCGGGCGGTGACACGTCCGGCGGGGTGGGCGGTCGCGGGCGCGGGCAGGGTCACCTCTTGGCCGGCTGGGCCCGCAGTTCGACGCCGTGCCGCCCGAGCCAGGGCAGCGGCGGTACGGCGGAACCCAGGTACGGGGTGACGCGGACCTCGAAGTGCAGGTGGGGTCCTGTGGCGTTGCCGGTGGCGCCCGCCGTGCCGAGGCGCTGCCCGGCGACGACACGCTGACCGGGCCGGACGTCGACGCGGGACAGGTGCGCGTACTGGGTGAAGTAGCCGTCGGCGTGGCGGACGACGACCTGGTTGCCGTAGGCGTCGCCGCAGGAGACGACACGGACGGTGCCGGGGCCGACCGCGCGTACGGGTGTGCCTTTGGGCACGGCGAAGTCCTGGCCGGTGTGGCGGGAGCGCCAGTGTGCGCCGCGCGCGTCCCAGCCGGCGGTCAGCCGGTGCCGTGCGGTGGGCGGCACCCAGTGGTCCGGGCGGGGGTGCGGGGGGCCGCTGCGGCGGCCGAGGGAGCAGCCGTTGGGGGCGGCGGTGGTGAAGCCCGGCTGGACCTTCCGCAGTTGCCGCCACAGCTGGTCCCTGATCCGGGCGCGCTGCCGCTCGGCGGCGCGCAGTTCGGTGACGGCCCGGTCGACGTCGGCCCGGGTGACGCGGCGAGTGCCGGTGCGTGACCGGGGCTCGGCGGCCTTCCCACCACCTGCGGCCTTCCCACCGGCGGCGGCCTTCCCACCACCTGCGGCCTTCCCGCCGGCGGCGGCCTTCCCACCACCTGCGGCCTTCCCGCCGGCGGCGGACGTTTCTCCCTTCGCGTCGGCCCTGTCCCCGGGCCCGGCCGCTTCCGGCCCCTCGGCGGCCTTTCCGGCGGCCCCCTCAACGGTCTCGGCGGTCTCGGCGGTCTCGGCTGCTTCCTCGGCCTCCGCCGCCTGTGCCGCGGCCCGCAGCCGGGCCACTTCGCGGCGCAGCCGGTCGGCGCGGGCGCGGGCCTTCTCGTGTTCGGCGGTGCGCCGGGCGGCGTCCGCGAGGACCCGGTCGAAGAGGTCGCCGCCCGGGGCGGGCGGCCGGCTGTCGTCGGGCGCGGCGGGCGGGGCGGTCGCGGGAGCGTGGAGCGGGGGCGGCAGCATGACGACCGCGAAGGCGGTCGCCGTCACCAAGGCGGCCCGCAGGACGGCTCGAACTCGTCGCATTGCCCGATCCTCGGCCGATCGGACCGCCGACGCGCGGCGAACGGGCCCGATGCGTCGGCGCGTTCCTCCGTTCAGCGCAGTACGGGCGCCGCTCGCGCCGGACTTGAGTGGGGCTGCCCCGCCGACCAGGGGCAGCCCCGCTGTGCGCCGCCAGGGGGAGGCTCGGTGCCGAGTGCCTGCCACGACAGCCGTGGGGGATTCCGTGCACGGTGTCGACACCCGGAACTGCTCGTCCCCCGGGCGGCATCACCAGGCTGCCGCGCCGGGCCCCTGCCGCGCATCACGATCGACCGAAGATCCGTACACCTACTCCCCGCCCGGCCCGGCGGCCCGGCTACCTACGTACGGCGCCTCGGACGGCCGTACGGGCACCCGGCCCCGGCCGCGGGACCTCGTCCCGGCCGCAGCCGCGAGCCGTCAGCCAGGGCCCGCGGGCGCCGGGATGTCCGTGCGGGACGTGATGCCCAGTTTGGCGAGGATGTGCTCGACGTGGGCGTCCACGGTGCGTTTGGAGATGACGAGCCGTTCGGCGATCTCCCGGTTGGACAGGCCCTGCGCGACGAGCGCGGCGACCTCCCGTTCCCGCCGGGTGAGGACGTCCACGGAACGCATGCCGCCGGCCGCCTGCCGGGGCACGGCCGCCCGCACCCGCTCCGGCCGCCCGCCGGGCACCCCGGAGCGGCCGGGACCGTCCGGTCGTACGTCCGGCTCGTCACGGCCGGACTCGACGGCCTCGAGGATCTGACGCCCCGACATGCGCGCGCCCGTGTCCCGCCACCGCTCGAACTCCGTGTCGCCGAGCGCGGCCCGCACGGCACGCTGCACCGCCTCGTGCTCCTCCAGCAGCCGCGGCAGCATCGCCACCGGGTCACCGCCCAGGTGGCGGGCGTGTTCGGCGTACCCGAGGAGCCAGCAGGCGCGCACCCAGCGCCGGCGGCGCGCCTCGTACCAGGCGAGGCCCAGGCAGGCCAGCGCCGCCACCAGCACCTCGCCGATCTCCCCGGCGGCCCGCAGGGCGCGCCCGAACAGTCCGGCGCTCTCCTCGTGCTTGCCGGTCAGCGCGAGGATCATCCCCTGCACGGCCAGCGTGGACGCGTACAGCTGCCGTTCCCCCGTGCCCTCCAGGTGCGCGAGACCGGTGGCGCACAGGTCCAGCGCGCCGGCCGGGTCGCCGAGCACGGCCCGCAGCAGCGCGGCCTCGTAGTGGACGACGCCGATGCCGAGGCGGTCGCGGGAGTCGACGATGCGGCGGCGGGCGTCCTCCAGGGCGGCGAGCCCTTCCTCGACGGCGCCGCCCAGCGCGGTCAGCGCGCCCAGATAGGCCTCGGTGAACAGCTGGACGCGCCGCTCACCGGCCCGTCTCGCCACGGCGTGGGCCTGCGGGAACCGTTCGGCGGCGGTGGCGAGGTCGCCGGACCAGATCCCGAACACGCCGGTCATGAACAGACCCCAGGCCCGCTGCGGGCAGTCCTCGGGGGTGCGTTCCAAACCCTTGTCGATCCAGTACCGGCCCTCGGACAGCGTGCCGGCCGCCCGCCAGTACGGGCCGAGCCGCGCCGCCAGCCACAGCGCGTCCACGGCCCGCCCCTCGGTCGCGCACGCGTACTCCAGCGCGGCCCGCACATCGGCCGCGTCCCGCCGGACCGCGCGGTGCAGCGCCACCTGGGAGGGGCCGGTGAACTCGTCCCAGAAGCGGGCGACGAGTTCCTCGTAGTGGGCGAAGTGCCGGGCGCGTACGTCGGCCCGGTCGTCGGCGGAGGCGAGCCGGCAGGCGCCGTACTCGCGGATGGTGTCCAGCAGCCGGTAGCGGTCCCCGTGTTCGCCGACGCGCTGCACGACCGACTTGTCGACGAGCCCGATCAGCGCCTCCACGACACGCTCGGCGGGCAGGTCGCCGCCCGCGCAGACGCTCTCGGCGGCCCGCAGGTCGAAGGTGCCCGCGAACACGCTGAGCCGCGCCCACAGCAGCCGCTCGCGCGCGGTGCACAGGTCGTACGACCAGTCGATGGCGGTACGCAGGGTCTGATGCCGGGCGAGCGCGGTGCGCCGGCCGCCGGTCAGCACCTCGAAGCGGCGGTCGAGCCGGGCGACCAGTTCCGCGAGCGGCACCGCCCGCAGCCGTACCGCGGCCAGCTCCAGCGCGAGGGGGATGCCGTCGAGCCGGTCGACGAGGGCGAGGGTGCGTTCCCGGTCGGTGTCGCTCACCCCGCGTCCGCCGGTGACGGCGGCGGCCCGCTGCACGAACAGCTCGACGGCGTCGGCGGGCGGCAGCGGGGCGATCGGCACGCAGTGCTCGCCGGGCACGTCCAGCGGCTGTCTGCTGGTGGCGAGGACGCTGAGGCCGGGCGCCTCGCGCAGCAGGATGTCGCAGAGCATCGCGCAGGCGTCGACGAGATGTTCGCAGGTGTCGAGGACGATCAGCAGGCGCCGCCTGCGCAGATGCTCCACCACCGCGTCCAGCGGGCTCATGCCGGACTGCTCGGGCAGTTCCAGCGCCCCGGCGAGCACGGCGGGCACCAGTTCGGCGTCGTGCAGCCCGGACAGCTCCACCAGCCGCACCCCGTCGGGGAAGCGGCCCTGCGCCTCGCGGGCGGCCCGCAGCGCGGTGCGGCTCTTGCCGACGCCGCCGGGGCCGACCAGGGTGACCAGCCGTGCGGACGCCAGTGTGACGCGGATCAGGGCGAGTTCGTCCGCCCGTCCGACGAACCCGGTCAGTTCCGTGGGGAGTTGGCCTCCCCGCCGCTGCCCGAAGCCGAATCCCACGTTCCGCCGCCCCCGTACGCTCTACGCACCTGTCGATCACAGCGTAGGGACATGACTCCCCCGCGTGAGCGCGTACCTAGGTGGGATACACATCTATCACCCGCACGAGGGGGACGCCTCGAACGTCCGCCCGAGGGGTGAGGCGGGGGCGCGGGCTGACGACGCGGGCGGCGGGCTGCCGTGAGCGGGACCACGGCGACGGCGGTCTCAGACCACGGTGATGTCGATCTGCTCGCTCGTCGCCGACACCCCGTTGAACGTGGCGGTGGCCTGGAGCCGCACCGGGCCCGCGGGGAGGTCCACTCCGGGCAGGCAGGACCAGCTGCCGTCGGTGCGCGCGGTGGTGGAGCACACCTCGTTCTCGTCCTGGTCGCGGACGCTGACCTGGGCGCCGGGGTAGGCGGTGCCGGCCGTCGGCGGGCGGCTGCCGCCGGCCACTCCGGACAGCGGCGCGGTCAGCTCCGGCTCGGGCAGGCCGACGGTGACCGTGCAGGTGCCGTCGTCGAGGGCGGTGCCGTGCGCGTCGGTGAGGCTCAGCGCGCAGCCGGGCAGGCGGGTGCCGGGGACGGCGTTCGCGGGCACGGCCAGAACGAAGGGGAACGAACGGTCCTGCCAGGGGTGGGTCTCCTGCGGCGTGCCCGCGTAGGTGTACGTGGCGCTGGCGCGGTCGGCGGAGACGGCACCCCGGTAGCCGACGGCGTCGAGGGGCAGGTCGGTGACACGGGCGGCACCGGGCGCGGTCAGGGTCAGCCGGGAGCCGGCGCCGGGCGCGGGCCCCTCGTATCCGGCGACCTCCAGGACGCCCTCCCGGCCGGGCACGATCGTCACGGCGCCCCACAGGTCACGGCCGTGGCCGGCGGAGGGCGCGACGGCCGGGGCGGCGGCGCGCACCGGGACCGGGGCGGCCGTGCCGGCGGCGACGGCCGTGGCGGGGAAGAAGGCGGGCAGAGCCGCGGCGGCGCACAGGGCGAGGGCGCCCGCGCGGCCGGGGCGTGCCCAGGGGCGCCAAAGCCGCCCTCCAGGCTGCGGTCTCAGGTCCGATCTCAGGTCCGATCTCAGGTCCGATCTCAGGTCCGATCTCAGGTCTGATCTGAGGTCCGATCTCGGTTCTGGTCTCAGATCTGGTCTCAGGTCTGGTCCCAGGTGCGGTCTCGGGTTCGTCATCGGGGCGACTCCCTTGGCAACGAGCGGTTCGGTCCTGCACCCCCGTTCGATTCTCATGACCGGGGCCCGGTGTGCCGCACGCCGTTCGACCACATGGGCGAAGGTGCCGGGGCGGGGCCACTCGTCCGGGCGGTGCGGACGGAGCGCACCCGGCGCCGGTTCACGAACTGCCGCGACTTTTTACCAAACCAAAAGGTTTCCGGGCGTCCCGCGTCCGTATTCCCCTGTGTCCGATCCGCCCCCTGCCGGGGGTGGTAACCGACCGGGCAGGAGGCATTGGTGCGGCTTTCGCGGAACGCGACGGGAACCCTCTTTGTGGGCGGGGCGTTGAGTCTGACGCTGGTCGCGCTCGCCTATCCCACGATGCTCGGCCTGAAGACGGTGTCGACGGACTCCCAGCGCATCATCGCCCAGACCCAGTGGGGTCCGCTCACCGAAGGCGACCGGGACTTCGTGGTGAAGGTGCGGGCGGCGGGCCTGTGGGAGTACCCGGTCGGGCAGATGGCGGTCAAGAAGGGCACCACGAAGGAGGTCGTGACCGCCGGTGAGCATCTGATCGACGGGCATGCGGCGCTGGACACCACGTGCCGCAGGATCGCCCCGATGCTGAACATCCAGCTGCCGAACGTGGCCAGCCCCCAGCAGCAGCAGTTCGTGGCCCAGTTGAACTCCGACAGCGGCAAGCAGTTCGACTCGGACTTCGCCAACATCCTGCGGACCACGCACGGTTCGATCTTCACCACGATCGCGAAGATCCGGTCCACGACCAAGAACAGCCTGGTCCGGGCGCTCGCCGACCAGGCGAACGACACCGTCCTGGACCACATCACGGTCATGGAGAAGACCGGCCTGGTCGACTTCGACCAGGCGCTGTTCCAGCAGACGTTCCCGCCGAAGCTGCCGGATTCCGAGGTCACCCCGCCGCCGCCGGCGGCCGGGCAGCCCCAGGTGGTGCTCACGCCGCCCCCGAACGCCACCTCCACACCGGTCGCCCTGCCCGGCGACCCGGCGCCCGCCCCGTCGTCAACGGTGCGCTGACGGCCCGTCAGCGCTCCACCGTCTCCAGGTACAGCTTCACGAAGCGGTCCACGTCGACGTCCACCGCCACGTCCACCAGGGGCGTGGTGCGCCCCTCGCCGTGGTGCTCCGCCTCGCCCGGCCGGACCCGGCGGTCGACGATCGTCTGACCGCGCGTCGGGCCGGGCGCCAGGGACACCTCGACGGGCAGCGCACGCGTGGTGACGCCGCCCGGGTCGGCCACCGTGCACACCGCGCCCGCGTCGCCGAGCCCGCCCGCCTCCGAGTCGTCGGGGGAACCGCCCGGCGTGGCGGGGCGGTGGGCGAGGAGATCACCGGCGAGCCGGGTGCCGGGGTCACGGCTCGCGCGCAGCCGGTGCACGGTCGGTGCGGGCACCACGACCCGCGTGAACACGTCCAGCCCGTACATGGTGATCGGCACGCCCGCCGTGAGGAGAATCGCGGCGGCCTCCGGGTCGTGCCACACGTTGAACTCGGCGACCGGGGTGGCGTTCCCCACCTCCACCGCGCCGCCCATGAACACGATCCGCGCGATGTTGCGGGTGACCTCCGGGTGGGTGCGCAGCAGCAGCGCGATGTTGGTGAGCGGGGCCGTGGGGATCAGCGTCACCGGCGTCGGCGAGGCGAGGATCTCACGGCGCAGCAGCGTCACCGCGTCCACGTCGACGGGGCGGCGCGAGGGCGCGGGAAGGCCGAGGTCGCCCATGCCGTCGCTGCCGTGCACGGGGGCGTGCCGGGCCGGCTCGATCAGCGGGCGTTCGGCGCCCCGCGCGACGGGGATGTCGGGGGCGCCCGCCTGCTCCAGCACGGTGAGTGTGTTGCGGACGACACCGTCGACGTCCGTGTTGCCGGCGACGCAGGTGATCGCCCGGACGTCGAGCCCCGGGTGCCGGACGGCGAGGAGCAGGGCGAGGGCGTCGTCCACCCCGGTGTCACAGTCGATGATCACGGGGATGGGGGACTGCTGCGGCTGGCTCACGGGCGGCGCTCCTTCCGTCGTACCGACGATATGCGGCGGACGACGCGCGCGCCGATACGACACCGCCCCCGCCGGCCCGCCGCACACGGCACGGCCCCCTGCCGCGCCCTCCCGTCCGGCATCGCCCCGCTCCGTCACCCGTCACCCGTCGGGACCTCCCCGCTGGCAGCCCCGCACCGTCGCTGCTGACCTGGAGAAACACAACTCCGCGATCTTGACTGGGAGCCCCGATGGCCCGCACCCGTGTCCTGTTCGTCTCGGCCGCGCTGTGCGCCGGCGCCCTGCTGGGCGCCGCCGGGTGTTCCGGTACGTACCTGGAGATGGGGCAGGGCCGCACCACCCCGCCCGTCACCCCGAAGCCGGCCCGCAGCGGCGCCGCGCCCGCCCCGTCCCCGGCGGCCGTGCCCGCGCTCACCCCCGCGCAGGCGCAGGCCGCGCTGGTCACCGCCGCCGACCTGGGCGGCGCCTGGGGGCCGAGCCGGGGCACCGCGCTGTGGCGGGACGGGCTGCTGAAGGCCGGCACCACGGCACCGGACTGCCAGCGGCTGCTGGACCTGGTGTACGCCGACGAGATGCTCGGCGCGGACCCGCGGGCGCTGGTCGGGCTGGACGAGTTCGACACCGAGGCGCAGCTGCGCTACCAGGTGTCCGCCGCGCCCCGCGCCGACGTCGACCGCGTCCTGGCGTGGATGCGCACCCTGCCGCAGAAGTGCGCCCGCTTCGACGCGACGACGCTCCGCTCCGGAGTGCAGAGCGTGCAGGTCCTCGACTACGCGCTCCCGGCGGTCGGCGACGACCGGCAGGGGCTGCGGCTCACCCTGTCGGGGCCCGTGTCGGAGGAGACCGGCGAGGGGACCGTGCTCACCATGGACGTCGTGGTGGTGCGGGTCGGCGACGACGCGTTCGCCGTCACCAACGGCAGCCTCGGCGACCTTCCCACCGACGCCACCCAGACCGCCGTGCAGATCGGCGCGCAGCGGCTGGCCGACGTACGCCGGCAGGGGCGGGTCCTCGTCTGAGGCAGCGGCGGCGCGGGCCGCCCGGCGCGTTCACAGCGGCGGCTGCGCCGGCGCCGGGCCGAGCGTGGTCGTGCCGGGGGCGGTGCGGTGGCCGAGGCCGGTGCGGTACGCGTCCAGGGCGGCCTCCACCCGGCCGGTACGGCGCAGCAGGTCGCCGAGGAGCCGGCACAGGTCGGCGAGGTCGCCGGCGGCACCGGCCCGTTCCAGCAGGCTCAGCGCGCGGACGTAGTGCTCCTCGGCGGTCTCCGTCTCACGGGCGTCCTCGGCGATGATGCCGAGGAGCCGGTGCGCGGCGGCGGCGTGCACGGCGCCGCGCTCCGAGGTCAGGTCGTCGAGGACGCCGTGCAGCAGCTCCGCCGCCTCCGCCGAGCGGCCCCGCCGGTGCAGCACGTCCGCCAGCTCGACGGTGACCTGGCTGGTGTACAGCGATGCCCGCTTGGCGGTGAGCATGGCCAGCGCCTCGCGCAGCTCCCGCTCGGCCTCCTCCAGCCGGCCGCCCTGCGCGTACACATAGCCGCGCATCCAGTGGCAGTTGGCCAGCTCGGTGCGGATCTGCTGCTGCCGGTACAGTTCGGCGGCCTTGGCGAGGGACGTGTCGGCCTCGGCCAGCCTGCCCTCGGCGAGCAGCGTGCGGGCGACGGATCGGTGCATGCGCGCGACGAGCGCCGGGTCGGCGACGCTGGGCGCGAGGGCCAGCGCGAACTCGGCGGCCTGCGCGGCGCGCGCGTGCGCGCCGAGGTCCATGTACGGGCCGATGATCGCCGTGTACAGCAGCAGCAGCGCCTCCGGGTCGTGCAGGCCTCCCCGGTTCAGCTCGTCGAGCGTGGACTCCAGCAGATAGACGGCGTACCGGAGTTCACCGGCGAGATAGTGGGAGACGGCCCGGCCGCGCAGTGCCGGCGCGCGCGCCGGCAGCGGCTCCCCGGCGAGGATCTGCTCCGCCTGCTCGAAGTGGCGGCGGGCGTCGATGAGATCGCCGGTCTCCAGGGCGCAGTCGCCGAGCCCCAGCAGGGCGGTCGCGCGCACCTCGTCCAGGTCGTGCGCCTCGGCCTCGGCGAGCAGCGCCGCGTACTGCTCGCGGGCGTCGTCGGCCTCGCCGGTGGCGAGGGTGCGCTGCGCCTCGGTGAGCCTCAGCCGCAGGTCGGTGACGAGACGGGCGGGGCGGCCGGTGGCGAGTTCCTCGACGGCGACGCCGAGCCGGTCGGCGATGTGCCGCAGCGCCGCGTCGGAGGGCCGCACGCGGCCGGCCTCCAGGGTGGAGATGTAGGCGGGTGTGTACGTCGGCTCCGCCAACTGCCGCTGGGTCAGGCCGCGCTGTCCGCGCAGCCGCTGCACCCGACGTCCGATGACCTCGGGTTCGTCCCGTTCGCCCACCGCACCGCACCCCTCAACTCCCCAGGGCCCTCTTGCCGTTGCCCATGGCCGACCCCTAGGTTAAACGGCGGATTAACTGCGCTTAACCGTCGTTGCCGAAAGTTGTTGTTGCCCGTTCTCGCCCGCCCTGCGAGGTTGCCGTGTCCGGACGCCGCTCCATACCCCACGGACGCCCCTCCTCCCCCGTGGCCCGTGCCTGCGCCGCAGCCGTCGTCGCCGTCGCCGCGCTGGTCACCGCCGCCAGCGTGGGCCCCGCGAGAGCCGCCGACCGTCCCGTCCCGGCGGCGGGCCCGGTGAGCACGACCGGCGCGCCTGCCTCGGCGGACACGGCGGGCTCACTGGACACGGCCGGCTCGGTGAACGCGGCGGTGGTGCGGCAGCGTTGAGGCCCGCCGGGCGGCCGGCCTCAGTCCGGCAGTGCCCGCCGCAGCGCCTCGTCCACGTGGCGCACCAGTTTCTCGTCCGGCGCGGTGTGCCGGGTGAACACCGCGTCCAGCTCGGCGATGAACGTCTGCGTGAACGCCCCGTACAGCGGGGTACGCGGTCGCTGCACCGCGTGCTGCAACGCCGGCAGCAGGATGTCCACGGCGTAGGCGGGGCGCCCCGCCTTGTCGCGCGGCATGCGGTCGGTGGCCTCACCGGTCGCCGAGGGCGAGGCGGACGGCGCGGACGGCTCGGCGACATGGGTGCACCGGCGCCGGTCGTCGCGGTAGGCGGAGAGGCGGGTCGCCGCGAACCCGGCGTCCAGCAGGCAGCGTTCGCTGTCGGCGTCGGTGAGGAAACGGATCAGCTCGGCCGCCTTGCGGGCCCGGGGCGACGACGACGTCACGGCCAGGTTCTGCCCGCCGAGCACGGCGGCGCCGGGCAGTGTGGTGACACCGAGCTGGGCCTCGGAGAACGTCTGGTGCAGGGTGCGGTAGGCGTACGGCCAGTGCCGCAGGAACGCGGTGCGGCCGTCCGCGAAGTCGCTGAGCGTCGCCGCCTCGTCGGAGGTGAACGCGTGGTCCAGGATGTCGTCGGAGACGGTACGGCCCCACAGTTCGGTCAGCCCGGCCCACAGGTCGTCCTGGCCGGCCCGGTAGTGGCCGTCCTCGTCGGTGAGCGGTGAGGCGGGCCGCGCCGACGCGAACGCCTCGACCGCGTTGACGGTACGGCCCTCGTAACCGGCGAGCTGGGTGGTCCAGCCGGCCTCGTAACCGGGCGGCGGGTCGGCGTCGACCTGGTCGATCAGCTCGTGCAGCTCGTCCCAGCCGACGCCCCGGCTCAGGTCGGTCTGCCGTACCCCGGCCCGCGCCAGGTAGTCACGCCGGTAGTACAGCAGGCCGACATCGCTGTTGAACGGCACCGAGTAGCGCTCCCCGCGCCAGTCGGCCGTCGCCGCGACGGCCGGGATCACATCCCCCGGGTCGGCGACCGCCTCCGGCCCCAGCGGGCGGATCAGACCGGCCTCGGCGAACTCCGGCACCCAGGTCACGTCCAGGTTCACCACGTCGTAGCGGGCACTGCCCGACTGCAGGGCGCCGAGGAGCTGGCTGCGCTGCTCGTCGGCCGAGCCGGGCAGCTCCACCAGGCGGGCGCTCCAGCCGGAGGAACCCTGCCGGGCGTTCCAGGCGTCGATGAGCTGCTGCCGGATGCCGTTCTTGCCGGTGACGTCCCGGCCGCTGGCCACGACGATCTCCCCCGACGCCTCCGCCCGCGACGGCACCCCGCCGGAAGGCCCACCGCCGCCGGGACCGCCGGTGCAGGAGGCGAGCGTCAGCAGCAGGGGCAGGAGCAGGAACAGGAACAGGACGGTCTGCGGCCGACGCCTCCGAGCGGCCACCCGACTCGGCAGCAATCCCGGGTACGCCGGGGTCCTGCCGTGCGCGGCGGTTCTGCCGTACACCGGGGTCCTGCCGTACACCGGGGTCCTGCCGTACACCGGGGTCCTGCCGTACACCGACGTCGTGTCGTACGCCGATGGCCTGCCGTTCGTCGAGGGCCTGCCGTTCGTCCCGCTCCGGCCGTACCCCCAGGTCCGGCCAAGCGCTCCGATCCGGTCGTGCCGTCGCGGCCCTGTCGATGCCCCGCTCCCCCGTGTGCCCGTCCGGTGTTTCACCGCTCCTCCCCGTGCCCCGTCACGTCACTCGTCCCCCGTCCCGGTGCGGGCCACCTCGTCGTGGAGGCCGGCGCCCAGGTCGTCGCCGGCGTCGAGGCAGCGTCCGCCGGCGGCCTCCGCGATCCGCGCGTCGGGCCGGCCCGCGTCGCAGGCGCCGTTCTCCAGCGACACGATCGCCACCGGCACGCCCGCCGACCGGGCCCGCTCCAGTACGGCGGTGAGGTTGTCGCCGGTCAGGCGGGTGTTGTCCTCGTCGTCGGTGAGCAGGACGATCAGCTGAGGCCGGTCGTCGTCGGTGCCCCGGCCCGCCATGTCGTCCAGTGCCGCCAGCAGCGCCCGGTGCGGGTCGGCCTCCGCGTCGTACACGTGCGTGCGGCCTGCGTCGCTCAGCACCCGCTCGGCGTCGGCCCGCTCGTGGTGGCCGAACGGCAGCAGTGGTGCCCAGCCCCGTCCTGAGGTGCCGTACACCGCCCACACCCCGTACTCGTCCTGCGGGCCGAGCCCGGTCAGGGACTGCTTGAGCAGGCTGGGGCCGCCGCTCGCGCCCTGCCAGCGGTTGCCGCCCATCGAGCCGGAGCTGTCCAGCAGGAACAACACGCGGCCGGGACCGTTCGCGCCGCGGTAGGCGCGCATCGTCGCGTTGAGCTCGCCCGGCTCCGCCGTGTCCCGCAGCGCGGAGCCGGGCAGCGCGGCGAGGACGCCCCCGCCGGGCTTGCCGTCGTCGAGGAGGGTGTGCCGGTCCCCTGCCGAGCGGAAACCGTCCCGGCCGAACACCTCACGGCCTCCGTCCGCGTCGTACAGCCAGTCGCGGAAGGACGCCACGGCCTCGTCCCGCGCGGCGGCGTCCCGGTCGCCGTCCCGCCAGCGCACCCGCACGAAGGCGGGCGCCAGGGCGGGCACATCGCCGGGGTAGTACGCCACACGCGGCACCCGTGCCGTGCGGGCACAGCCGACACCGCTCTTCAGCAGGAACTCCGGCACCAGCGCCGCCGTGCGTTCGTCCGCGGCCCGGTCCTCGGGCAGGGCGCACAACAGTTCGGCGGCCGTCTGCGCAGGCCTGCCCGGCTGGGCGAGGGTCTGTTCGGCGGCCCGTGCCTTCTCCGGCTCGGTGTACAGGCCGGTCGTGGCGAGGAGCGCGCTGTCGGTGTACTCCGGGTCGGGGCGGCGTACCTCCGCCTGCGGGTGCCGCTGCCGCAGCTCGCTCACCATGGCGGCCAGCGCGCGGCCGGTCCGCACCCCGGAGCCGTCCCCGGCGGCGCGGGCGCCGTCGGTGAGGCCCTGGGGCACGGCCAGCACCAGCGGTGAGTACGCCAGCGGCTCCTGCTCCGCCTCCAGGTCGGCGTACGCCCGTACGTCCCGGTCCAGGGTCACCCTCGGCACGTCGGCGCCCGTGGCGGGAATCCACACGTCCGGCTGCGGGCCGATGTCCCGCTGCGGATCGTCGTCCTCGTCGCGCGGCTCCTGCCAGGCGTCGGTCCGCTCCCGCAGCGCGGTCAGTGCGTCGGCGGCGCCCGCGCTGTACACGGTGATGCCGGTACGGCGGCAGCCGTGCACGGTGTTCGCGTCCGACGTGAGGAAGGCGGTCGCCGCCGCCCTGACCGTCGGCTCCAGCTCCGGGTCGGTGAGGACCCGCAGCTCCAGCGGCGGCACGCAGGCCGCGTCCCCACCGGCCGGCCCGCCGACGATGCGGGTGACGCCGTAGCCGCCGGTCGTGGCGGCGAGCAGGACCAGCGCCAGCAGCAACAGGCGGGTACGGGGGCGCAGCCCGCGCAGCCACCGGACGAGCCGTACGACGAGGGCGGCGGCGCGGCGCGGGAAGGCGAACCGTGACGAGTCCCCGGCCGGTTCGCTCCCCGGCCCGGGTGACGACGACGGGTCGGGGGACGGGTGCGGGTGCGGCGGGAGGTCCGGGGTGGCGGTTCCCCCGCCCTGAACGGTGGTGGCGGCAGCGGCGGCGGTTCCGGCCGGTTCCGGGGCGGTGACACGAGTCGGTACGGCCGCCGGGTCGGCGGGCGGGCCTGCCTCGGCCCGTCTCCCGGCCGAGGCGGCCGAGGTGGACGTGTCGGCCGAGGTGGTTGATGCGGCCGTGGTCGTGGCGGAGGCGGCCGTGGTCGTGGCCGAGGTTGTGCCCGGGGCCGTCTCAGGAGTCGTGGCCGGGGTCGTCTCCAGAGGAGTGGCCGGGGTCGCGGTCGACGCCCCGCCGGGGCTCTCGGCGGATCCGGCGGCGGGTCTGTCGGCCCGTCTCCCGCCGAGGGCCACCGCACGTGTCTCGCCCGGCCGCAGCAGCACGTCCTCGCCCGGCTCCCACACGCCCTGCGGGTCCTGCGGATCGTCGAACGCGGTGCGGTGCCCGGCTGCGGTCATCCGCTCCTTCAGCAGCTCGTACAGCCCGGAGAGCCACAACTCCTCGCCCCCGGCACCCCCGTCGACGTCGTCGAGGAGCCGTACGAGTTCCCGCGTGAACGGCGTCGGCAGGCCGCTGTCGCCGGCGGGGATGAGACGGTTCGCCTGCACGCTCATCAGCAGCAGCGTCTTGCGCCGCTTGACGTGGTCGAACCGGTGCCAGATCGCGGCGGCGTTGCCCGCGTAGCAGCAGTCCAGGACGACCACGACCCGCTCCGCGCGGCTGCCGACGAGCTGTGCCAGCACCTCCGTGAACGGCACCGCGTTGGGGAAGGCGTCCTGCTCGCCCGCGACCACCCGCGCATTGCTCATCTGCAAGAACAGCTCGTCGCCCGCCTTCGGCACGATGCCGTGCCCGGCGAAGTAGAACAGCAGCAGCCCGCAGGGCTCGCGTGCGGCCTGCCGCAGCGCCTCGTTGAACACGTCGTGCGGCGGCGACGGGCACACCACGATCCGGCCCCTGTCGAACAGCCCCGTCCGCCGCAGCGCCTCCCGCAGCCGGACGCGGTTGTGGCGGACGGCCGGTAACGGGCCCGGCACGCCCTCCCGGTCGGACGGCCGGACATGGTCGTACTCGGACACGCCGACCAGCAGCGCCCGGTTCGTCCTGCCGCTCGGGTCGTAACCGCTCACCGGTCAGCTCTCGTCGGAGTCCAGTTCCCTGATGTCCGGGCGGGGCTGCTCCCCGCTCTCCACACGGCGGCGGTTGGCCAGCCAGGCCCGCACCGCCCGTTCGACGTGCTGGGTCAGCGAGGCCACGGTGACCGTGGTCCCCGTCTCGACGATCACCAGCAGGATCTCCGTGCCGAGCCCCATGTGCCCGGCGGGCGCGTCGGTGCGGTGGCGTTCCTCCACCCGCACCTTGCGGTCACGCAGCAGTTCGGCGAGCGCCTGTTCCTGTTCCAGCCACTTGCGCAGGGCGCCGACGTCGCTGCCGCTGACGTTTCCCTCCAGCCGGACCCGGATGCCGGGACCGGCCACTGCATCCCCCTCCGTCATGGTCCACATCATGACACCGCTCCCGGCACTGAGGGAGACCCCGTGCACACTCGATGTGATCGACACCCCCACCTCGGCACCGGGCCCGGGTCAGCTCCGGGCGCCGTCCGGGCGGCGCACCGCGAACACCGTGGTGTCGTCGGCGAGCCGGCCCCCGCAGTGGCGGAGGGTGCCGTCCCTGACCAGGGCGACCAGGCGGCGCGGGTCGGCGGCGCGGGGGTCGGCGGCGACGGCGCGCCGTACTTCCTCGACGAGGGGATAGAAGACGTGCTCCCCGTTGCGGGCCTCGGTGACGCCGTCGGTGACCAGCAGCAGTGTCTCGCCGGGCGCGAGCGGCACCCGGCGCACGGCGGGCGGGCCGCCGTCGGCCAGGTCGCCGAGGCCCAGCGGCAGTCCGTCGCCGGGCGGCAGCATCCGTACCGTGCGCGGGCCGACCACCAGGGGCGGTTCGTGCCCGAAGTCGGCGATCTCGACGATGCCGGGGTCGCCGGCGGGGAAGCCGAGCAGGAGGGCGGTGGCGAAACGTTCGCTGTCGTCGTCCCGGCCGAGCGCGACGAGATGGCCGCGGTGGCGGACCATACGGGTCTCCAGGCGTGCGGCGACCGTCTCCAGGCGCGGCTCGTGGTAGCCGGCCTCGCGGAACGTGCCGAGGAGCGCGGCGGCGGCCTCCACCGCGCCGAGCCCCTTGCCTTGGACGTCGCCGAGGAGGACGCGGGTGCCGTACGGGCAGGGCTGGATGTCGTAGAAGTCGCCGCCGACGCGTGCCGCGCTGTCCGCTGCGAGGTACACGGCGGCGTGCTCAAGGCCGCCCCAGCCGGGCGGCAGCGGGCGCAGCACGGTACGGCGGGTGGTCTCCGCGATCCGTGTCATGTGCAGCATGCGCACCTCGCCGCGGATACGGACCGCGCAGGTCAGCGTGGCGAGGATGCCGCCGAGAGCGACGAGGACGAAGTCGCTGAGGCTCGCGTGCGCGCCCTCGCCCCAGCCGCTGTCGACGACGGCGTACGTGCACAGGGCGAGCACCGCGAACACGGCGGTGCCGGTCACCCCGCACAGCGCGGCGGCGATACCGGGCACGAGGACGATCCAGGAGACGATGCGGAACGTGGGCGGGGTGTTGACGTCGACGACCGCGATCGAGACGAGCAGCAGCAGCGGTGGTGTCCAGGCCACGCTGCGGCCCCGCAGCCGCAGCAGTTCATGGCGGCGTACGGCGTTGCGCCGCGCGATCGGGAAGTGCCGGTCGGGCCGCTCCCGGGCGGGGGCGGGAGGCCGCGCGTGCTGCCCGGTGGTGGCCGTCGGCGCGCCCGCCGGGGCCGCCCTGATCCCCGGTTGTCGGTGCCACCTGCCACAATTGCCGCGCACCCCGAAGTGGAGAAGGCGGTACGGCAATCGTGACGACACCCGGGTCCCTGGCAGCAGGGTCCATCGAAGGCAGGATCGCCGAGGAGCTCGGCGTACGGGAGCGGCAGGTCAAGGCCGCCGTGGAACTGCTGGACGGCGGTTCGACGGTGCCCTTCATCGCCCGCTACCGCAAGGAAGCGACCGAGATGCTCGACGACGCGCAGCTGCGCACGATCGAGGAACGGCTGCGCTATCTGCGGGAGCTGGAGGAGCGGCGCACGGCGATCCTGGAGTCGGTGCGCGAGCAGGGCAAGCTCACCGACGAGCTGGAGGCGCGGATCCGCGGCGCCGAGACGAAGGCGCGGCTGGAGGACATCTACCTGCCGTACAAGCCGAAGCGGCGCACCAAGGCGCAGATCGCCCGTGAGGCCGGTCTCGAGCCGCTGGCGGAGGGGCTGCTGAACGACCCGGGCGTGGAGCCGCTCGCCGCCGCGGCGGCCTTCGTCGACGCGGACAAGGGGGTCGCCGATCCGCAGGCCGCGCTCGACGGGGCCCGCGCGATCCTCACCGAGCGGTTCTCCGAGGACGCCGACCTCATCGGTGAGCTGCGGGAGCGCATGTGGGTGCGGGGCCGGCTGGCCGCGAAGGTCCGCGAGGGCAAGGAGGAGGCGGGCGCCAAGTTCGCCGACTACTTCGACTTCGCCGAGCCGTTCACCGAGCTGCCCTCGCACCGGATCCTCGCGATGCTGCGCGGCGAGAAGGAGGAGGTCCTCGATCTCGAACTGGTGCCGGAGGAGCCGACGGACGGCCCGTCGTCGTTCGAGTCCGTCATCGCCTCCCGGTTCGGGATCGCCGACCGGGGCCGTCCCGCCGACAAGTGGCTTGCGGACACGGTCCGCTGGGCGTGGCGCACCCGCATCCTGGTGCATCTCGGCATCGACATCCGCACGCGGCTGCGCACGGCCGCGGAGGACGAGGCCGTACGGGTCTTCGCGGCCAACCTGCGGGACCTGCTGCTCGCCGCCCCGGCGGGCACGCGCGCGACGCTCGGCCTCGACCCCGGGTACCGCACGGGCGTGAAGGTCGCCGTCGTGGACGCCACGGGCAAGGTCGTCGCCACCGACGTCATCCACCCGCACGTCCCGGCCAACCGGTGGGACGAGGCCGTCGCGAAGCTGGCGCGGCTGGCGAAGGAGCACGCGGTCGAGCTGATCGCCATCGGCAACGGCACCGCCTCCCGTGAGACGGACAAGCTCGCCGGTGAGCTGATCGCGAAGCATCCCGAGCTGAAGCTGACCAAGGTGATGGTGTCGGAGGCGGGCGCCTCCGTGTACTCGGCGTCGGCGTTCGCCTCGCAGGAGCTGCCCGACCTGGACGTGTCGCTGCGCGGCGCGGTCTCCATCGCGCGCCGGCTCCAGGACCCGCTGGCGGAGCTGGTGAAGATCGACCCCAAGTCGATCGGTGTCGGCCAGTACCAGCACGACCTGTCCGAGGTGAAGCTGTCCCGCTCGCTGGACGCGGTGGTGGAGGACTGTGTGAACGGCGTCGGAGTCGACGTGAACACCGCGTCCGCGCCGCTGCTCGCCCGCGTCTCCGGCATCACCTCGTCGCTCGCGGAGAACATCGTGGCGCACCGCGACGCGAACGGCCCGTTCACCTCCCGCGCCCAGCTGAAGAAGGTGCCGCGGCTCGGCCCGAAGGCGTACGAGCAGTGCGCGGGCTTCCTGCGCATCCGTGGCGGCGACGACCCGCTGGACGCGTCCAGCGTGCACCCGGAGGCGTACCCGGTGGTGCGCCGCATGGTGAAGCGCACCGGCCAGGAGGTCGCCGCGCTGATCGGCAACACAGCGGTGCTGCGGTCGCTGAGGCCGCAGGACTTCGTGGACGACACGTTCGGTCTGCCGACCGTCACGGACATCCTGAAGGAGCTGGAGAAGCCCGGCCGCGACCCGCGGCCCGCGTTCCGCACCGCCGCGTTCAAGGAGGGCGTGGAGAAGATCTCCGACCTGTCCTCCGGGATGATCCTCGAGGGCGTGGTGACGAACGTGGCCGCGTTCGGCGCGTTCGTCGACGTCGGTGTCCACCAGGACGGTCTGGTCCATGTGTCGGCGATGTCGAAGAGCTTCGTGAAGGACCCCCGCGAGGTCGTCAAGCCGGGCGACATCGTGAAGGTGAAGGTCCTGGACGTGGACATCCCGCGCAAGCGGATCTCGCTGACGCTGCGCCTGGACGACGAGGCCGCCCCGGCCGAGCGCACCGGGCAGGGCGGCGGCCGGCCGCGCGGCGGGCGTCCGCCGCAGCAGCGTCAGGGCCGCGGCGGCAACCGGGCGGGCGGCGGCCGGCAGGCGCCGCCCCCGGCGAACAGCGCCATGGCCGACGCGCTGCGCCGCGCGGGCCTGCTCGACCCGAAGAAGGGCGGCCGGAGCTGACCCGGCCGGGGTCCGGCCGTCGCACGTGCGACGGCCGGGCCCCTGGCTCGGGCCCGTGCCGGCCCGCCCCGTTCAGCGTTCCGTCACCTTCCCGTCGGCGACCTCCAGGCGGCGGGTGACACGCACCGCGTCGAGCATGCGGCGGTCGTGGGTGACCAGCAACAGCGTGCCCTCGTAGGCGTCGAGCGCGGACTCCAGCTGCTCGATCGCCGGCAGGTCCAGATGGTTGGTCGGCTCGTCCAGCACCAGCAGATTGACGCCCCGGCCCTGGAGCAGCGCGAGCGCGGCCCGGGTCCGCTCCCCCGGTGACAGGCTCGCCGCCGGGCGCAGCACATGAGCGGCCTTCAGCCCGAACTTGGCGAGCAGGGTGCGCACTTCGACGGGCTCGGTGTCGGGTACGGCCGCGCGGAACGCGTCGAGCAGGGTCTGCGGGCCGTGGAACAGGCCGCGCGCCTGGTCGACCTCGCCGACGAGGACACCGGAGCCGAGCGCGGCGTGCCCGGCGTCCAGGGGGACGCGGCCGAGCAGCGCGCCGAGCAGGGTGGATTTTCCGGCGCCGTTCGCGCCGGTCACGGCGACCCGGTCGGCCCAGTCGATCTGCAGGCTGACGGGGCCGAAGGTGAAGTCGCCGCGGTGGATCTCCGCGTCCCGCAGGGTGGCGACGACCGCGCCGGAGCGCGGGGCCGCCGCGATCTCCATGCGCAGCTCCCACTCCTTGCGGGGTTCCTCGACGACGTCGAGCCGCTCGATCAGACGCTGCGTCTGGCGGGCCTTCGCGGCCTGTTTCTCACTGGCGTCGCTGCGGAACTTCCGGCCGATCTTGTCGTTGTCGCCGGCCTTGCGGCGGGCGTTCTTGACGCCTTTGTCCATCCAGGCACGCTGCATGCGCGCCCTCTCCTCCAGGGCGGAACGCTTGTCGGCGTACTCCTCGTACTCCTCGCGGGCGTGCCGGCGGGCGACCTCCCGCTCCTCCAGGTAGGCCGCGTAGCCGCCGCCGTACAGGGTGATCCGCTGCTGGGCGAGGTCGAGTTCGAGGACCTTGGTGACGGTGCGGGTGAGGAACTCGCGGTCGTGGCTGACGACGACCGTGCCGGCGCGCAGCCCGGTCACGAAGCGTTCCAGCCGTTCCAGCCCGTCCAGGTCGAGGTCGTTGGTGGGCTCGTCGAGGAGGAACACGTCGTAGCGGGACAGCAGCAGGGAGGCGAGCTGGGCGCGGGCGGCCTGACCGCCGGACAGGGCGGTCATCGGCCGGTCCAGGCCGACGGCGAGTCCGAGCGCGTCGGCGGTCTCCTCCGCGCGTTCGTCGAGGTCTGCGCCGCCGAGGCCGAGCCAGCGCTCCAGGGCGGTGGCGTAGGCGTCGTCGGCGCCGGGCGCGCCGTCGACGAGGGCCTGCGTGGCGGCGTCCATCGCGCGCTGTGCCTCGGCGACGCCGGTGCGGCGGGCGAGGAACTCGCGGACGGTCTCCCCCGGTCTGCGGTCCGGTTCCTGCGGGAGGTGGCCGACGGTCGCGGTCGGCGGGGAGAGCCGCACCTCGCCGTGTCCGGGCGCGGTCAGTCCGGCGAGCAGTCCGAGCAGGGTGGACTTTCCGGCGCCGTTGGCCCCGACGAGGCCGATCACGTCGCCGGGGGCGACGACGAGGTCGAGCCCGCTGAACAGGGTGCGGTCGCCGTGTCCGGCGGCAAGGTTCTTGGCGACGAGGGTGGCAGTCATCAGGGCGCCGATTCTATGGGGGCGGCGCGGTGGTGCTCCCTGCGGTTCAGTGCGGCAGCGCCTGTACGAGGACGTCCGACGAGGTCCGTGCCTCGACGAAGGCTCGGCCCCGTACCGCCTTGGGGTCCAGGGGGATGCGGTGGGTGCCCGCGCCGAGGACACCGTCGAAGATCTCCTGGGTGCGGGTGCGGGAAGATCGCCGACTGGCTGGCCGGCTGGTTCGGTCCGTACCCGTTCGAGGCGCTCGGCGGGTATGTGCCGAACACGAACACCGGGTACGCGCTGGAGACGCAGACCCGGCCGTTCTACAGCCCGCGGCAGTTCGCGAACGGCTCCAACACCTCGGTCGTCGTGCACGAGCTGGCCCATCAGTGGTACGGCGACCTGGTGTCCGTCCGGGGCTGGAAGGACATCTGGGTCAACGAGGGCTTCGCCCGGTACGCGCAGTGGCTGTGGTCCGAGCACGAGGGCGAGGGCACCACGCGGGAACTCGCGGACCACGTGTACGCCTCGCACCCGGCGGACGATCCGTTCTGGACGGTGAGGCCGGGCGACCCCGGCCCGGAGAACCAGTTCGACATCGCCGTCTACGACCGGGGCGCGCTGGCGCTTCAGGCGCTGCGGGACGAGATCGGCGACGACGCGTTCTTCGCGATCCTCAAGGGCTGGCCGAAGCGGTACGCGTACGGCAACGCCTCCGTCGCCGACTTCCAGCGGTACGCCGAGCGGGTGTCGGGCAAGCCGCTGGCAACGCTGTTCGACACCTGGTTGTTCCAGCCGGTGAAGCCCGACGTGTTCACCGGGGGGAAGGTGTCGTCGGCGGCGCGGACGTCGGGCGCCGGGGGTACGCCGGTGGAGCCGAGGTCCTGGAAGAAGATCGCGGCGACGAACGGGGTGCACGCGCACTGAGCCGCACGGCACCGTCCGGGGTGCGGCCGGTCCCGGTGGCCGCTCGGGTCGGCCCCTGACGTGCGCCCTGACCGCCCGGAGCGGCGCCGCAGGCACCGCCCGCCGCGGGCGCTCGCCCGGACCGGCAGCCGGCGCCCGTTCAGGGTATGGAGGGCGCGGGGCCGGCAGCGGTCTCGCGGGCCAGCAGTTCCTCGCGGGTGAGGGCCGCGGCCTCGGTGGCGGGCACCGTGCAGGCGTGGGCGCCGGCGACGGTACCCCGGCGGGCGCACCGCTCGGGCGGCTCACCGTCCAGCAGGCCGTGCAGGAAGGCCGCCGCGAAGGCGTCGCCCGCCCCGTTGGAGTCCACCACCGGGGCGGGCGGGGCCAGCGCCGGTACGCGGGTCAGCTCGCCGTCGGCGAGCAGCAGCGCGCCCTCCGCCCCGGCGGTGGCGACGACCAGCCGGGCACGACCGCGGCCGGCGATGTCGCGCATGACAGTCTCGGGGTCGTCGAGGGCGGCGGCGGAGAGGAACACGATGTCCGCGCCGAACGCGAACGGCTCGTGGTAGGGATTGACGCCGTCCCAGTCGTGCAGGTCGGTGGAGACGGTGACGCCCGTCTCCCGCAGCAGCGGCAGCAGATCGGCGCAGGGCGGGGTGATGCAGACGTGCGCGTGCCGGGCGCGGGCGGCGAGCGCGCGGACGGTGTTCTCGGGCAGCCGGTCGCCGGGGCGGGAGCGGCTGGTGTCGTACAGGGACAGCCGGCGGCCGTCGGGCCCGACGAGGTTGACGGCGCGTTTGGTGCCGGCGGGCTGCGGCACGGCGGTCAGGGCGATGCCGTGGTCGCGGTGGAAAGCACGCACGAGGTCGCCCTCGGGGTCGTCGCCGAGCAGGTCGAGATGGTGGACGGTCAGCCCGAGCGCGGCCAGCCCCAGCGCCGTGAAGTCCCCGGTCTGTCCGGCGCGGGTGCGGATGCCGGAGTCGATGGGGTAGCTGTCCCGGTAGGGCAGCGGCAGCTCGGGCACGTACACGATCGTGTCCACGCCCGCGCCGCCCAGCACGAGCACATCGATGTCCTGCTCCGTCACATGCCCTCCCCCGTGGTCGTGCACCGTCACCGCGTTGCGCCCTTCGCCCGTCCCCCCGATGTCGTCGGGGACACGGGCGATCGCTTCGGCGCCTCTGCCGAGGGGTGTGGTGGCGTCACCCCGGACGTGTTCGATCTCCGACATGACGCCACCGTAGGCGACGGCACTGACATCCGCCGGTGCCTGTGGAAAACCCTCTGCGGGCTACCGGGTGATGTCCCTCAGTTCCTGCTCCGCCTCGCGGGAGACGCGGCGGCGCACACCGAACCAGCCGGCGACCAGCAGAAGGCCGATGACGGGGATCAGCAGCAGGGTCTTGCGGCCGACGTCGGGGTCGTTGGCCATCATGCCGAGGCAGGCCAGCAGGAACACGACGGTCGCGATCTCGGTGACCGGGCTGCCGGGCAGCCGGAACGAGGGGCGGGTGACCAGCCCGGCCTTGGCGCGGCGCACGAAGACCAGGTGGCAGATCATGATGATCACCCAGGTGCTGACGATGCCGAGGGAGGCCACGTTCAGCACGATCTCGAAGGCCTGGCTGGGCACCAGGTAGTTCAGCACGACGCCCAGCACGCAGACGCAGCAGGTCAGCAGGATGCCGCCGTACGGCACCTGGCTGCGGCTCATCACGCGGGTGAACCTGGGCGCGGAGCCCGCCATCGCCATGGAGCGCAGGATGCGTCCGGTGGAGTACAGGCCGGAGTTGAGCGAGGACATCGCGGCGGTGAGGACGACGAGGTTCATCACATCGCCGGCGCCGCTGACGCCGATCCTCGACAGCACGGTGACGAAGGGGCTCTCGTCGACGGAGTACACCGAGCCGGGCAGCAGCAGCGCGAGCAGGACGACGGAGCCGCAGTAGAACAGGCCGACCCGCCACATGATCGAGTTCACGGCGCGGGGGACGACCTTCTCCGGTTCGGCGGTCTCGCCCGCGGCGACACCCACCAGCTCCAGAGCGGCGTACGCGAAGATCACGCCCTGCATGACGAGGACGACCGGCATGAGACCGTGCGGGAAGACACCGCCGTGGTCGGTGACGACGCTCAGGCCGGGGGTCTGGCCGCCGACGTCGTGCTGCGTGGCCAGCAGGAAGATGCCGACGCACATGAACGCGACGAGAGTGGCCACCTTGACGATCGCGAACCAGAACTCCATCTCGCCGAAGATCTTCACGGAGATGAGGTTCACGGCCAGCACCACGGCGAGCGCGATCAGCGCGAGCACCCACTGCGGGACGGGCGTGAACAGGCTCCAGTAGTGCGTGTAGAGGGCGATCGCGGTGATGTCGGCGATGCCGGTGGTCGACCAGTTCAGGAAGTACATCCAGCCGGCGACGTAGGCGCCCTTCTCGCCGAGGAACTCGCGCGCGTACGACACGAAGGACCCGGACGACGGGCGGTAGAGGACGAGTTCGCCCAGGGCACGCACCACGAAGAAGGCGAAGACGCCGCAGACGAGGTAGGCGAGGGCGAGCGCGGGGCCCGCGTCGTGGAGACGACCGCCCGCGCCGAGGAACAGGCCGGTGCCGATGGCGCCGCCGATCGCGATCATGTTGACGTGGCGGTGCTTGAGGTCCTTGCTGTACCCGGCGTCGCCCGCGTCCGCGGGCGTCCCGGTCGCCTCGGGGGTGGCGGCGACCTGTGCCGTGTGCACGGCGTCCTTGCTCACGGGGTGGATCCGTTCTGTGGTGCGCCCGAGCGGGTTCTCCGCCGGATCTGCTGACGTGCCTCGGTCGTGCCGCTGTGTCGCGGCACAGACCACCACAGCAGCCTCCCCGATCACTCGAACCCCATGCGATGGCACATGTCACACAGAAATCTTTCTCACACGGCTGTCACCTGCGGTTTCCGGGCGGTGCGGGGCCCGGTCACCGGCGCGGGGAGCGGGCCGCACGTGTCGTACCCGTACCGCACCGGGTGTCACAGCAGTGGTGAGACAGCGATACTGCTGCACATGACGACCACCGACGCACCGACCCTCACGATCGACGAGCTGGCCGCGCGGGCGGGCGTCACCGTCCGCACCGTCCGCTTCTACAGCACGCGGGGTCTGCTGCCGCCGCCGGTGCTGGGGCCGCGCCGGGTGGGGTGGTACGGGGCGGGGCATCTGGCGCGGCTGGCGTTGATCGAGGAGCTGCGGCGGCAGGGCATGACGCTCGCGGCGATCGAGCGGTATCTGCGGCAGTTGCCGGCGGATCTGTCGGCGCGGGATCTGGCGCTGCACCGGGCGGTGGTCGCGTCGTGGGCGCCGGACGCGGTGGTGTCGGTGAGCCGGGAGGAGCTGGACCGGCGGGCGGGGCGGCCGTTGTCGGAGGCGGAGGTGGAGCGGCTGGCCGCGATGGATGTCGTGGTGCCCGACGGTGACGGTTTCCGGATCGACGTGGGGTTGCTGCGGCTGGGTGTGGAGCTGCTGGACGTGCCGTTGTCGCAGGAGACGGTGCTGGCGGCGCGCGAGGTGCTGGTGCAGCACTCGCGGGCGGCGGCGCGGGAGCTGTCGGGGCTGCTGCGGGCCGCGGTGGCCGACCGCGGCCCGCAGGACGTGAAGTCGCTGTCCGCCCATATGCGTCCGTTGGTGGTGCAGGCCCTGCTCACGACCTTCCAGCGGTCGCTGAAGGAGGAGCTGCGGGTGTGGCTGGACGGCGGCGACGAGGAGGGGTGAGGCCGCCGCGGGCGCCGGGCGGGCCGTTGGGCGCCCGCGCCCGGTGCGCCCGGTGGCTCCCGGCACGCGGAGGGGGCGCCCGACACGCCGGGCGCCTCCCGTACGGCCCGTGCCCTCCCGTGCGGCCCGTGGCTCAGCGGGCGTCGGTGAAGGTCTCCCCCTTCTCGGCCTTCTCCACCAGCAGCGCGGGCGGGGTGAAACGGTCGCCGTACTTCTCCGCCAGTTCACGCGCGCGTGCGACGAAGCCGGGCAGGCCGCCCTCGTAGCCGTTGATGTACTGGAGCACGCCGCCGGTCCAGCCGGGGAAGCCGATGCCGAGGAGGGAGCCGATGTTGGCGTCGGCGACGGAGGTGAGGACGCCCTCCTCCAGCAGCCGGACGGTGTCCAGGGCCTCGGAGAACAGCATCCGCTCCTGCATGTCCCGGAACGGGATCTCGTACCCGGGCCTGGTGAAGTGCTCGCGCAGGCCCGGCCACAGGCGCATTCGCTTGCCGTTCTCGTCGTACTCGTAGAAGCCGGCGCCGCCGCTGCGGCCGGGCCGGCCGAACTCGTCGACCATGCGGTCGATGAGGGCCTCGGCGGGGTGCGGGGTCCAGGTGCCGCCCGCTTCCTCCACGGCACGGCGGGACTCGTTGCGGATCTTGCGGGGCAGGGTGAGCGTCAGATCGTCCATCAGGGACAGCACCTTGGCCGGGTAGCCGGCCTGGGCGGCGGCCTGCTCGACGGAGGCGGGCTCGATGCCCTCGGCGACCATGGCGACGCCCTCGTCGATGAAGTGGCCGATCACCCGTGAGGTGAAGAAGCCGCGCGAGTCGTTGACGACGATCGGTGTCTTGTCGATCTGCCGGACCAGGTCGAAGGCGCGGGCGAGGGCCTCGTCGCCGGTGCGCTCACCCTTGATGATCTCGACGAGGGGCATCTTGTCGACGGGTGAGAAGAAGTGCAGTCCGATGAAGTCGGCCTGCCGCTGCACGCCCTCGGCGAGGGTGGTGATGGGCAGCGTGGAGGTGTTGGAGCACAGCAGCGCGTCGGGCGCGACGACGGACTCGGTCTCCTGGAACACCTTGTGCTTGAGCGCGGTGTCCTCGAACACGGCCTCGATGACCGCGTCGCAGCCGGCCAGGTCGGCGACATCGGCCGTGGGTGTGATGCGGGCGAGCAGCGCGTCGGCCTTCTCCTGCGTCGTACGGCCCCTGCCGACGGCCTTGGCGCACAGCTTCTCGGAGTAGCCCTTGCCCTTGACGGCGGCCTCCAGGGTGACGTCCTTCAGCACGACGTCGATACCGGCGCGGGCGCAGGAGTAGGCGATGCCGGCGCCCATCATGCCGGCGCCGAGCACGGCGACCTTGCGGACCTGGCGGGGCTCGATGCCCTGGGGGCGGCTGGCGCCCGAGTTGACGGCCTGGAGGTCGAAGAAGAACGCCTGGATCATGTTCTTCGCGGTCTGGCCGGTGACCAGCTCGGTGAAGTAGCGGGTCTCGATGGTCAGGGCCGTCTCGAAGTCGACCTGGGCGCCCTCGACGGCGGCGGCGAGGATGTTGCGCGGGGCCGGGTAGGGGGCGCCGCCGAGCTGCTTGCGCAGGTTGGCGGGGAAGGCGGGCAGGTTGGCCGCGAACTTCGGGTTCGCGGGCGTGCCGCCGGGGATCCTGTGGCCGGGGACGTCCCACGGCTGGTGCGACTCGGGGTGGGCGTCGATGAAGGCGCGGGCCTTGGCGAGCATCTCCTCGGGGGTGTGGGCCAGGTCGTGGACGAGGCCGTTCTCCAGGGCGCGCTTGGGCGTGTACTGGGTGCCCTGAAGCAGAACCTTGAGGAGGGCGTCGGTGATGCCCATGAGACGGACGGTGCGGGTGACGCCGCCGCCCGCGGGCAGCAGACCGAGGGTCACCTCGGGCAGGCCGATCCTGGAGCCGGGGGCGTCCAGGGCGATGCGGTGGTGGGAGGCGAGGGCGATCTCGTAGCCGCCGCCGAGGGCGGCGCCGTTGATCGCGGCGACGACGGGCTTGCCGAGGGTCTCGATGCGGCGCAGCGCGTTCTTGATCTCGGTGGCGGTGTCGAAGACGCGCTGGGCGTCCTCGGGGCCGGCCTGGATCATGTCCTTGAGGTCGCCGCCCGCGAAGAAGGTCTTCTTCGCGGAGGTGTAGATGATGCCGCGGATGGAGTCCTTCTCGGCCTCCGCGCGCGCGGCGACGGCGGCGATGGAGGCGCGGAAGGCCTGGTTCATGGTGTTGGCCGACTGGTTCGGGTCGTCGAGGACGAGGGTGACGACACCGCTGTCGTCCTGCTCCCAGCGGATGGTGGTGGGCTCGATGCTCATGGAAGCTGCTCCGTGATGGTCCGTGGTGATCCGTGGGAGGGGGTCAGACGCGTTCGACGACGGTGGCGATGCCCATGCCGCCGCCCACGCAGAGGGTGGCGAGGCCGTACCGCTTGTCCTGGCGTTCCAGTTCGTCGACGAGGGTGCCGAGGATCATCGCGCCGGTCGCGCCGAGCGGGTGGCCGAGGGCGATGGCGCCGCCGTTCACATTGACCTTGTCCAGGGACAGGCCCATGTCCTTCACGAAGCGCAGCACGACCGCGGCGAACGCCTCGTTGATCTCGACGAGGTCGATGTCGTCGATGGTCAGGCCGGCCTTGGCGAGTGCCTTGCGGCTGGCGGGGGCGGGCCCGGTGAGCATGATGGTCGGCTCGGAGCCGGAGACGGCGGCGGAGACGATCCGGGCGCGGGGGGTGAGGCCGTGGCGTTCGCCGGCCTCCTTGGAACCGATGGCGACGAGGGAGGCGCCGTCGACGATGCCGGAGGAGTTGCCGGCGTGGTGGACGTGGTCGATCTTCTCCACCCAGTGGTACTTCTGCAGCGCGACCGCGTCGAAGCCGCCGAGTTCGCCGATGTCGGCGAAGGACGGCTTGAGCCGGGCGAGGGAGTCGGCGGTGGTGCCGGGCCGCATGTGCTCGTCGCGGTCGAGGACGGTGAGGCCGCTGCGGTCCTTGACGGGGACGACGGAGCGGTCGAAGCGGCCTTCCTTCCAGGCGGTGGCGGCCCGCTCCTGGGAGAGCGCGGCGTATTCGTCGACGTCGCGGCGGGTGAAGCCCTCGATGGTGGCGATGAGGTCGGCGCCGATGCCCTGCGGCACGAAGTTCACGGCGAAGTTGGTCATCGGGTCGTTGAACCAGGCGCCGCCGTCGGAGGCCATCGGCACGCGGGACATCGACTCCACGCCGCCCGCGAGGACCAGGTCCTCCCAGCCGGAGCGGACCTTGGCGGCGGCCAGGTTGACGGCTTCCAGACCGGAGGCGCAGAAGCGGTTCTCCTGGACGCCTGCGACGGTGTCGGGCAGCCCGGCGGCGATCGCGGCGATACGGGCGATGTCGGAGCCCTGGTCGCCGACGGGGCCGACGACGCCGAGGACGATGTCGTCGATCGCCGCCGGGTCGAGGCCGGGGAAGCGGGCGCGGATCTCGTGGATGAGGCCGACGACGAGGTCGATGGGCTTGGTGCCGTGGAGGGCTCCGTCGGCCTTGCCGCGCCCGCGCGGGGTGCGGATCGCGTCGTACACGTACGCTTCGGTGCTCACGAGGAGGCCTTTCGCTCAGGGGTTCGGGGCGTGGGCCGCGGCTGCGGGTCGTCCGCCGCGGTCAGGAGTCGGGGTACGTCCCAGTCGCGGGCGACGGCCGCGGTGTGGGCGCCGGGCAGCGCGGGCCCGCCGCGGACGGCGGTCGGGGTCGCGGAGAAGCGGGGCGCGGGGGCCGGCTGGGTGATGCCGCCGTGCTCGGTGAAGGTGGAGCGGGCGGCGAGGTGCGGGTGGTGCGGGGCCTCGCGCAGGGACAGCACGGGCGCCACGCAGGCGTCGGTGCCGTCGAAGACGGTGGTCCATTCGTCCAGTGTGCGGGTGCGGAAGCGTGCGGCGACGTCTTCGCGCAGCCGGGGCCAGCGGGTGATGTCGGCGTGGTCGGCGCTGCGGTCGCCGAGGCCGAGGAGGCGGGTGAACTCGGCGTAGAACTGCGGTTCGAGGGCGCCGACGGCCATGTGGCGGCCGTCTGCGGTCTCGTACGTGCCGTAGTAGGGGCAGCCGCCGTCGAGGAGGTTGGCGCCGCGCCGGTCCTGCCAGGCGCCGGCGGCGAGCATGCCGTGGATCATGGCGCTGAGGTGGGCCGCTCCGTCGACGATGGCGGCGTCGACGACCTGCCCGGCGCCGGTCGTGCGCGCGTGGTGCAGCGCGGCGAGGACGCCGACGACGAGGTAGAGGGAGCCGCCCCCGCCAACCTCCTCGGCGACTACGCGGGCGGGGGCCGGTCGGGGTCGCCGATCATGCCGAGGGTGCCGTTGAGGGCGAGGTAGGCGATGTCGTGCCCGGCGGTCCCGGCGAGGGGGCCCTGCTGGCCCCAGCCGGTCATACGGCCGTACACGAGGCGGGGGTTGCGGGCGTGGCAGTCGGCGGGGCCGACGCCGAGGCGTTCGGCGACGCCGGGGCGGTAGCCCTCGATGAGGACGTCGGCCCTCGCGGCGAGGTCGAGGACGCGGGCGGGGCCGTCGGGCGCCTTGAGGTCGACGACGACGGAGCGCTTGTTGCGGTTGGTGACGTCGCGGGCGGGGTCGATGCCGAGGACGGGGCCGCCCGGGCGGTCGACGCGGACGACGTCGGCGCCGAGGTCGGCCAGCAGCATGGCGGCGAAGGGGCCCGGGCCGATACCGGCCAGCTCCACCACGCGTACGCCGGTCAGCGGGCCGTGGCCCGCTGTGGGTGCTGCCGCCATCCGGCCCCCTCGCCGTGGACGTCGATGTGACACCGATGATGTAACACCAGTGATGCTAAGAACGTGTTCCACCGGGCACAAGCCCTGACGAGCAAGCGCTTGGTCCATCCGGGGACCGTACGCCGGACAGACCGGCGCGACGGCGGGCCGGATCGGCGCCGCACCCGGGAAGGCGGCACGACGGAGGGAGCGGCCGGACACGTACGGCACCGGCATCCCGCCCGCGTCCGGGACGCCGTACTCCTCACGCTAGCCTCAGCCACCGACAGCGGCCCGGCCGCACGACGCCAGGAGTGTCATGAACAGGCTGAACAGCACGGATCGCCCGTACGACATCGTGCTCTTCGGGGCCACCGGCTTCGTCGGCGCGCTCACCGCGGAGTATCTCGCCGCGCACGCACCCGACGAGGTGCGCTGGGCGATCGCCGGCCGCGGCGAGCGGAAGCTGGAGGAGCTGCGCGAGCGACTGCCCGGCGGCGAGCGCGTGGGCGTCCTGCGCGCGGACGTCGCCGACCCCGCGTCGCTGCGCTCTCTCGCCGAGCACGCGCGCGTGGTCGCGACGACCGTCGGCCCGTACAACCGCTACGGCGAGCCTCTCGTCGCGGCCTGCGCGGACACCGGCACCGACTATGTGGACCTGACCGGCGAGCCGGAGTTCGTCGACCTGATGTACGTCCGTCACGACGCACGCGCGCGTGAGACGGGCGCGCGCCTGGTGCACGCCTGCGGCTTCGACTCCGTGCCGCACGATCTGGGGGCGCTGTTCACCGTCCGGCAACTGCCCGAGGGCGTGCCGCTGCGGGTGGACGGTTTCGTGACCGCCGACGCCGCCTTCTCCGGCGGGACCTTCGCGTCGGCGCTGGACCAGTTCGCCCGCGGCCGGCAGATGCTCGCCGCCGCCCGTGAACGGCACCGGCACGAGCCGCGGCTGCTGGGCCGCCGGGCGCTCGCCCCGTCCGGTGCGCCGCGCTTCGCGCGGGAGATCGGCGCCTGGGCGCTGCCCCTGCCGACGATCGACCCGCAGATCGTGCGCCGCTCGGCGAAGGCGCTGGAGGTGTACGGCCCCGACTTCCGCTACCGCCACTACGCCGCCGTACGGCATCTGCCCGTGGCGGTGGGCGGGGTCGCCGCCGTCGGCGCGCTGTTCGCCGCCGCGCAGGTGCCGCCCGCCCGGCGCTGGCTGCGGAACCGGCTGAAGCCGGGCGAGGGGCCGGACGCCGAGAAGCGGGCGCGCAGCTGGTTCACGGTGCGTTTCGTCGGCGAGGGCGGCGGCCGGCGCGTGTTCACCGAGGTGTCGGGCGGCGACCCCGGCTACGGGGAGACGGCGAAGATGTTCGCCGAGTCGGCGCTCTGCCTGGCCCTCGACGACCTGCCGGAGACCGCCGGGCAGGTCACCACGGCGGTGGCGATGGGCGACGCCCTGACGCGGCGGCTGCGAGCGGCGGGCATCCGCTTCCGGGTCGCTGCGCGCACCTGAGACGCCGGGCGGCGGACCGGGCGGGGCGGCGCTCGGTCCGCCCCTTCCCCGCCCTGCCGCAACCGCAGTCGAGACTTCCGGCTCCCTCTCCGGCCGTCTGCCTGGAAAAGTCTCAAAGGGCGGTTCGACGAAACAATCGAAGGCATGAAGTCCGTACTCGAAGTCACCCTGGACGCGGGCGCGTTGAAGGACGACCCCGCCGGGGAACCGGGCCGCATCCTCCGGTACTGGGCGGGCCATGTCCGTCACTGCCCGCTGCGGCCGGGCGACCGGTCGGACGTGTACGAATCGGGCTACCGGGACGTCGGGGAACGGCGGGTGGTGGACTCCTGAACCGTGGCCTCCCGCAGGGCCCGGCGGCACAGCGAGTCCGCCCGCCGGGTCGTCTCCGGGAGGCGGTAGCGCGGGGTGAGCGCCAGGACGTGGGCGCAGGCGTTGCCGAGGGAGACCCGGTGGCCCACCGACACGAAGACCGGCTTGACCCCGTCGCGGGTGCGCACCGCCCGGCCGACCTCCTCCTCGCCCGCGAGCAGGGGCGAGGAGGAGCCGCGCCGGGCACCGGGCTCGTCGTAGGTGAAGGCGAACGGGTTCTTGGCGACACCGATCACCGGCAGGCCGGTGAGCACGCCGAGGTGGCTCGCCAGGCCGAAGCGGCGCGGATGGGCGAGGCCGTATCCGTCGCACACGACGAGCCCCGGCGGGCAGGGCAGCGCGCCGAGCGCGGCCAGCACCGTGGGGATCTCGCGGAACGCCAGCAGTCCCGGCACGTACGGGAAGGAGACGCGGCCCACCGCCGTGGCCTCGGCGACGACGTCGAGGCTCGCCGCGTCCAGGACGACGGCCGCCGCCGCGACGATGTCGCGCTCGTCGTCGTAGGCGACGTCGACGCCGGTGACGTGCCCGGTGCCGGGGGGCGGTCCCGGCTCGTCGAGCACCACGCGGGTCCGCAGTTCGTCCTGGACGGCGCGGGCCTCCTCCTCGGTCGCGGGCCAGTCCGCCGGTGTGCGTACGGTCGTCATGATGTCCGTGAGACTACGCCGCCGGGGGCGGCCTCCCGGTCCGGGGGCGGCACGGGTGGGCGTAGTCTCGCGATCATGTTCGTACTGGAGTTGACCTACACCGCCCCGCTGGACGCCGTCGACGCGGTGCTGGACGCCCATGTGGCGTGGCTCGACGACCTCTACGCGCGGGGCGTCTTCCTCGCGTCCGGCCGCAAGAACCCCCGTGACGGCGGGGTGATCATCGCCGTGGCCGAGAGCCGGGCACGGATCGAGGAGATCGCGGCGGGCGACCCGTTCGTGACCGCCGGGGTGTGCGAGTACCGGATCACGGAGTTCAGGGCGACCAGGACGGCTCCGGAACTGGAACGTTTCCGCGAGCCGGCCGGCTGAGGTCCCGGGAGGGTTCGAGGCCGCCCGGATCCGCGTCGGGGGCCGGTTCCGCGTCGGGGGCCGGTTCCGCGCCGGGGTCCGGTTCCGCGCCGGGGTCCGCGGCGCCCCTGTCGGCCGCCCGTGGTGTCCCAGGCGGAGCGGAGGGGCCGGCCCAAAAGGCCGACGGGGCGGTACCGAGGGTCCGCCCCGGGGCGCCGGACGCGGGGACCGGAGGGGCCGGCCGGAGCGTCCGGCGCCGGGCGGCTCGCCTCACTTCCCCAAGGCGTGCCGCAGCTGGCTCTTGTTCATGTCGGACCGGCCCTTGATGCCGCGCTGCCGGGCCTCGTTGTACAGCTGGTCGTAGGTGGGCCCCTGGGAGCCCTTGCCGGACCTCTGCCCGCCGCGCTTGCCGGACGACATGTCCTTCACCGAGCTGCGACTCGCGGTCCTGGACTCGCCGGAGCGTGCCCGTTCCTTGTTCACCGTCCGGGCGGCGATCTCCTTGGCCCGGCCGGTGCTCTCGCCCCGCTCCTCCGCGCTCTCCTTGATGTGTTCGTACTGGCGTTCACGCTTGGGGCTCGAACCGCGTGGCACGGCCACTCACTTCCTCTCACATCGCGTGGAGCGGCCGGGTACCCGCACGGGACACGGCCACTCCGTTCGCGCCGCGTCCCCTACGGCCCTCCCGACGGGGCCCGCCGTGGAGGCGGGCGACGCGGCCCTGTTCGCCGGCCGCCCAGCAGCCGTGGCCGGGGGCGCGGTCCACCGGTGTCGTACGACCCCGTGCCGACGGTCCGCCCGGTCCGCCCGCCGTGGGTCGTGAGGTCGGTGCCGGTGGGCCCGACGGCGAGCGCGGCGCCCCGCCCGTACGGGAGCCGGGCGCCCCCGGACCGGCAGGCGGGCGGTGCTTCGGCCGCGGGCCGCCAGGTCCGCTCCGCACAGCGCCGCGGCCGTCCGCCGCAACACCCGGCTCCGCCGCCCCGGCCGTCCTGACCGTGCCGTTCGCCCTGGCCGAACGGCCCGTCCCGTACGCACCGTCGTCGTCAGGGCGGGCGAAGCCGGCCCGCTCCCCCGGCCCCGTCCGGACCGCCTCGCACCCCAAGTGCCGTGCGCGTCGCGGGGGAAGCCGCCGGTGACATCCGTGGTGACAGGTGTGCATGGATGCGGTGACAGAGGTCACTCGGTTCGGGGATGCACGGGCGGGCCGGTTCCGGCGTCTCCAGTAGTGCCGGCGCGTCCGCCCGTCATCGTCGAGCAGCCAGAGCCGTCACAAGGGAGCAAGGCGTTGTCCACCGTCATCGCGCAGCCCGTAGAGGCGCGGCTCGTCGCCGCCGCGCCACGTATGCCGACCATTCCCGCGATGCTGCACTACGACCGGCGCGACCCGTTCGCCGTACGCATGACCTTCCCCGCTCCGGCCACGCTGGAGGGCGTGGAGGTCTGCTGGACGTTCGCCCGCGATCTGCTCGCGGCCGGTCTGGAGGGGCCCGACGGGCAGGGTGACGTGCGGGTGCGGCCGTACGGCTTCGACCGTACCGTCCTGGAGTTCCATGCCCCGGAGGGCACCGCGATCGTGCACGTCCACTCGGCCGACCTCCGCCGCTTCCTGGACGCCACCGAGGTGCTGGTCCCGGCCGGCCTCGAACATCTGCAACTCGACCTCGACGACGGCCTCGCGGAGCTGATGCGGGACGCCGGATAGGAGCCGGTACGGGCCACCGGGCCGGACGGGAAGCCGACCGGGCCGACCGAGGCCGTCCGGTGGGCCGGACACACCCGAAGGGGTGAGCCAGGGCGGACACCAGGGCCGTAGAACCCCCGCCCCGCCCAATTCCGTTGACGCCCTTGGGACACGCCCCCTACGGTGTACGAGGTTCTGTTGCCGTCGATCGGAGAAGGACGTTGCTCCTCTGAGGTCATGAGACACCGCGTCGCACACCGGTGAGGTGTGTGCGCAGCGTGCGACCTCGGCGTCGAGCCGTCTCCGGCACAGGGCTGCTCTCTTTTCCCACTGTCACTCGACAGGTCCCCGCCCTTTCCCGGCAGATCCCCGCCTTCCCCGGCGGGCGCCCTCCCTCGCCCCCGCCTCCCGGTCGCCTCGCGGTGTCTCTTCACGCGTTTGCCCCTTTCCGCACCTGACGCAACCGTGAGGCCCGTATGTCTGCATCCGCTGTTTCCGTCACCCTGTCCTCCCTGTCGTTCGCCTGGCCCGACGGCACCCCCGTCCTCGACGGCCTCGACGCGGCGTTCGGCCCCGGCCGGACCGGGCTCGTCGGCGTCAACGGCTCCGGCAAGTCCACCCTGCTCAAGCTGATCGCCGGGGAACTCACCCCCACCCACGGCACCGTGCGCGTCACCGGCGAGGTGGGACGGCTGCCGCAGAACGTCACGCTCGACACCGCCCTGCGGGTCGACGAGGCGCTCGGCATCGCCGCGCGACGCGCCGCGCTGCACGCCATCGAGGCCGGCGACGTCGCCGAGGAGCACTTCGAGACCGTCGGCGACGACTGGGACGTCGAGGAACGCGCCCTCTCCCAGCTCGGCGAACTCGGCCTCGGCCACATCGGCCTGGACCGCACCATCGGTGAGCTGTCGGGCGGCGAGTCCGTGCTGCTGCGGCTGGCCGCGCTGCTGCTGCGCCGCCCGGACGTCCTGCTGCTCGACGAGCCCACCAACAACCTCGACCTGTACGCGCGGCGACGGCTGTACGCGGCCGTGGAGGCCTTCCCCGGCGTGCTGATCGTGGTCAGCCACGACCGGGGTCTGCTCGACCTCGTCGACCGGATCGCCGACCTGCGCGGCGGGGAGATCGTCCAGTACGGCGGGAACTTCTCCGACTACGAGGAGGCGCTCGCCGTCGAGCAGGAGGCGGCCGAGCGGATGGTCCGGGTCGCCGAGGCCGACCTGAGGCGGCAGAAGCGCGAACTGGTCGAGGCGCGCACGAAACTCGCGGCACGCACGCGCTACGCCAACAAGATGTACGAGAACAAGCGGGAGCCCAGGGCGGTGATGAAGCTGAGGAAACGCGCCGCGCAGGTGTCGGCGGGCAAGCACCGCATCCTGCACGAGGAGCGTCTCGCCGAGGCGAAGGAACGGCTCGACGAGGCGGTGGAGGCCGTACGGGACGACGACGAGATCCGCGTCGACCTGCCGTACACGGCGGTGCCGCCGGGCCGTGAGGTGCTGACGCTGCTGGATCTGCGGCCGGTGCACGCGGAGCACGCCGTGGGCAGTCTCGACCTGCGCGGCCCGGAACGCGTCGCGCTGATCGGCCGCAACGGCGCCGGCAAGACGACGCTGCTGCGTACCGTCGCCGGAGAGCTGCCCCCGGTGTCGGGTGAAGTGAGGGCGCATGTGCCGCTGCGTTTCCTGCCGCAGCGGCTGGACGTCCTCGACGACGACCTGAGCGTCGCCGAGAACGTGGCCCGGTTCGCGCCGGGCGCCACCGACAACCGGGTGCGGGCACGGCTGGCCCGCTTCCTGTTCCGCGGGGCGCGCGCCGACCGGCCGGCGGGAACCCTGTCGGGCGGGGAGCGGTTCCGGGCGGCGCTGGCCGCGCTGCTGCTGGCCGAGCCGGCGCCGCAGCTGCTGATGCTGGACGAGCCGACGAACAACCTGGACATGGCGAGCGTGCGGCAGCTCACCACCGCGCTGGAGTCGTACCAGGGGGCGCTGGTCGTGGCCGGTCACGACCTGCCGTTCCTGGAGTCGATCGGCATCACACGGTGGCTGGTGCTGGAGGAGGGCATCCTGAAGGAGGCCACGGGGGAACATCTCGGGAGGGCCACCGCCTGAGGCGCCGGTTTTGCCCGCGGGGGTCCGGACTGCATGATGGCGGACCGGGCCCCGTGACGGCCCCGAGAACCACCCCGTCGATACGGAGACCAGCTCGTGCCCAGCAAGAAGGCCCTCGTCCGCCGCCCCGGCCCCCTGCTCGCCGAAGGTCTGGTGACGCACATCGAGCGGGAGAAGGTCGACGTCGAGCTGGCCGTGGAGCAGTGGGAGGCGTACGTCGCCGCCCTCGGCGCCCACGGCTGGGAGACGATCGAGGTGGAGCCCGCCGACGACTGCCCCGACGCGGTGTTCGTCGAGGACACCGTGGTCATGTACAAGAACGTCGCGCTGATCACGCGTCCCGGCGCCGAGTCCCGCCGCGCGGAGACCGCCGGAGTGGAGGAGGCCGTGGCGGCGCTGGGCTGCTCGGTCAACTGGATCTGGGAGCCGGGCACGCTCGACGGCGGCGACGTGCTGAAGATCGACGACACGGTGTACGTCGGCCGGGGCGGGCGGACCGACGCGGCCGGTGTGCAGCAGCTGCGGGCCGCGTTCGAGCCGCTGGGGGCGCGGGTCGTCGCCGTACCGGTGAGCAAGGTGCTGCATCTGAAGTCGGCGGTGACCGCGCTGCCCGACGGGACGGTCATCGGGCACATCCCGAAGGTGGACCGGCCGGCGCTGTTCCCGCGGTTCCTGTCCGTGCCGGAGGAGTCCGGGGCGCATGTGGTGCTGCTCGGCGGCAACACACTGCTGATGGCGGCGAGCGCGCCGCGGACCGCCGAGCTGCTGACCGACCTCGGCTACGAGATCGTCACGGTCGACATCAGCGAGTTCGAGAAGCTGGAGGGCTGTGTGACATGTCTCTCCGTGCGGATGCGGGAGCTGTACGCCTGACCGGGTGATCCGCTCCCCCGTCCGGCCCCGGGACCTGCGCGTCCTGGGGCTTTCCCGTACCCGCCCGCAGCCCTGCGGGGACACCGCTGATCAGCGCTCTTTACGCCGATCTTAACCTACGGAGGCGTAACCTACGGATTCGTAGCCTACGATCCCGTAAGTTCACCGGCACCGCTCGCCGGAAGCTCTTGCTCAGCATCACGTCCCCCTGGAGTACCCGTGACGATCACTTCCCCTCAGCTCGGCAGCCCCGCCGTGTGGACCGACGCCCGGCTGCTGTACGCCCTGGAGGAAGTGGTCGAGCGGGAACTGAACCGGCATCTGAAGGTCGCCAAGGACTGGATGCCGCACGAGTACGTGCCGTGGAGCGACGGACGCAACTTCCCCGGTTTCTTCGAGGACGGCGAGGCCTGGGACAAGGAGCAGTCGAAGGTCACCGAGGTCGGCCGGATCGCCCTCGTGGTGAACCTGCTCACCGAGGACAACCTGCCCAGCTACCACCACGAGATCGCCACCCTGTTCGGCCGCGACGGCGCCTGGGGCACCTGGGTGCACCGCTGGACCGCCGAGGAGGGCCGGCACGGCATCGTCATGCGGGACTACCTGCTGGCCTCCCGTGCCGTCGACCCGGACAAGCTCGAAGAGTTCCGCATGGCCCACATGAGTGAGGGCTTCGAGTCGGACAACCGGCACTCGATGCTGCACTCCGTCGCGTACGTCGCCTTCCAGGAGCTGGCCACCCGGATCTCGCACCGCAACACCGGCCACCAGTCGGGCGACCCGGTCTGCGACCGCATGCTGGCGCGCATCGCGACCGACGAGAACCTGCACATGGTCTTCTACCGGAACCTGCTGAAGGCCGCCTTCGAACTCGCCCCCGACCTGACGATGCAGGCGGTGCGCGACGTCGTCGTGAACTTCCGTATGCCCGGCCACGGCATCCCCGGCTTCGAGCGGGCGGCGGCGCAGATGGCCATCGGCGAGGTGTACAACCTGCGGATCCACCACGACGACGTGCTCCAGCCGGTGCTGCGGTTCCTGAAGGTGATGGAGATCGACGGCCTGGGCCCCGAGGGTGTGCGGGCGCAGGAGGAACTCGGCCTGTTCCTGGGCGGACTGGACGCGGAGGCCGCCAGATTCGACGAGCGTCTCGCTGCCCGCAAGGCGCGGATGGCGGCCCGCGGCAAGCTCTGACAGCCGCTGCGACGGCCCGGGACCTGCCCTTCGGCGCGGTCCCGGGCCGTCGCGCTCCCTCCGCCTCGATATGACGGTGCGTCACGGCCTTGGCCTGCGGCATCATGCCGTCCATGCCCGAGATCAGCACCGCGGAACGGGCGGCCGGGTTCCTCCTCGGCCTCACCGACGACGACACCGCAGCCCGGGTCCGGGAGCGCACCCGCCTGCCCGGCCCCGAGGGCGCGGCCGAGGCCCGGAAGCGTCTGCGCAGCTCCCTGGGCTGGGGAGGCCACCGCCGGCTGCCGGTCTCCGTGACGCTGTGGGCCCTGGAGCAGGACGATCCCCAGCTCAACGCCCTCCTCCGGGAACACGGCGCGATCACCGACCTGGGCCTGCGCCGGGCCCTCGCACGTGGCATCCCGTTCGGGCCCGGCCGGACCCAACCCCTGCCCGTGAGCCGGGCGACGGCGGAGAACGAGCCCGAGGTCCCCGAGGCCTACGAGCGCCTCGGCCTCGTCGGGGCGCTGCGCGCCGCCGGCTCGTGGGGCCGGGCGCGCGGCGCCGCGTCCATGGTGCTGACCGCGGAGGACTGGCGGACGGTCACCGACGCCGACGCCGAGCAGCCGCTTCCCGGATACTCCCGGTGGGCGCTGTCGATACGCCCGGACTGCCCGCCCGGTCTGCGCAAACAGTTCGGCTCGCACCCGAAGTTCACCCACCGGCTGCGCGAGGCGGGAGTGCTCGACGGGCCCGCCGAGTACGCCCTCACGCACCGGCCCGCCGTCGAGGTGCTGACACTGCTGTCCCTGGGCACCGTGATGTTCCCGTCGCGGCTGCCCGCCGCCGAGGACGCCCTGCGCCCGCTGGTCCGGCGGCACCTGGGCGACCGGGAGGAGGCGTGGGCGGTCCTGGCCCAGCTGATCGGCACCTTCCACGGCACCGCCCCGGAGCTGATCGTGACGGCGGGAGCCATCGCCTGACGACACGTCGGCACACACACGACGACAGCGGAGGCACGCGGGCGGCGGGTGGGGGCCTGCCCGGGCAAGCGGAGGGGGCGGAGCGGCTGGATGCGAACCAGCGTGTTCCGGCTGTGGGGACCGGTGCGACTGCCTCTGCGCTACGGCCCCGCCTTGCCCGCAGCGTAATGCCTTGACCCGTTGTCGGTGGCGGCTGGTACCAATGAGTGCACGGGGGTCATGGCCGTCCCGGCGGTCCCGCGCACGGTCGCGGGCCGCCCCGGGGCGTCGGGGGGAATCGCACGACGGGGGAGCACGGATGACGTACGGGGACGGGGCGCGAAGGCGTGCCCCGGTGGTCGAACTGACCGACATCAGGGCGCTGGAGCGGTACCGCCCGGCCGACGCCGAGGTCGTGGCCGAGGCACGGCGGCTGAAGGAGGCCGCGCTGCTCGACTTCGGGCTGACGGAGTCGGCCGTCGCGTCATGGCTGTACGCGAAGTGCCGGCACCAGATCCCGACGACCGCGGTGGACACGGCCGCCGTGGTGGCCTCCGGCGACGGCACGTGCCTGCTGCTGTACAACCCGGGCTTCTTCGTCGGGCTCGGCCTGGACGGCGTGAAGTTCGTGCTGTTCCACGAGGCGCGGCATCTGGTGCACCGGCATCTGCTGGCCGAGCCGGAACTGCGGGACGACCCGGTGTTCGACCTGGCCTGCGAGGTGTCCATCAACCATGTGGCGCTGGTCCGCCTCGGCCGGACCGAACTGCCGCTGCTGGACGGCAGACCGACGGGTGTGGACCCCCGCCGCGTGTACGACGCGTACATCGCCGATCTGACGGCGCACGGCCTGGAGCCGGTGCCGTACGAGACGTTCACCGAGACGGACATGCGGGTGTACGGCGAGCTGAAGCGGATGCACCACCCGCCGGTCCCGGACCGCGCCCTGTGCGTGCACACCGGCGACGGCAGCGCCCTGCTGGACCAGGCGACCGTCGACGAGATCACATCGTCGGCGCTGCTCAACACCCTGCTGGCGGCCCGGCGCGGGCACGCGCACGCGGAGCGGGAGCTGCTGGACCTGATGGGCCGTACGGAGGAAGGCTCGGCGCGGGCGGCCCGGCTGTGGGGGAACCTCGGCGCGGGCGTGCTGCGCGGGGAGACCTCCCGCACCCGCACCGTCGACTGGTGGCAGCGGTGGCTGGTCGACGTCCTCGGCTCGAAGCTGCGGGACGGGGAGCGGCTGGTGTACCCGAAGAAGCGAGGCGCCCTGCTCGCGGCGCTCGGCCAGGACCCGATGCTCGCGCGCCGCGGCCCCGTCCGGGAGAAAGTCCTCGTCATCGCGTACGACACCTCGGGTTCGATGCCCGACCATGTCGTGCACTGGCTGACCGGACTGGTCGGCCGGATCGACGGCGTCGAGGCGCACTGGCTGTCCTTCGACGGGGTGGTGATGCCGTTCCGGCCGGGCGAGCGGGTCTACGGCGGGGGCGGCACCAGCTTCCAGGCGGTCGCCGACTATGTGGAGGGCCGTACGGAGGTCGCCGGCAAGCGGCTGGAGGCCGTCCCGGACGCGGTCGTCGTCCTCACCGACGGGTGGGCGCCGCCGATCACCCCTGAGGAGCCGGACAAATGGATCTGGCTGATCACCGAGGGCGGCAACGAGTGGCCCGAGACGCACAACCCTGCGATGGCCTGCCATCGCGTCACGACAGGATCGCGGTAGATGAGCACGCGGACGGAGCATTCGACGGTACGACGCACCGGCACGCGCCGCCCCGAAGGGCCGTCGCGCCTGGAGGAGTTCATCGACGCGATGATCGACCTCGGGCAGACGGGGCAGATCTTCGGAGAGCACGGCATCGGCAAGACGGCGACGTTCTTCTCGCACATCGCCGACGCCCACCCCGGCACCGCGCTCGTGTACGTCCCGGCGGCCAATCTCACCCCGGACGACCTGCTCGTCAACGCGCCCGTACGGGACCCCGCCACCGGTGAACTCGTGCTGCGGCAGCTGGTGATGAGCCAGCTGAAGCCTGGCCGGCCGTTCGTGCTGCTCATCGACGACTCGCTGCAAGCCGGCGACACGATCCAGTCGCAGCTGATGCAGGTCGCCTGCAACTGGACGCTCGGCGAGCACGATCTGCGGGAACTGGGTTGCGTCGGCGTGTTCCTCACGGACAACGAGTCGCAGGCGGAGACCTCCGCGCGGCGCGGCGACCTGGCGCTGCTCGACCGCATGGTGACGATGCGGATCACCGCGAACGACACGTCCTGGCGGCGGCATCTCGCCGCCGAGTACCGTCCGTGGGACCTGACCGAGGTGTTCGCGCTGTGGGCGTCGCTGCCGGCGACACTGCGACAGCTGCTGTCGCCGCGCACCCTGGACCACGTCCTGGCCAACGCCCGGGAGGGGTTCCCGCTGCGCTGGGGGCTGCCGATCGTGGACGGTGAGCGGCTGCGGCTGGCCGAGCCCGGCCCGGACGGCCGGCCCGG
This sequence comes from Streptomyces sp. XM83C, assembly GCF_023072675.1. Classification (GTDB taxonomy): domain Bacteria; phylum Actinomycetota; class Actinomycetes; order Streptomycetales; family Streptomycetaceae; genus Streptomyces; species Streptomyces thermocoprophilus. The sequence goes on from NZ_JALLGL010000008.1 coordinate 43,957, forward strand.
CACGAACCGTACGACGGAGATCCTCGACCGGATCGCCCGCGCCGTCGGCGCACCGAACCCGCCGCGGATCGCCGACCCGGTACGGCAGGTGGTGCGGGCGGCGCTGCGCAACCGCTGGACGGTGCTGTTGCAGGGCCCGCCCGGCTGCGGCAAGACGGAGCTGGTGCGGGAGACGCTACGGCAGGGGTTGGGCCGGGAGCCGCTGTACTTCTCGCTGCCGGTGACGAACGTGGAGGACCTGTGCGCCCCGGTGCCGTCACCGGACGGCACCCTGGACAACCTGCTCGCCGCGAAGTTCACCGGGCCGGAGCCGAAGGCGATCGTGTGGGACGAGTACAACCGGCCCAAGGACAAGGCGGCGTTCGCCAAGCTGATGGAGATCACCCAGGAGTGGTCGCTGGCGGGCCGGCGCATCGAGAACCTGCGCGCGCAGATAGCCGTGCAGAACCCGCCGTACCATCTGGGCCGCAAGCTGCTGGTGTCGCGGAACAACATCGCGCAGGCCTCGCGGTTCACCGCGTCGCTGGAGGTGGAGCCGGAGGACATCCCGGCCAACGAGTGGCTGATCGACCGGTACGGCGCCGACGCCGAGACGGTGCTGGAGTGGTGGAAGCACGACATCGACGAGGAGGGCCGCGCCTGGATCACCAAGCGCACCCTGGAGCGGATGATCAAGCTGCACCGGCGGGGCCTGCCGCTGGAGATGGCGACGGTCTACCTGGGCGACGGCGAGTACGCGCCCGTACCGCTGACCGCGCTCGTCGACCGGCTGCGGGGCAGACCGGTGACCGGGCTGCGGGAACTGGCGCGTGACGTGGACGCGTGGGAGGCCAGGCTGCGGCGCGCGGCGGAACAGTTTTCGGAGGGCGGTGCGGACAGCGACGTCGTCCATCAGATCCTCGCCAACGCGGAGCTGTCCCAGCTGAGGAAGCACCGCGCCGTCGTGACCCGGCTGGTGGCGCTGCTGCCGCCGAAACTGCGCGCGACCTATCTGGTGGGGGCGTCGGAGAAGCAGCAGCGGTTCTGGACGGAGGTGTTCATGGCGATGCGGAAGCGGTGACGGCGACCGGCGGGGCGGGCCGTGGGGTGTCGGACCGCGGCCGACCGGTGCTTGGCACGGTCATACGTCGCCGGCCAGCGCCGCGCACCGGTCACGCCTTCCCCGCCGGCGGCGCGGTGCGGTGGACGCTGCGGACCGCTGCCACGTCGGCCGGGACCGCCGGCTCCGGGATGTGGGCGCTGAGCGCGTTCAGACGGCGCTTGATGCTGGAGGCGACACCGGGGCCGAGGACGAAACGAGTGGCGGTGGCCGCGCGGGGCGCGGTGTCCAGCAGCCGGTGGGCTTCCCTGCTGCGCATTCCGGTGTGGCTGAGCACCAGATGGGCGAGACGGTGCTCGCCGGCCGCCAGCGCGTCGGCGATCCGCTCGGCCGCCGTCAGGTCGATGTGGTTGTCCGCCGCGCCCAACACCGCGGCGGCACGGACCCGGCCGAGGTCGAGGAGGCCGACGCCGGCCGCGGTGGCCGCCGTGACCAGGCGGGCCGCGGCGGCGGGACCGATGCCGTTGCTGGCGGCCGACAGCCGGCTCAGCCGCCCGTACGGGGCGCGCTCCAGGGCTTCGGCCAGCCGGAGCGCGCCCGCGTCACCCAACGAGGCGGCGGACACGTACAGTTCGTCGAGTGCCCCGGCGGCGATCACCGCGCCGAGGGCGTGCGCGCCGGGCCCGCCGAGCGGGTTGCCGCCGACGAAGAGCCGTGCGACACGGCGCCCGTTGTCCGCGGCGGCGAGCAGCGCGTCGGCGAGAACGGCGGCGCCGGCCGCGTCCAGACCGGTCTGCACGAGGTCGAGGGTGCGCAACGTCCGCGCGGATTCGATGAGTTCGGCGGCTGCCCGGCCGCCGGCGCTGCCCAGCGGGTTGCGTTTCAGCCACACGCCGGTCACGACCTGCGGTGAGGCGCGCAGCTGGTCGGCGATCCGGCAGGCGCCGCCCGCGGTGATGCCGTTGCAGCCGAGGTACAGCGTCTCGACGGCGCTGCCCGCCACGGCTTCGGCGCCCTCGTCGCCGAGCGCGTCCGTGCCGAGCAGCAGATGCCGCACCGGGGAGGGGCCCTGGCCGAGGGCCTCCGCGACGAGGGCGGCGCCGCGCGCGCCCAGCGCCTGCTTGCACAGGTCGAGCCGGCCGTCGGGCAGTACGGTGCCCGCGGTGAAGTCCAGCCGCTCCCCCGCCGGCCGCCCGGCCCGCAGCCAGTCCAGCAGCGGTTCCAGCTCGGCCGTCGGCCGCGGCACCACGACCGGCACGCCCGCGAACCCCGTCGCGGCCTCGCCGGGGCGCACCCCGCCGGGCGCTTCCGGCCCGACGCCGTCCTGGGTGGTCGCGTCGCCCGCGCGGGGCTGCGCGCCCGACGTCGCCGGTTCGGGCGTGACCGGTTCGGACGGGCTCGGTTCGGACGGGCTCGGTTCGGACGGGCCGGTCACCACTCCGCCTCCTTGTAGTCCTTGAGGAACACGCCGGACAGGGGGGCGCCGGACTCACCGCGGACTATCGGGTCGTAGACGCGGGCGGCGCCGTCCACGACGTCGAGCGGTGTCCGGAAACCGGCGCCCGCCATGCGGGCCTTCTTCGGGGCCGGGTTCTCGTCGGTGATCCAGCCTGTGTCGACGGCGCACATGTGGACGCCCTGCTCGGCGAGTTCGGCGGCGGAGGTGCGGGTGAGCATGTTCAGGGCAGCCTTCGCCATGTTGGTGTGCGGATGCCCCGCGGTCTTGTTCCGTACGGCGAACCGGCCCTCGACGGCGGTGACGTTGACGATGTAGCGGCGCGGATGCGGGGAGGCGAGCAGCAGCGGCAGCAGCCGGTCGCACAGCAGTGCCGGGGCGAGGGCGTTGACGAGCTGCGTCTCCAGCACCTCGGCCGGGTCGAGCGCGCCGAGCCGGGCGGACCAGGAGTTCTCCGGGGACGGGTCGGGCAGCAGCCCGGCCTCGTCCGCCTCGCGCAGCGCCGCCGGCAGGGCCGACGCCGTGCCGGGCAGCATCCGCATCGGGGTGAAGCCGGGTGCCCGGCGCGCGCCGTCGGGCAGGGCGTCGTACTCGCCGGAGGCGAGCAGGGCGTACGACTCGGGCGGGCGGCGCACGGTCTGCGCCGCGTTGTTGACGAGGATGTCCAACGGCCGGCCCTCTGCGCGCAGTTCCTCGCACAGGCCGAGCACCTGTCGCGGGTCGCGCAGGTCGACGGCGACGACGGTGAGCCGGTCCCGCCAGGCGTCGCTGCCGGGGACGGCATGGAAGCGGCGGACGGTGTCGTGCGGGAAACGGGAGGTGACCAGCAGTTCGGCGCCGTCCCGCAGCATCATCAGCGCGAGCTGGAAGCCGATCTTCACTCGGCCGCCGGTGAGCAGGGCGCGACGGCCCGTCAGATCGGTGCTGATCTGCCGGCGGCGCCGGTTGTCCGCGGCGCACTCGGGGCACAGCCGGTGGTAGAAGGTGTCGACCTGACGGTAGGGCGACTTGCAGACATAGCAGTGGCGTGGCTTGCGGAACACGCCCCCGCTGCCGGCCGTGTCGAGCGGGGCGTCCTCGCGGCGGTCGAGAGCGCCGGTGGCGGTCGCTGCCATGGTGGCGGCGTCGGCCGCGGACAGTTCGGCGCCGCGCGCCTTGCGCCGCTTGAGCCGTCCGTCACGGGCGAAGGAGGCGGCGACCTGCTCGGCCCGCAGCCGCACGGGATCGTCGACGGGCAGCGCCCGCAGTTTGCCGACCACCGTGTGGAACGCGGCCAGCTCCTCCTCGCTGACCGTGCCGCCGGTCCCCTCGCCCATCCGTCGCCGCCCGTGTCCGTGCCGTGTCGTGGTCCCGACCGGATTCGAACCGGCGTGACCGCCCTGACAAGGCGGCGAGTCTGCCTCTGCTCTACGGGACCCGGGTGCGTCCGGACGACCGGGTTCGAACCGGCGTACTTCGCCTGGGCAAGGCGGGCGCCTGCCTCTGCGCTACGTCCGGACGCGTGCGGTGATCCTATCGGCCACGGCCCGGTGATCCGCACGCGTTTTCGCAACGGCGGGCGTCCGCGACCGGTGGCGCCGGGTGGCCCGGTGTGCTCACCGGCAGGTGGACCGGTCCGAACCGTTCAGCGGCAGGTGCGGCGCAGGGCGAGGCGTTCCTTCTCGGAGAGTCCGCCCCAGACGCCGAAGCGTTCGTCGTTCTCCAGGGCGTACTCCAGGCACGCAACGCGGATGGGGCACAGCCCGCAGATCCGCTTCGCCTCCCGTACGGAGCTGCCGGGCTCGGGGAAGAAGAAGTCGCCCCCGGTCTGCGCGCACAACGCCTCCTGCTGCCAGGCGAGGTCGGGCGCGGGGATCGTGTCGATGTGCATGGCGGAGAGCCTGCAACGCGGCGAAAAACGTTCGATCAACGCGCGATCAACACACGGAGCGGGGCCCTCGGCCGTCCGATGATGCCCTCGCCGCACGGCCGGATGCACGGCGGCGCGCCCGCACGGCGCGGCGGCGATCACCGGCGGGCGGTGCCAGACTCGGCAGAGGGGCGGGAAAAAGG
>NZ_JALLGL010000090.1 GCF_023072675.1 Streptomyces sp. XM83C
GCCGAGGTCGTGTCCATCGGGGTGTTGCTGGTCATCCGTACCCCCGAGGTGTGAAGCGCGTTACAGGCATTGAACTCACCCCCTGCCGGGTCCGTGGGTACGGATGACCAGCAACACCCCGATGGACACGACCTCGGCAGTGCCACGGAAGAGCACCGGCGACAGGTCTAAACCAATTTCCTGTCGACCCTTGTCATCGGCCCCCCGGGTCTGATGAGCTGTGGCCTGGGACACAACGGACACCCTGGGAAAGGGAGATGTCGTGAGCAACGAAAGCCTGGCCAACCTCTTGAAGGAGGAGCGACGCTTCGCGCCGCCCGCTGACCTGGCCGCCAACGCCAACGTCACGGCAGAGGCGTACGAACAGGCCAAGGCTGACAGGCTCGGCTTCTGGGCCGAGCAGGCCCGCCGGCTGACCTGGGCCAAGGAGCCGACGGAGACCCTGGACTGGTCGAACCCGCCGTTCGCGAAGTGGTTCAAGGACGGCACGCTCAACGTCGCCTACAACTGCGTCGACCGCCATGTGGAGGCCGGGCACGGCGACCGCGTCGCGATCCACTTCGAGGGCGAGCCCGGCGACAGCCGCGCCATCACCTACGCCGACCTCAAGGACGAGGTGTCCAAGGCGGCCAACGCGCTGCTGGAGCTCGGCGTGCGCAAGGGCGACCGGGTCGCCGTCTACATGCCGATGATCCCGGAGACCGCGATCGCGATGCTGGCCTGCGCCCGGATCGGCGCAGCGCACTCGGTCGTCTTCGGCGGTTTCTCGGCCGACGCGCTCGCCACCCGTATCCAGGACGCGGACGCCCGGGTCGTCATCACCGCAGACGGCGGTTGGCGGCGCGGCAAGCCGTCCGCGCTGAAGCCGGCCGTGGACGAGGCGATCGAGAAGGCCGGCAACGTCGAGCATGTGCTCGTGGTGCGCCGCACCGGGCAGGACGTCGCCTGGACCGAGGGCCGCGACGTGTGGTGGCACGACCTCGTGGAGGGCCAGTCCGCCGAGCACACCCCGGAGGCGTTCGAGGCGGAGCACCCGCTGTTCATCCTCTACACCTCGGGCACGACGGGTAAGCCGAAGGGCATCCTGCACACCTCCGGCGGCTATCTCACCCAGACCGCCTACACCCACCACGCCGTCTTCGACCTCAAGCCGGAGACGGACGTCTACTGGTGCACGGCCGACGTCGGCTGGGTGACCGGCCACTCGTACATCGTGTACGGGCCGCTCGCCAACGGCGCCACCCAGGTCATGTACGAGGGCACCCCGGACACCCCGCACCAGGGCCGCTTCTGGGAGATCGTGCAGAAATACAAGGTCACGATCCTCTACACGGCGCCGACCGCGATCCGCACGTTCATGAAGTGGGGCGACGACATCCCCGCCAAGTTCGACCTGTCGTCCCTGCGCGTCCTCGGCTCGGTCGGCGAGCCGATCAACCCGGAGGCCTGGGTCTGGTACCGCAAGCACATCGGCGCCGACCGCACCCCGGTCGTGGACACCTGGTGGCAGACCGAGACCGGCGCGATGATGATCTCCCCGCTGCCGGGCGTCACCGAGGCCAAGCCGGGCTCCGCGCAGCGCCCGCTGCCCGGCATCTCCGCGACCGTCGTCGACGACGAGGCGAACGAGGTGCCCAACGGCGGTGGCGGCTACCTGGTGCTGACCGAGCCGTGGCCGTCGATGCTGCGCACGATCTGGGGCGACGACCAGCGGTTCATCGACACGTACTGGTCCCGCTTCGAGGGCAAGTACTTCGCCGGTGACGGGGCGAAGAAGGACGAGGACGGCGACATCTGGCTGCTCGGCCGGGTCGACGACGTGATGCTCGTCTCGGGGCACAACATCTCCACCACGGAGGTGGAGTCCGCGCTGGTCTCCCACCCGTCGGTCGCCGAGGCGGCCGTGGTCGGAGCCGCCGACGAGACCACCGGCCAGGCGATCGTCGCCTTCGTGATCCTGCGCGGCACGGCGTCGGAGGAGGACGGCCTCGTCGACGAGCTGCGCAACCACGTCGGCGCCACCCTCGGCCCGATCGCCAAGCCGAAGCGGATCCTGCCGGTGGCGGAGCTGCCCAAGACCCGCTCCGGAAAGATCATGCGCCGCCTGCTGCGGGACGTCGCGGAGAACAGGGCCCTGGGCGACGTCACCACCCTGACCGACTCCACGGTCATGGACCTCATCCAGGCCAAGCTCCCCGCCGCACCCAGCGAGGACTGACCGCACACGGCCGATCAGGGGCGTCCGGCGCCCGCCCGCGCCGGACGCCCCGCCGCTGTGGACAGGGGCGGGGCGGGGCGCGCACCACGTGCCCCCCCGCGGTCTCCGGGCCATCGTCCACGGCGCTCTTTGGGCCGTCCCACGGGTATCACGAAGATCACCCGTGCCCGTTCGCGGCACGGTAGGTACCCTGAGCAGAACAACAGCGAGTCGAGGTGCGCCGGGAAGTCTGGTCGGCACGAGTTCCGTGCTGCCCATCCACCGGAGGTCCCCACCGTGACCGCGCCCCGCAACAGCTCCCCCACCGACCGCCCCGCCCCGTCGGGCGGGCCGGGCGACGGCAACAGGAGCAGCCGCAGCGCACTCGGTCGGCTCTCCCTGCCGGAACGTACCTTCATCACGAACGCGCTGCGCACCGAGACCGTCGGCGGTGTCCTCCTGCTCGCGGCCGCGATCGCCGCGCTGGTCTGGGCGAACGTCCCCGCGCTGCACTCCTCGTACGAGAAGGTCTCGCACTTCCACTTCGGTCCCGGGGCTCTCGGGCTGAACCTGTCCGTCGCCCACTGGGCCGCCGACGGACTCCTCGCGATCTTCTTCTTCGTCGCCGGTATCGAACTCAAGCGCGAGATGACCTCGGGGGATCTGCGCGATCCCAAGGCCGCCGCCCTGCCGGTCATCGCCGCGCTGTGCGGCATGGCCGCGCCCGCGCTGGTCTACGTCGTCACCAACGCCGGCGGCGGCTCGCTCGCCGGCTGGGCGGTGCCCACCGCCACCGACATCGCGTTCGCGCTCGCCGTGCTGGCGGTGATCGGCACGTCGCTGCCGAGCGCACTGCGCGCCTTCCTGCTCACCCTCGCGGTGGTCGACGACCTCTTCGCGATCCTGATCATCGCGGTGTTCTTCACCTCCGACCTGAACTTCCTCGCGCTCGCCGGCGCCGCCGCGGGCCTCGCCGTCTTCTGGGCGCTGCTGCGGTGGGGCGTACGCGGCTGGTACGTGTACGTGCCGCTCGGGGTGGTGATCTGGGCGCTGATGTACAACAGCGGCATCCACGCCACGATCGCCGGCGTCGCGATGGGCCTGATGCTGCGCTGCACGCCTCGCGAGGGCGAGGAGCACTCGCCCGGCGAGCACATCGAGCACCTGGTCAGGCCGCTGTCGGCAGGCCTGGCGGTCCCGCTGTTCGCGCTGTTCAGCGCGGGTGTGCCGGTGGACGGTCACGCCCTGACGGAGGTCTTCACGCGGCCGGAGACGCTGGGTGTGGTCCTGGGGCTCGTCGTCGGCAAGACGATCGGAATCTTCGGCGGCACCTGGCTCACCTCCCGCTTCACGCGCGCGTCCCTCAGTTCCGACCTGGCCTGGGCGGACGTGTTCGCGGTGGCCACGCTCGCCGGGATCGGCTTCACCGTGTCGCTGCTCATCGGCGAGCTGGCGTTCGAGGGCGACGACGTTCTGACGGGCGAGGTCAAGGCGGCCGTACTGACCGGCTCGCTCATCGCCGCCGCCGTCGCGTCGGTGCTGCTGAAGATACGGAACACCAAGTACCGCAAGCTGTGCGAGGCCGAGGACCGCGACGAGGACCTCGACGGCATACCCGACATCTACGAGGAGGACCAGCCGGAGTACCACCTGCGGATGGCGGCTCTCCTGGAGCGCAGGGCGGCGGAGCACCGCAGGATCGCCGGGGAACTGGTTTCCGCGCGCCACGCCCCCGCACAAGTGCCGGGCGGGGCGGGCGAGGAGGGCGACCGTCCGGCATGATCTGACGGACGGTACAAAAGTACGGAACAGGCTACGGAGCGCGCGCAAAATGGCGGCGCACGGACCCGAACGCACACGAGGGAGACCGCGATGAGCGCACCCGACGGCAGCCCGGTCGGCGCCGAACGCAGCATCGGCCAGTTGTTCGCCTCGGCGACGACCGAATTGTCGGCGCTGGTGCACGACGAGATCGCGCTGGCGAAGGCTCAGCTCAAGCAGGACGTGAAGCGGGGCGCGGTGAGCGGCGTCGGGTTCAGCGCGGCCGGTGCCGTGCTGGTCTTCTCGCTGCCGATGCTCAACTTCGCCCTCGCCTACGGCATCCACGCCTGGACCGGCGGCCACAACGGTGAGGGCGGCTGGAACCTCGGCTGGTGCTTCCTGCTGTCCTTCGCGGCGAATGTGCTGATCGCGGGCCTGCTCGCGCTGATCGGTGTCGTCTTCGCCAAGAAGGCCAAGAAGAGCAAGGGCCCGCAGAAGGTCGCCGCGTCCATGAAGGAGACCGCCGGCGTCCTTCAGAACGCCAAGCCGCACCCGCGCCCCGAGCTGCCCGCGCTGGAGCAGCGTGCGCCCGAGGCCATCGAGGCTGTGGCACGCTCGTCCTCATGACGGATCCCGCCACTCCTCCGGCGCAGTCGGCCTCACCCGTACGGATCGACATTCCGGGCGGGAGGAAGGTGACCCACCGGGACGTCGCCGCCAACGGCGCCCGCTTCCACATCGCCGAAGTCGGCGACGGTCCGCTGGTGATGCTGGTGCACGGCTTCCCGCAGTTCTGGTGGACCTGGCGGCACCAGCTCGTCGCGCTCGCCGACGCCGGCTACCGCGCGGTCGCCATGGACCTGCGCGGCGTCGGCGGCTCCGACCGCACCCCGCGCGGCTACGACCCCGCGGGCCTCGCCCTCGACATCACCGGTGTGATCCGCTCCCTGGGTGAGCCGGACGCCGCGCTCGTCGGCCATGACCTGGGCGGATATCTGGCGTGGACGGCGGCTGTGATGCGGCCCAAGCTGGTACGGCGCCTCGCCGTCGCGTCGATGCCGCACCCGCGGCGCTGGCGCTCGGCGATGCTCGCCGACCCCCGGCAGGCCCGCGCCGGCTCCCACATCTGGGGATTCCAGCGGCCGTTCATCCCGGAACGCCGGCTCACCGCGGACGACGGCGCGCTGGTGGGTCGTCTGATCCGGGAGTGGTCCGGGCCCCGTCTCCCGGACGAGGAGGCCGTGCTGACGTACCGGCGGGCGATGTGCATCCCGTCCACGGCGCACTGCTCGGTGGAGCCGTACCGCTGGCTGGTGCGTTCGCTCGCCCGGCCCGACGGCGTCCAGTTCTACCGGCGGATGAAGCGGCCGGTGCGGGTGCCGACGCTGCACCTGCACGGCTCCCTCGACCCGGTGATGCGTACGCGCAGCGCGGCCGGCTCCGGGGAGTACGTCGAAGCGCCGTACCGCTGGCGGCTGTTCGACGGGCTGGGTCACTTCCCGCACGAGGAGGACCCGGTGGCGTTCTCCACGGAGCTCGTCAACTGGCTGAAGGACCCGGAACCCGATCGGTGACCCGGTCGGCCGGGGTGCCGGAAGGGGCCGGATCGTGCCGTTCGGCGAGCGGTCCTGAGCGGGCCGTACCCGAATGCCGTACACCCGTCCGACGATCGGCCAATTGCCCGGCGCATAGGCCAATTGGGGACCTTCGGCGCGGTTATCGACCATGGGGCAGGGGCAGACGTCGGGGTATGGGCTGGACGCACGACTACAGTGACGTAGCACGCAACCGCCGCTCGGCCACCGGGCTGAGCTCCCACCAGCGCGGAGGTGCGCCGCAGATGACGAGCACCGACCCCAGGGTGGGAATCCCGCGCATCCTGCGCCGCCGGGCCCGCTGGGTCTCAATGCGCCTGCGTCACCCGCGCGGCTGACCCGCACGGCAGCCGTCCGGCAACGGTCCCCCGCCAGTCGAAACCCGGCCCGCCGGGCGCCCTGTCACAGGCTCCTCACACACGGTCCGCCACTCACGAGGTCTCACAGGGCGCAACTGTCGCTGTCCACCTGCTGGTTCGCGGTGCGACCGCGGGAGATGTCGTCCTTGATCTCGTCCGTGGTCAGCGCGTACCCCGTGTCGGCGTCGTCGAGGGACTTCGCGAACACCACGCCGTACACCTGGCCGTCGGGCGTGAGCAGCGGGCCGCCGGAGTTGCCCTGGCGGACGACCGTGTACAGCGAGTACACGTCACGGCGGACGGTGCCGCGGTGGTAGATGTCGGGGCCGTTGGCCGAGATCCGGCCGCGCACGCGAGCGGCGCGCACGTCGTACGCGCCGTTCTGCGGGAAGCCGGCGACGATCGCGCTGTCCCCGCTGGACGCGTCCTTCGTGGTGAACTTCAGCGCGGGCGCCTTCAGGCCGGGCACGTCGAGTACGGCGATGTCGCGCCGCCAGTCGTAGAGGACGACCGTCGCGTCGTACTTGCGTCCCTCGCCGCCTATCTGCACGGTGGGCTCGTCGACGCCGCCCACCACGTGCGCGTTGGTCATGACGCGGCGGTCGGCGAAGACGAACCCGGTGCCCTCCAGCACCTTGCCGCAGCTCGGCGCGGTGCCCATCACCTTCACGATGGACTGTTTGGCGCGGGTGGCGACCGGGCTCGCGGCGAGCGCCGGGTCGGGCGGGCGGACCTCGGTGATCGGCTCGTTGGAGAAGGGGCTGAAGACCTGCGGGAAGCCGTTCTGCGCGAGTACGGAGGAGAAGTCCGCGAACCAGGTGTCCGCCGCGTCCGGCAACGCCCGTGACACACCGAGCAGCACCTTGGAGTTGCGGACCTCCTTGCCCAGCGTGGGCAGGGTCGTCCCGGCGAGCGCGGAACCGATCAGCCAGGCCACCAGCAGCATCGCGACGACGTTGACGAGGGCGCCGCCCGTCGCGTCCAGGGCGCGGGCCGGGGACCAGGTGATGTAGCGGCGCAGCTTGTTGCCCCAGTGGGTGGTGAGGGCCTGCCCGACCGACGCGCACACGATGACGACGATGACCGCGACGACCGCGGCGGTGGTGCCGACCTCCGAGTTGTCCGTGAGCGCGTCCCACAGGACGGGCAGCAGATACACGGCGACGAGGCCGCCGCCGAGGAAGCCGATCACCGACAGGACGCCGACGACGAAGCCCTGCCGGTAACCGACGACCGCGAACCACACGGCCGCGATCAGCAACAGGATGTCCAGCACGTTCACCGCTTCAAGCCTCGCCTCGTCACTACGCGATCACACCAGGTCGGCCGGGAGATCCGGCCCGCCGCTCAGCGGCAGACGGACGCGGGCCCCCGCCCGGTCACGGCACGGGGGCCACCCTGTCACGACCGCCGGTCCAGGGAGACCCTCCGGTCGCGGTCCCAGGGGCGCTCCCAGCCCGCGAAATGCAGCAGGCGGTCGATCACACCGGCCGTGAAACCCCAGACCAGGGCCGATTCGACGAGGAACGCCGGGCCGTGGAAGCCGCTCGGGTGGACGGCGGTGGCACGGTTGGCGGGGTCCGTGAGATCCGCCACGGGGACGGTGAAGACCCGCGCGGTCTCGTTCGGGTCGACGACGCCGACCGGGCTGGGCTCGCGCCACCAGCCGAGCACGGGCGTGACGACGAAGCCGCTGACCGGGATGTACAGCTTCGGCAGCACACCGAACAGCTGTACGCCCGCCGGGTCGAGGCCGGTCTCCTCCTCGGCCTCCCGCAGCGCGGCCCGCAGCGGCCCGTCGGCGTGCGGGTCGCCGTCCTCCGGGTCGAGGGCGCCGCCGGGGAACGACGGCTGACCGGCGTGCGATCTCAGCGATCCGGCACGCTCCATCAGCAGCAGCTCGGGCCCCTGCGCACCTTCGCCGAAGAGGATGAGCACCGCGGACTGCCGTCCCGCCCCGTCGGCCGGGGGCAGGAAACGGCTCAGCTGCCGGGGCTCCACCGTCCTGACGGCCCGGACCACCGGGTCGAGCCAGCCGGGCAGCCCCTCCTCGGACAGCGCCACCGGCCCGCCCTGTGTGTCGCTCGCGCGCGTCATGTCCACCCCCGATCCACCCTGTCCAACGCACGGCCCCACCGAGATCGTTCCGTCATACGGCCCCCAGTGGCGGCGCGGGTTTCCCGCCCGCGTCCAGATAGGCCTGCGGAGGGTTCAGCCGCTGGCCGGGGAAGCCGCCCTTCTCGTACTTCAGCAGCTTCCGGGCCTTGTCCGGGTCGGTCTCGCCCTCGCCGTACGCCGGACAGAGCGGGGCGATGGGGCAGGCGCCGCAGGCGGGTTTGCGGGCGTGGCAGATCCGGCGTCCGTGCCAGATCACGTGGTGGGACAGGTCGGTCCAGTCGCTCCTCGGGAAGAGCGAGCCGACCGCGGCCTCGATCTTGTCGGGGTCGGTCTCGTCGGTCCACTGCCAGCGCCGCACCAGCCGCTGGAAGTGCGTGTCCACGGTGATGCCGGGCCGGCCGAACGCGTTCCCGAGCACGACGAAGGCGGTCTTGCGGCCGACGCCGGGCAGCTTGACCAGCTCCTCCAGCTTGCCGGGGACCTCACCGCCGTACTCCTCCACCAGCGCCTTCGACAGCCCTATGACCGACCTGGTCTTGGCCCGGAAGAAGCCGCACGGGCGGAGGATCTCCTCGACCTCCTCCGGGTCGGCGGCGGCCAGGTCCTCGGGGGTGGGGTACTTCGCGAACAGCGCCGGGGTGGTCTGGTTGACGCGCAGGTCGGTGGTCTGCGCGGACAGGACCGTGGCGACGATCAGCTGGAACGGGTTCTCGAAGTCCAGTTCCGGGTGGGCGTACGGGTAGACCTCGGCCAGCTCGCGGTTGATCCGGCGGGCGCGGCGGACCAGGGCGGTACGGGACTCCTCCTTGCGCGGCCGGGAGACGGCGACGGGCTTCGCGGGGCCGGCGCCGCGCACGGCGGCGGTGGCCTTCTTCGGGGCGACGACGGCCTTCCTGAGCTTGGCGGTGGGGGTGGCCTTCTCGGCCGAGGCGGCCTTCTTGGTGGGGACCGGCTTCTTGACGGCGGTGGTCTTCTTGGCCGGGGTGGCCTTGTCGGCCGGGTCGGTGCTGTTGGCCGGGGCGGCCTTGTCGGCCGGGGTGGCGTTCTTCACATTTTCCGCCTTCTTCCCCGATGTCTTCCTCATGGCTTTCGCCGCTTTCCCGCCCCCGCCGGAGTCCTGTTCGCCCACAGCGGAATCCCGACGTACAACCACCAGCTCAGCCCCCTTGGCCTGTGCTCTCACCGGGGATTTGGACACTCGGCCAGCCTAGAGCCCGGCGCCGTCATCCGCCCCGGACCCGGAAGATCGGCGCCCAATTGGCCCCCTGACGCTTACCTCCGGACGCGTGTACGGCATCCTTGTGACAGATCACACTGTTTGGACCGTCCGGCAAAATGGGCACCAGGGTCCCTCGTACCGGGGGGCCTGAATCCCCTGAGCAGGTCGACAAGGAGAGAACTCGTGGACGACGTTCTGCGGCGCAACCCGCTCTTCGCGGCTCTCGACGACGAGCAGGCCGCGGAGCTTCGCGCCTCCATGAGCGAGGTGACGCTGGCACGCGGCGACTCCCTGTTCCACGAGGGCGACCCGGGCGACCGGCTCTACGTGGTGACCGAGGGCAAGGTCAAGCTGCACCGCACCTCGCCCGACGGCCGCGAGAACATGCTCGCCGTGGTCGGCCCCGGCGAGCTGATCGGCGAGCTGTCGCTGTTCGACCCGGGCCCGCGCACCGCCACCGCGACCGCGCTGACCGAGGTCAAGCTGCTGGGCCTGGGCCACGGCGACCTCCAGCCCTGGCTGAACGCCCGCCCCGAGGTGGCCGCCGCGCTGCTGCGTGCCGTCGCCCGCCGCCTCCGCAAGACCAACGACGCCATGTCGGACCTGGTCTTCTCCGACGTGCCGGGCCGTGTCGCGCGCGCCCTGCTGGATCTGTCCCGCCGGTTCGGCGTGCAGTCCGAGGAAGGCATCCACGTCGTGCACGACCTGACGCAGGAGGAGCTGGCCCAGCTGGTCGGCGCCTCCCGCGAGACGGTCAACAAGGCGCTCGCCGACTTCGCCCAGCGCGGCTGGCTGCGGCTCGAGGCCCGCGCGGTGATCCTCCTCGACGTGGAGCGCCTCGCGAAGCGCTCCCGCTGACGCCGCCCGCACGGACGAACGTACGGAAACGGGCGCCCCGCTCCGGCTCTCGCCGGGGCCCGGGGCGCCCGTTTCCGTACGTGGGGCACACGCGCCGTACATGGGACACGCGCGCGTGGGCCGATGAGACGGCCGCTAGATGAGCCCGTGCTCCTCCAGGTACTCCAGCTGGGCCCGTACGGACAGCTCCGCCGCGGGCCACAGGGAGCGGTCCACACCGGCGTACACGTGTGCGACGACCTCGGCAGGGGTGCGGTAGCCGTCCTCCACGGCCGTCTCCACCTGGGCGAGCCGGTGCGCCCGGTGCGCCAGGTAGTACTCGACGGCACCCTGGGCGTCGTCGAGGACCGGGCCGTGGCCCGGCAGAACCGTGTGCACGCCGTCGTCGACCGTGAGGGACCGCAGCCGGCGCAGGGAGTCCAGATAGTCGCCGAGCCGCCCGTCGGGGTGCGCGACGACGGTCGTACCACGCCCGAGGACGGTGTCGCCGGTGAGGATGGCCCGGTCGGCCGGCAGATGGAAGCACAGGGAGTCCGCGGTGTGCCCAGGGGTGGGTACGACGCGCAGCTCCAGGCCGCCCACGGTGACGACGTCCCCTGCGGCCAGGCCCTCGTCGCCGAGCCGCAGCGCCGGATCGAGGGCACGCACGCGCGTGCCGGTGATCTCGGCGAACCGTCCGGCCCCCTCGGCGTGGTCCGGGTGCCCGTGGGTGAGCAGAGTGAGGGCGATGCGCTTGCCGGCCTTCTCGGCCATGTCGACGACCGCACGCAGATGTCCCTCGTCGAGCGGGCCCGGGTCGATCACGACGGCCAGATCGGAGTCGGGCTCGGAGACGATCCACGTGTTCGTGCCGTCCAGGGTCATCGCGGACGGGTTGGGCGCGAGGACGTTCACCGCGCGCTCGGTGGCGGGCCCGGTGACGACCGCGCCGCGGGGCTGACCGGGAAGGGTGCCGGCGTCGGTCATGCGGGGCCTCCCCCGGTCGGGATGTGCTTGGTGAACTCGGCGTGCCCCGGCCACGACAGCACGACCTCGCCGTCGACCAGCCGGGCCCGCGCGATGACGGGCGTCAGGTCACGGCCGGGCGCGGCGGCCAGCGCCTCGGCGGCGGTGGCGTACGGCGTCAGCTGACGCAGGGTGGCGATGGTGGGCGGCATCATCAGCAGCTCGCCCTTGTCGTAGCCGTCGGCGGCGTCCTGCGGCCGGGTCCACACGGTGCGGTCGGCCTCGCCTGAGGCGTTGCGGGTGCGCTGCCCGGCCGGGAGGGCGGCGACGAAGAACCAGGTGTCGTAGCGGCGCGGCTCGAACTCGGGCGTGATCCAGCGGGCCCAGGCACCCAGCAGGTCGGAGCGCAGGACCAGGCCGCGCCGGTCCAGGAAGTCCGCGAAGGACGTCTCGCGGGCCACCAGGGCGGCCCGGTCGGCCTCCCAGTCCTCGCCGGTGGTGTCGCCGACGACGGTGTCCGGCGTGGGGCCGGCGAGCAGGACGCCCGCCTCCTCGTACGTCTCGCGGACGGCGGCGCAGACGATGGCCTGCGCCTGCGTCTCGTCGTCCACACCGAGCCGCTTCGCCCACCACGCGCGCGTGGGGCCCGCCCAGCGCACCAGGTGGTCGTCGTCGCGCGGGTCGACGCCGCCGCCGGGGTAGGCGTACGCGCCCCCGGCGAAGGCCATGGAGGCGCGTCGGCGCAGCATGTGGACAGCGGGCCCGGCGTCGGTGTCCCGCAGGAGCATCACCGTCGCCGCACGCCTGGCCGCGACCGGCGTGAGAGTGCCGGCCGCGAGCGCGCGGATCCGGTCCGGCCACTCCGGTGGATACCACTGCCCATTCGCCATGGCCGGAGGCTATCCCGTACTGGGCGAATGTTCGAGAGGTGATCGAGAGGGGTGCCCCTGCGGGGCCGGGCGTCCGGCAGGCGGGCGCCCCTCGGCGACCGCCACCGGCAGCCGGGGGCTGACGGCCTGCGCCCGGGGATTGACGGCCGGTGCCCCGGGGACCGGCAGTCGGCGCCCCGGGGACCGACGGCCGACGTCTGAGGGCCGACGGCCTGCACCGTCGGCGGCCGGGGACCGGCAACCGGTGGCCGACAGCCACCACCGGTGCGACCGTCGGCCGGGCGGGCGTCAGGGCGCCAGTTCGACCTGGATCTCGACCTCCACCGGCGCGTCCAGCGGGAGCACCGCGACGCCGACCGCGCTGCGCGCGTGCACGCCCTTGTCGCCGAAGACCACGCCCAGCAGCTCGCTGGCGCCGTTGAGGACGCCCGGCTGGCCGGTGAAGTCGGCGGCGGATGCGACGAAGCCGGTGACCTTCACCACGCGCGCGACGCGATCCAGATCACCCGCGACGGACTTGACCGCGGCGAGCGCGTTCAGCGCGCAGGTGCGGGCCAGGTCCTTGGCCTCCTCGGCGGTGACCTCGGCACCGACCTTGCCGGTCACGGGCAGCTTGCCGTCGACCATCGGCAGCTGGCCCGCCGTGTACACGTACGAGCCGGACCGGACCGCCGGCTGGTAGGCGGCGAGCGGCGGCACGACCTCCGGCAGGGTCAGTCCCAGTTCGGCGAGCTTCGCCTCGACCGCGCTCATGCCTGCTTCTCCCGCTTCAGGTAGGCGACGAGCTGCTCCGGGTTGTTCGGGCCGGGCACGACCTGGACCAGCTCCCAGCCGTCCTCGCCCCAGGTGTCCAGGATCTGCTTCGTGGCGTGGACGAGCAGCGGCACGGTGGCGTATTCCCACTTCTTCATGGGGCGACTGTAGCCGCTGCGCCCGGCGGGGAACCCCTGCGGCCGGTGGGGCGGGCGGTGCCCGAGGGGGGCGTTGTCCACAGCCTCCCGGTCATGTGCGGCACCGACTGGTTACGCTCGATGACGTGAGCAGGCTCCAGGTCGTCAGCGGCAAGGGCGGGACCGGAAAGACGACGGTCGCCGCAGCCCTCGCGCTGGCTCTCGCGACGGAGGGGAAGCGGACGCTTCTCGTCGAGGTCGAGGACCGGCAGGGCATCGCACAGCTCTTCGAAACGGAGGCGCTGCCCTATGAGGAGCGGAAGATCGCCGTCGCGCCGGGGGGCGGCGAGGTCTTCGCCCTGGCCATCGATCCCGAACTGGCCCTTCTGGACTACCTCCAGATGTTCTACAAGCTGGGCGGAGCGGGCCGTGCGCTGAAGAAGCTCGGCGCGATCGACTTCGCGACCACCATCGCGCCCGGCCTGCGGGACGTGCTCCTGACCGGCAAGGCGTGCGAGGCGGTGCGCCGCAAGGACAAGGCGGGACGTTTCGTCTACGACTACGTCGTGATGGACGCACCGCCGACGGGCCGTGTCACCCGGTTCCTGAACGTCAACGACGAGGTGGCGGGCCTCGCGAAGATCGGCCCGATACACAATCAGGCGCAGGCCGTGATGCGGGTGCTGAAGTCACCGGAGACGGCCGTGCACCTGGTGACGCTGTTGGAGGAGATGCCGGTCCAGGAGACCGCCGACGGCATCGCCGAACTGCGCGCGGCCCGACTGCCGGTGGGCCGGGTCGTCGTCAACATGGTGCGCCCGCAGGTGCTGGACGCCGCCGAGCTTGAGCAGATCCGCGGCACTCCCCGTACGGCGTTCGCGCGCTCGCTGTCCGCGGCCGGGCTGGGCGGGGCGCGGCGCGGCGGGCACGCGGAGCGGCTGGTGGACCCGCTGCTGCGGCAGGCCGAGGAGTACGCCGAGCGGTACGAACTGGAGCACGAGCAGCGCTCGGTCCTCGGCGAGCTGGGCCTGCCGCTGCACGAACTGCCGCTGCTCGCCGAGGGCATGGATCTGGCGGGCCTGTACGAACTCGCCACCGAGCTGCGGAAGCAGGGGATGTCATGAGTCCGGACGCCGCACACGACGCCCCCCGGCACCGTCTCGCCCCCGCGCGTGTGCTGGAGCTCGATCCGCTGTTGGACGACCCGACGACGCGGATCGTGGTGTGCTGCGGCTCGGGCGGTGTCGGCAAGACGACGACGGCGGCGGCGTTGGGGCTGCGGGCGGCGGAGCGGGGCCGCAAGGTGGTCGTCCTCACCATCGACCCGGCCCGGCGGCTGGCCCAGTCGATGGGCATCGACTCGCTGGACAACGTCCCGCGCCGGGTGAAGGGCATCGACGACACGGCGGGCGGCGAGCTGCACGCGATGATGCTCGACATGAAGCGCACCTTCGACGAGATCGTCGAGGCGCACGCCGACCCGGAGCGGGCGGCGGCGATCCTGAGCAACCCCTTCTACCAGTCGCTCTCGGCGGGCTTCGCGGGCACGCAGGAGTACATGGCGATGGAGAAGCTGGGCCAGCTTCGGGCCCGCGACGAGTGGGACCTGATCGTCGTCGACACGCCTCCGTCGCGTTCCGCGCTGGACTTCCTGGACGCGCCGAAGCGGCTCGGCTCGTTCCTGGACGGCCGGCTGATCCGGCTGCTCACGGCTCCGGCGAAGCTGGGCGGGCGGGCCGGGATGAAGTTCCTGAACGTCGGCATGTCGATGATGACGGGCACGCTCGGCAAGCTGCTCGGCGGCCAGCTGCTGAAGGACGTACAGACGTTCGTTGCGGCGATGGACACGACGTTCGGCGGTTTCCGCACGCGCGCGGACGCCACGTACAAGCTGCTCCAGGCACCGGGGACGGCGTTCCTGGTGGTGGCCGCGCCGGAGCGGGACGCGCTGCGGGAGGCGGCGTACTTCGTGGAGCGGCTGGCGGCGGAACGCATGCCGTTGGCCGGTCTTGTGCTCAACCGTGTGCACGGCAGCGGCGCCGCCCAGTTGTCGGCCGAGCGGGCGCTCGCCGCCGCGGAAAATCTTGACGAGTCCCGCATTGTGGATCAACACGCCGGGAAAGCTGGACTTCGTAACTCTCCCGACACGTACGGCAGTTCAGAACCCGCGGAGCCCTCCGCACCCGCGTCGCCCTCCGGCCCCGGCTCCCCCGCCGAGGAGGCGCCGACCGACGGTGCGGTTCCTGGGGACGAGGCGGGCCACGAAGCCGACACGGACGGCGCCGGCCGTGAGGCCGACGCCGGCCGCGCAGGCGTGCCCGCGGAACGCTCCGTCGACGAGCTGACGGCGGGGCTGCTGCGGCTGCACGCCGAGCGGATGCAGCTGCTCTCCCGGGAGCGGCGCACCCGCGACCGCTTCACCGCGCTGCACCCGGAGGTGGCGGTCGCTGAGGTGGCCGCGCTGCCCGGTGATGTGCACGATCTCACGGGGCTGCGGGACATCGGCGACCGCCTCGCCGCGCACCGGCATGAACTGCCCGAGGGCGGTGACGGGCAGAGCGGGGCGGAGGCGTGAGGCGCGGTCGGTGACGGCCAGCGCGGTGGCGGGCAGTCGTGGAGCGGAGGGGACGGTCGTGGCCGTAGCTCACCGCCGTACGCGCCGGCGCGTTCCGCTGCCGTCACATGGACTGGTGCGGGCGCCGGGTGGCGCTCCGTCACTCGGTCGTACGCGGTCACATCCGCCCATAGGCCGTCAAATACGCCGGTAACCGGTCGAACGCGACGGGCCTCGGCCGAACGCCGTCGTACGCGGGCACGGTCGCGCGGCCGACGGCAGGAAGACAGACACACGGACGGACGGGTCCCGCGCGCTTGTCGCGGCGCTGCCGAAGCCGCTTCTCGAGCCGCCCGACACCGGCACCGCTGCCCGGCGCGCGGTCGGCCGACGCGGGTGGCCGACGCGGGTGGCCGACGCGGTGTCCGATTGGCGGCACGGTCGGCCGGTGGATGGCGCGGTCGGCCGCCCGGCGGCGCCGAGGCGTGGCCTCAGCTGACCGCCGCGTAGTTCTCGTACACCCGGTCGTCTTCGAGGGGCATGATGCCCGCACCGCGCTCGT
This sequence comes from Streptomyces sp. XM83C, assembly GCF_023072675.1. Taxonomy (GTDB): domain Bacteria; phylum Actinomycetota; class Actinomycetes; order Streptomycetales; family Streptomycetaceae; genus Streptomyces; species Streptomyces thermocoprophilus. Next base: position 15,949 of record NZ_JALLGL010000090.1, read on the forward strand.
ACTCCATGCGCGCGGTCTCCAGGAGCCGGCGCCACGACGTGACGGTCGGCCGCCGACGCAGCAGGGCGCGGCGCTCCCGTTCCGTCATGCCTCCCCACACGCCGAACTCGACGCGGTTGTCCAGCGCGTCGGCGAGGCACTCGGTCCGCACCGGGCATCCGGTGCACACCGCCTTTGCCCTGTTCTGCGCTGCTCCCTGAACGAACAGTTCATCCGGATCGGTAGTGCGGCAGGCCGCCTGCGCACTCCAGTCGGTTACCCAGCCCATACCGGCGCCGTCCTCTCCCGAATCGAGGCTCCCCCACGGCGGCAGCGGCATATTCACCGCCGCCAGTTGAGGACGTTACGGAAGGTGGGGACAGCGCAACACCCCCAGCGGGCCCAATCTTGAATGGTCCGAACGGACTATGGGTAAGCGGCAGATCACCCGGGGGAGTGAGGTGACGACATGCGTGATCATCCCGGCAAATCGGGGCAGGCTTGTCACGCCACAACGGACGCCGGATGACACACGAGGCGGATTCGGGCACGCTCCCGACAGAAAGTCGGGTACCTCCGGAACGATTCGGGGTCGCCGGACGTATTGATACGTGACCGCACTGCTGTGACAGTTGAGAGCAGCTTAGGCCAACGCCTGCGCGCGTGTCCGGCGAATGCGAAGGCCGCTGCCCTCAGTTTGCCCCGTGCCGTGCCGTCGGGGATGGAGGCACACGCGACCGGGCCGACACACCCGGCCTCGGCAGCCCCACCCGGCCCGGCCCAGCCCGACGCCGGCACCGCAGGACGCCCGCACCGGACCGGCGGCAGGACGCGACTGGCCCGACCGGCCCGAGGCGGCTACGGCTTCTCCCGTCGCCCGGGAGGGACGGCGGGGCCGGTCTCCCCCGGCGGGACCACGGCCTGGCCCAGAAGGACTACGGCAACCGGCAAGGCGACGCCCCTCGGGGGCCCCGGGCGCCCCCTGAGCGGCGCGGTCGTGAACATACCGAGGGGCGACCGCTCCTTCGGAAGGCTCTGGAGTACGGATTAGGCTGCCCTCATGCCAAAGAAGCGCTCGGGCGGTGGTCTGTCGCCAACGCAGCAGGCCGCCAAGTTCCTCGGTGTCAGTGTCCTCGCGGGAGCGGTGCTGGCGGGCATCGCGCTGCCCGCGGTCGGCGCGCTGGGCCTGGCCGCCAAGGGATCGGTGGAGAGCTTCGACGAACTCCCCGTGAGCATGAAGACACCGCCGCTGAGCCAGCGCACCACGATCCTCGACGCCGAGGGCGGCCAGATCGCCACGGTCTATTCGCGTGACCGTACGGTCGTGCCGCTGAAGAACATCTCGCCGTACATGCAGAAGGCGATCGTCGCGATCGAGGACTCGCGCTTCTACGAGCACGGCGCGATCGACCTCAAGGGTGTCCTGCGCGCGCTGAACAAGAACGCGCAGAGCGGCGGCGTCGCCCAGGGCGCGTCCACGCTGACTCAGCAGTACGTGAAGAACGTCTTCGTCGAGGAGGCCGGCGACGACCCGACCAAGGTCGCCCAGGCCACCCAGCAGACGATCGGCCGGAAGATCCGCGAGCTGAAGTTCGCGATCCAGGTCGAGGAGGAGCTGGGCAAGAACAAGATCCTCGAGAACTACCTGAACATCACCTTCTTCGGCGAGCAGGCGTACGGCGTCGAGGCGGCGGCCCAGCGCTACTTCTCCAAGCACGCCAAGGACCTCACGCTCCCCGAGGCCGCGCTGCTGGCCGGGATCGTGCAGTCCCCGAGCCGCTACGACCCGGTGAACGACGAGGCGGAGGCCACCAAGCGCCGTAACGTCGTGCTTCAGCGCATGGCCGAGGTCGGCGACATCTCGCAGGCCGAGGCCGACAGGGCGAAGAAGGAGCCGCTCGGCCTGAAGGTCAGCAAGCCGAAGAACGGCTGCATCACAGCCGTCAAGGGCGCCGGCTTCTTCTGCGACTACGTCCGCGAGGTATTCCTCAGCGACCCGGTCTTCGGCAAGACCCGCGAGGCCCGCGCGAAGATCTGGAACCAGGGCGGTCTGACCATCCGCACCACCCTCGACCCGCAGGCGCAGGAGTCGCTTCAGGAGTCGGTCAAAGAGCATGTCAAGAAGACCGACGAGGTGGCGACCGCCGCGACCGTCGTCGAGCCCGGCACCGGCAAGATCCTCGCCATGGGCCAGTCCCGGCCGTACGGCTTCGGGAAGAACGAGACCCAGATCAACCTCGCCGTCGACCGCTCCAAGGGCGGCGGCATCGGCTACCAGCCGGGTTCGACGTTCAAGCCGTTCGTGGCGGCGGCGGCCCTGGAGGGCGGTGTTCCGGCGACGAAGGTCTACGGCTCGCCGTACAAGATGGAGTACCCGAGCCCGGTCCCGGCCTGCGACGGCAAGACGTGGACGAACCTCAAGCACGAGACGCTCACCAACGAGAACGAGTCAGAGGTCGGCCCGTACGCCATGAAGGAGGCCATGGCCAAGTCGGTCAACACCTACTTCGTGGAGATGATCGCCGAGACGGGCATCTGCCCGGTGATCGACATGACGCAGAAGCTGGGCGTCAAGCGGGCCGACGGGCAGCCCCTGGTGCAGAGCCCGTCGCTCGCTCTCGGTACGGCGGTGATGTCGCCGCTGACCATGGCGAACGCCTACGCGACGTTCGCCGCGCGCGGTATGTACTGCACGCCCGTCGCGATCGAGTCGATCAGCCAGCGTGTCGGCGACCAGACCAAGTCGCTGCCGGTGCCGAAGTCGACCTGCTCGCGGGCGATGTCCGAGACGACCGCCGACACGATCAACACGCTGCTGCGCGGCGTCGTCGAGGACGGCACCGGTCAGCAGGCGGGCCTCGGCAGCCGCCCCAGCGCCGGTAAGACGGGTACGACGGACGAGCGCTTCTCCGCCTGGTTCGTCGGGTACACGCCCAACATGGCGGGCGCGGTGTGGGTCGGCGACCCCGCCCACAAGCGGAAGATGCAGCAGATCTCCATCGGCGGGATCTGGCACGCCAAGGTGTTCGGCGGTGAGGTCCCCGGACCGATCTGGAAGGACATGATGGCCGGCGCACTGGACGGCCGGCCCGCCCCCGACTTCACCTACGTCGACATCCCCGACCCCGAGCAGGACAAGGACAAAGACAAGGACAAGGGTCAGGACAAGGGCCGGGGCCGAGGCGACGGCAAGCCGGGCCATGACGGCATCATCGGCGGCCTGATCGGCGGCGGCGACAACGGCGGCACGATCGGCGGCCCGAACCCGAAGCCCACGTTCACCCTCCCGGAGGGCTTCGTCCAGGGCAACGAGAACAGCGGCGGCAACGGCAACGGGGGTCGCTTCCCGTAAACCGGCCCGCGGTCCGGCCCTCGACCCCGGGCCCCCTGACCGTCGGCCGTTGACCGCCGGCCCCGGCACCGGCCCTGGGCCCACCGCCCCGCCGAACCGCCGACCTGCGACCCCGCCGTCCCGCCGGACACACGCTGGGGGCGCTCTTCCACAACGGAAGAGCGCCCCCAGCGCCGTACTGCCGTATCACGGCGTATGCCGTGGAATCCGGTCAGCCGGCGAGCAGCTTCTTCACCGCGGCGGCGACCCGGCCGCCCTCGGCCTGCCCGGCCACCTTCGGGTTCACGATCTTCATCACGGCGCCCATGGCCTTCGGCCCCTCGGCGCCCGCCGCCTTCGCCTCCTCGACGGCCTGGGCGACGATCGCGTTCAGCTCCTCGTCGGACAGCTGCTTCGGCAGGTAGTCGGCGAGGACCTCGCCCTCGGCCTTCTCCCGCTCGGCCTGCTCGGCGCGACCGCCCTGCGCGAAGGCCTCGGCCGCCTCGCGGCGCTTCTTCGCCTCCTTGGCGATCACCTTCAGGACCTCGTCGTCGGACAGCTCCCGCTTCTCCTTGCCCGCGACCTCCTCCTTGGTGATCGCGGCGAGCGTCAGCCGGAGCGTCGAGGAGCGGAGCTCGTCGCGCTCCTTGATCGCGGCGTTGAGGTCTTCCTGCAGCTTCGACTTGAGCGTGGTCATGGCCTGATTGTCGCAGGTACGACACACAGGGCGCCCGCCGATTTACGGCGCCCCGGCTCGGGTGCGGTCCGGGCGCGCCGGTCTGACACGATGGACACATGCGCGCGCGATACGGAGTTCCCCTGGGAATCGCGGCGGTTGGCGCCGCCGGACTGGTCTACTCGGCGGGTTTCGAGGCCCGCTTCTTCCGCCTCCGACGAGTCACCGTCCCCGTCCTCCCGTCCGGCATGCGACCCCTGCGGGTCCTCCAGGTGTCCGACATCCACATGGTCAGCGGACAGCGCAAGAAGCAGCGCTGGCTGCGCTCCCTGGCCGGGCTGCGCCCCGACTTCGTGATCAACACCGGCGACAACCTGTCCGACCCTGAAGGCGTGCCCGAGGTGCTGGACGCGCTGGGTCCGCTGATGGAGTTCCCGGGCGCTTACGTCTTCGGCTCCAACGACTACTACGGCCCCAAGCTGCGCAACCCCGCCCGCTATCTGAAGGAGAAGGCGACCGGCCGGCACGGCCTGAACGGCAACCCGCCGGCGGTCGGCGCGATCCACAACCCGTGGGAGGACCTGCGGGACGGTTTCGACGCGGCCGGCTGGCTGAACCTGACCAACACGCGGGGCACGCTGAAGGTCGAGGGCGTGTCGGTGGAACTGACCGGCCTGGACGACCCGCACATCCGGCGTGACCGGTACGCGCGCGTGGCCGGCGGCCCCTCCGGTACGGCGGACTTCTCGATGGGCGTCGTCCACGCGCCGTACCTGCGCGTCCTGGACGCGTTCACCGCGGACGACTACCCGCTGATCCTCGCCGGGCACACGCACGGCGGGCAGCTGTGCATCCCCTTCTACGGCGCCCTCGTCACCAACTGCGACCTGGACACGGACCGGGTCAAGGGCCTCTCCACGCACACGGCGGACGGCCGCACCGCGTACCTCCACGTCTCAGCAGGCTGCGGCGCCAACCGCTACACCCCGTTCCGCTTCGCGTGCCCCCCGGAGGCGACGCTGCTGACGCTGGTGGCGAAGGAGACCTGAGCAACCGCCACCCGGCCCCCAGCCGCAGACGCCGGACGACAGCCACGACCGGGCGCCGGACGACAGCCACGACCGGGCGAGGGGGCGCCGCAACCGCCCCTCCCCCCCCCTGTCTCTTATAAACATC
>NZ_JALLGL010000091.1 GCF_023072675.1 Streptomyces sp. XM83C
CCCCCGCACTCTCCGGCCCGCCCTCCGGGATGAACAGCGGGTTGTCGCTGACGCCGGCGAGATCGGCGGCGACCACCGCGTCGACGTAACCCAGCGCGTCCTGCGCCGCGCCGAGCAGCTGCGGGGAGCAGCGGATGCTGTACGGCTCCTGGAGCGGGCGCGTGCCGGACGGCGCCGTCCCCGCGAGCAGGGTGCGCATGCGGGCGCCGATGTCGGCGGCCCCGGGGTGGCCGTGGGCGGTGAGCAGTCCGGCGTCGAGGAAGCCGGGGTCGCAGCCGAGCAGGTCGGCCAGCAGGCAGGTCAGTTCGGTGAGCGTGCGCAGGGCGGTGCGGACGGTGTCGTGGGCGAGGGCCAGGGCGGCGGTGGTGACGGAGGTGCCGTTGACGAGGGCGAGGGCGTCCCGGCCGTCGAGGGCGAGGGGGCGCAGTCCGGCGGCGGTGAGGGCGTCGGCGGCGGGCATGCGGTGGCCGTCCACGTAGGCGTGGCCCCGGCCGCGCAGTGCCTGGGCGGCGTAGGCGAGGGGGATCAGGTCGCCGCTGGCGCCGACGGAGCCGTACCGGGGCACGGCGGGGGTGAACGTGGTGGCGAACATGTCCGCGAGCCGTTCGACGACGTCGGCGGAGACCCCGGACAGGCCCTGGGCGAGGGACCGGGCGCGCACAAGGAGCGCGGCGCGCACGACGTCCCGGGGCAGGTCGGGGCCCTGGCCGGCGCCGAGGTGCGCGAGGGTGTTGTCGCACTGGTCGGCCTCGTCGGCCCGTCCCGCGTAGCCGACGAGGGCGCCGAAGCCGGTGGTGGCGCCGTAGATCTGCCGTTGCCCGTCGCCGTCGTGGCCGTCGCGCAGGGTGCGGAAGAGGCGCCGGCCGCGGTCCAGGCGGGCGCGGGCGGCGGCGTCCACGGTGACGGTCAGCGGCCCGGCGGCGCGGCGCAGGGCGGCGGGGTCGAGGGGGCCGGTGAGGGTGAGGGTGTCCGTGGTGGTCTGCACGCCGGGAACGCTAGGCGGGCCGTCTCAGAGCGCTCTGAGAACCGCTGGATAGCTTCCCCGCCATGGCGCACGACTACTTGATCATCGGAGCGGGGCCGGCGGGGCTGCAACTCGCCGCCTTCCTGGAGCGCGACGGCGCGGACTACGTGGTTCTGGAGCGCGGCAGCGGTCCGGGCACGTTCTTCACGCGGTTCCCCCGGCACCGCACACTCATCTCGATCAACAAGGTGCACACCGTATACGAGGATCCGGAGCTGCGGCTGCGGATGGACTGGAACTCCCTGCTGAGCGACGATCCCGGCCTGCTGTTCACCCGGTACAGCGGGCGCTACTTCCCGCCGGCCGACGACATGGTCCGCTACCTGGCCGACTTCGCGGAACGCACCGGCGTACGCGTGCGGTACGACACCGCCGTGAAGCGGATCTCACGCGACGCGGACGGCTTCACGGTGACGGACGCCGCGGGCACGGTGCGGCGGGCACGGCGCGTGGTGGTGGCGACCGGGGTGCCGCTGCCGAACCTGCCGGACATCCCCGGCATCGAACTCGCCGAACGCTACGACACGTTCGACCCCGACCCGGAGTCCTTCACCGACCAGCGCGTCCTGATCGTCGGGCGGGGCAACTCCGCCTTCGAGACCGCCGACAGCCTGATGGAGACGGCCGCGGTCATCCATCTCGTCGGTTCCGGTTCGCTGCGCATGGCCTGGCGGACGCACTACGTGGGCCATCTGCGGGCGGTGAACAACAACTTCCTCGACAGCTACCAGCTCAAATCGCAGAACGCGCTGCTGGACGGGCGTGTTCTGGAGATCCTGCGGGACGGCGACGGCTTCCGCGTGCCGGTGGCCTTCGAGCGGGCGGACGAGGTGGTGAAGGACCTGCGGTACGACCGGGTGATCGTGGCGACCGGGTTCCGCTTCGACTCCTCGGTGTTCGACGGCAGTTGCACGCCCGAGACGGTGGTCGACGGCCGCTTCCCGGCGATCACCCCGGTCGGGGAGTCGGTGAACGTGCCCGGCCTGTACTTCGCCGGGACGCTCACCCAGGGCCGTGACTTCAAGAAGTCCACGACCGGTTTCGTGCACGGTTTCCGCTACATGGTGCGCGCCCTGCACCGGGAGCTGCGCCGGCGCCACCACGGTGAGCCCTGGCCGGTGACGGAGCTGGGCGCGGACACGGAGGCGGCCGTGGACCGGATCATCGGACGGGTCAACCGGTCGTCGGCGCTGTGGCAGCAGTTCACCGTCCTGGGCGATCTGCTGCTGCTCGCCCCGGACGGCACCCTGCGGTACGCGGAGGAGGTCCCGGTGGCGTACGTGCCGGACGCGGTCCGCGCCGGGCACTTCGGGGAGGTGGCCGCGCACGCGGTCATCACCCTGGAGTACGGCGCCGACCACGACAAGGTCGACCCGTTCGACGTGTCGGCGGGCCGGCCCTCGCAGCGGGAGGGCGGGCTCGACGGCCGCTATCTGCATCCGGTGGTGCGCTGGTACCGCGACGGGGAGTTCACCGCGGAGCACCATCTGACGGAGAACCTGGAGAACGAGTGGGACAGCGAGGACGTGCACCGGTCCCCGCTGCGCGCGTTCCTCTCCGCGCACCGCTCCCCCACGTCGACGGTGGCGTCGTGACGCTGCGCGCGCTGCACGAGCGGGCCCGCCAGGTCCTGGACCCGGTGCACTACGACTTCATGGCGGGCGGAGCGGGCGAGGAACGCGCCCTGGCCGACAACGAGCGGGCGTTCGACCGGTATGCGCTGCTGCCGAGGGTGCTGCGCGGCCACGCGCGGCGCGACACGCGTGTGGACCTGCCGGGCGCGCCGGGGGCGGGGCCGGTGGTGGTGGCTCCGACCGCGTTCCACCGGCTGGCGCACCCCGACGGTGAGCGGGCCACGGCCCGCGCGGCGGCGGCCGAGGGTGCCGTCCTGGTGACCGGCACGGCCGCGACCGTGACGGTCGGCGAGGTGACCGCGGCGGCCCGACAGGCGGCGAAGGACGCGGCTGTGTGGTTCCAGCTGACGCTGCATCCGCGGCCGGAGGTCACCGAGGCGCTGGTGCGGCGGGCGGAGAAGGCCGGCTGCACGGCGCTCGTGGTGACCGTCGACGCGCCGGTGTTCGGGCGGCGGCCCCGTGACCTGCGCAACGGGTTCACGGACCTGCCTCCCGGTCTTGCCGCCGAGAACATGCGCGACCTGCCCGGCTCCCCGCCGGGCGCCCTGACCGACATCCCGATGTCCCCGGCGCTGTCCTGGTCCGACCTGGACGCGCTGCTGGCGACGACGGCACTGCCGGTGCTGGTGAAGGGCGTGCTGCATCCGGCGGACGCGGAGCTGGCCGTCGCGCACGGGGCCGCCGGGGTCGTCGTCTCCAACCACGGCGGCCGTCAGTGCGACGCCGTACCGGCCGCCGTGGACTGTCTGCCCGCGGTCGTCGACGCGGTCGCGGGCCGTGTGCCGGTGCTGCTGGACGGCGGGGTGCGCCGCGGTGAGGACGTGACCGTGGCGCTCGCGCTGGGCGCCACGGCCGTCGGGGTGGGCCGCCCGGTGCTGTGGGGGCTCGCCGCCGGTGGCGAGACCGGCGTGCGGCGGGTCCTCGCGGAGCTGCGCGACGGCCACGACCACACGCTCGCGCTGTGCGGAGGCGGCCGGAACGCGGATCTGACGCGGGACATGGTGGTCCGCAGAGGCGGCACGCGGTGAGCGGCGGACGGAAGCCGGACACATGGTGGCTGCCGCGCGGTGTGGTGGCGCTGCGGGCCCGGATCTTCGAGAAGGTGAACGGCGACCGGGCGGTGACGCTGCCGAACGCGACGTACGGCCCGGAGGTGTTCGAGCGGGTGTACGCGCATCCGGCGGCGGTCGGCCGCAGCGCGGGCGCCGGACTGTCCGACCTGTTCTGGTACTGGCTGTCGCCGGGTCCCGAGGTGCACCAGGAGCATCTGGAGCCCGGCCCGCGCTACGACGAGGTGGCGGCCACCACGCGGCGGATGCTCGCGGGCGGCTCCGCCGAGCTGACGGCGGCGGCCGGCCGCGCGGTCGCCGGGGTCCTGGACCGGCTGCCGGGCGACCGGATCAGCCTGGTGCGGCTGCGGGACCTGGTGATGCCGGCCTGGGCGGAGTTCTGCTACGGGCTGGTGTTCCGCGAGCCGTGCCCGCCGTACGCCCGGGAACTGATCACCGATCACGCGGCGGACGTCATCAACGCCCTGAAGTGCACGGGGTTGCGTCATCCGCGGCGTCGGGCGCGGCTGACGGCGTATCTGCGGGGCCGGCTCGCGGCCGGTGACGTGCCGCACCGCCTGCCCGAGTCGCTGTCGCCCGAGGAGCGGGTGTTCTATCTCCAGGGGACGTTCTTCAACACGGCCGTCGTGCAGCTGTCGGAGGCGACCGCGCATGTGCTGCTGGCGTTGGCCCGGCATCCCGAGGTGCAGGCGCGGCTCGCGGACGACCCGGACGACGACCGGTATCTGACGCACGTCCTGGACGAGACGATGCGCCTGTACCCGCTGTTCGGGATCGCCCACCGCATCACCACGGACGAGATCCCGCTCGACGAGCACACCACGCTGCCCGCCGGGTCGGTCGTCTGCTTCAGCTACCCGGACTACCACGCCACGGGCTACGACCGGCCGGAGGTCTTCGACCCGGACCGCTGGACGTCGCTGTCCGCGCGCGACGCCCACCACATCCCGTTCGGGATGCCCGCCAACCGCCCGTGTCCCGCCTGGCGGCTGTCACCGCTGGTGCTGAAGGCGGCCGTACGGGAGGTGCTGCGCCGTTTCCGGCTGGACTCCACGGTGTCGCACACCCGGTCCGTCCCGCACCGCGCGCCGTGCCTGCTGATCCCGCGCGGCCTGGACCCCGGCGCGCGGCTGGCGCCGTTGCGGGCCTTCCTGCGGGCGCGGGACGGCGTGGAGGACGTCACCCGCGGGGTGCGGCAGCTCGTCCTCGGCACGGTGATGGTCCTGCACGCCCGCCGGCAGCGCCTGGCGGAACGGTACTTCGAACAGACACCCCCCGACCGGTGCCCGGTCGCCCACACCGGAGGAGTCGACGGATGACGCCCACAGAACTCGCCCCCGCGTTCTTCCTCGCCGTCGTGGTGATCCTCGCCGTCTGCAAGCTCGTCTCCGCCCTGCTGCAACGGGTGGGGCAGCCGCCGGTCGTCGGGGAGATGCTCGCGGGTGTCGTCCTCGGCCCCTCGGTGCTCGGCGCTCTCCTCCCGGACGTCGAGAGCGGCCTGTTCCCGCAGGAGTTGCGGCCGGTGCTGTACGTGGTGGGGCAGGTCGGGCTGGTCGCGTTCATGTTCCGCGTCGGCTGGGAGTTCCGGGTGGACCGGCTGCGCGGGGTGGCCCGGCCGGCCGGGCTGGTCTCGGTGGCCGGTGTGCTGGCGCCGGTGGCGCTCGGCGCGGCGCTGATCGCCCTCGTCGGGGAACGCACCGGGACGCTGGCGCCGGATGTGCCGCTGCTGGTGTCGTCGCTGTTCGTCGGGGTCGCGCTGGCGGTGACGGCGTTCCCGATGCTGGCGCGGATCATCTCCGAACGCGGTCTGACCGGCACCCGGTTCGGGGCGCTGGCGCTCGGCGCGGGCGCCGTGGACGACGCGGTGGCGTGGGTGCTGCTGGCGGGGGTGTTCAGCATCTCCGGCGGCAGCGCCGGCAAGGTGTCGCTGGCCGTCGCCGGCGGGCTGGGGCTGGTCCTGGTCCTGGCGGTGGTGGCCCGGCTGCGGGCCCGCACCGTACGGCTCGCCGAGCGCGCGGCGCCGGAGAACCCGCTGCCGGTGCTGGTCGGTGCGCTGTTCCTGGTCGCCTGGTACACCGACGAGATCGGACTGTACGCGGTGTTCGGCGCGTTCAGTCTCGGGCTGGTGTTCCCGCGCTCGGAGCGGCTCGACACGGCGGTGGACAGGCTCCGGCCGGTGGGTGTGGTGTTCCTGCCGCTGTTCTTCACCTACTCCGGTCTGAACACGGACTTCGCGCTGCTCGGCTCCGGCCCCGTGCTGCTGCTCACGCTGGGGTGCGTGGTCGTCGCGGTGACGGGGAAGTTCGGCGCGTGCTGGCTCGCGGCACGGGTGGCCGGGGAGCCGTCGTCGGTGGCGCTGCGGGTGGGGGCGCTGATGAACGCGCGGGGCCTGATGCAGCTCATCGCGCTGAATCTGGGGCTGGCGGCGGGCATCGTCACCCAGGCGCTGTTCAGCGCGCTGGTGGTGGTCGCGGTGGTGACGACGGTGATGGCGTCCCCGCTGCTGACGTGGCTGGACCGGCGGGAGCGGGCACGGGGTGAGGGTCTGTCCGGCGCCGTGGAGAGCGGGCCGGCGGACCCGGTGGAGCCACTGGTCCGCTGAGTCCCGGCAGCCGTGGGCCCCGGCACAGGATGTGTGCCGGGGCCCGTCGGGGTGTTCACCGCGATCGCCGGCCGCGTTCCGCCAGGGCGCGCTTGTCGGGCTTGCCGGCCGGGGTGAGCGGGACCTCGTCGATCAGGGTGAGCCGGGTCGGAGCGGTGGCCTCGCCCAGTTCGGCCGCCACGAGAGCGCGCAGCTCGCCGAGCCGGGGTGTCCGGCCGGGTGCGGGCACCACGTAGGCGTGGACGGCCTCACCGGTGTTCTCGTCCGGGGCGGCCACGACGTACGCCTCCGCCACCGACGGATGCGCGGCGAGGACCCGCTCGACGGGGCCGGCGTAGTGGACGTTGGCGTTGACGATGATCACGTCGCGGGCGCGTCCGGTCAGCCAGAGGCGTCCCCGGTCGTCGAGGTGGCCGATGTCACGGGTGCGGACCCAGCCGTCGGCGGTGAACACCTCGGCGCTCGAGGCCGGTTCACCCCAGTAGGCGCAGCCCTGGGACGGGGTGCGCACGTACAGCTCCCCGTCCGTGCCGGGCGGCAGCGGCCTGCCCCGCGCGTCGCGCACCTCCAGGTCGACGGGCGGCACGCCCAGGGAGCCCGGCTCGTCGTAGGGGGTGGCCATGGAGATCATGCCGGTCTCCGTCTGGCCGTACCCGTGGAAGACGACCGGTCCCAGCACGTCGGCCGCCTGCCTGAGCCGGTCGGCGTCGATGGGCGAGCCGGACACCATCAGCGCGCGCAGCGCGCCGAGGTCCACGGGCCGCTCCCGCACGCTCGCGACGAGCCGGGTCAGCCGGGCCACGGTGATGACGCTGCCGGTGGCCCGGTGGCGGACGAGGCTGTCGGGGAACGACGGGTTGTCGTCGGCGACGAGTGTGCCGCCGGCGGCGAGGGCGAGCAGTCCGTACTCCATCATGACCTGGCTGGCCAGGGTGCCGAACACGAGGAAACGGCCGAGGCGCGGGGCGAGTTCGCGGACGGCGGGGGGCCAGCGGTCGGGGTGGGCGGTCCAGGCGGCGGTCATGGCGGCGTAGGTCTGGGCGCACGCCTTGGGCATGCCGGTGCTGCCGCTGGTGTGGACGAGCCGGGCGATGTCCTGGGGCCGGCCCGAGACGTACGGGCGTGTCCCGTCGTCGCCGGCGGCGAGCAGGTCGTCCAGGGCGAGCGCGCCGCCGTCCGTGCCGTCCGGGCGGTCGGTGACCCGGACGGCGGTGTCGGCGAGCAGATGCCTGCGCTGGGCGTCGGTGAGCCCCGGCCGTACGCCGACGACGCGCGCGCCGACGGTGTGCGCGGCGAGGACGGCGGCGAACGCCTCGGGGCTGACGCCGAGCAGCAGCGCGACACCGTCGCCGGGGCGGACGCCTCGGGCGCGCAGCCCGTCGCTGATCCGCCCGACCAGTGCGAGGAGCCGGTGTCCGGTGACGGCCCGGTCGCCGTGCTCGAAGACGGGGCGGTCGCCCGCCGCCCGAAGGAGGTCGAGCACGGCGCCGGGGAACTGCTCAGCCAAGGCAGGACTTCACGAACGCGGCGAGCGGCTGCCGGTGGACGGCCGGGATGTCCCACTCGTTGTCCAGGTTCTCCGCCAGGTGGTGGGTGCCGGCGAGTTCGCCGTCGCGGTAGTGGCGCACCACCGGGTGGAGATACGTCGCGTCCATGGCGTGTTCCGGGTCGTTCTCGCAGACGCGTGGCACGGTGACGTCGAACGGGTCGACCTGGTCGTGGTCGGGCCCGTACTCGAGATCGATCACGAACCGGTCACGTGCCGGGCCGAGTCCGCCGTCGGTGACGAAGTCGAGCGGAACCTCCTCCTGGTACAGGGCCCGGTCGTCGTGGACGGTCACCACGTCGCCGAGGAAGCCGAACTGCTGCCACAGCCCGGAGGACCGGTTGACCCGCTCGACGAGGGCGTCGGCGACCGCCTCCGGCTCGACGGGCAGTTCGCGGGACGGCCAGGGCGTGTCGTGGTGGCGGGCGCCGAGGATGCGGTGCAGGGCGCGGGCGCCGTAGCGGAAGCCGTGGATGAAGCCGTTGGTGGAGCGTTTGAAGTCGCGCTGCTGGGTGAGCGTGCCGGCGAAGTACATGCCGGGGACGTTCACCGACTCGTAGGCGGAGGTCTGGGCGGGGAACCGGCCGTCGATCACCGTCTCGGGCGCGCAGGTGTCGTCGAACGGCGAGGTGTCGAAGCGGAAGCCGGTGCAGACCACGATGCGGTCGTAGTGCAGTACGCGGAGGCGTTCGGTGGTGCGGGCGTAGCGGAACTCCACCCGGTAGCCGCCGTCCGGCCGCCGTTCGATGCGCTCGACCGTGCCGTCCAGGACGGCGTTCTGCGACTTCAGCTGGTAGCTGTCGAGGAAGTTGTTGTTCACCGCGCGCAGATGGCCCACGAAGTGGGTCTGCCACGCCAACCTCAGCGAGTGGGGTCCGGCGACATGGATGACGGCGGCTTTCTCCATGAGGGCGTCCGCCGTCTCGAACGCGGAGTTGCCCTTGCCGAGGACGAGGACCCGCCGGCCGGTGAAGGACGCCGGGTCGGTGTCGAAGTCGTCGTAGCGTTCGGCGGTTTCGATGCCGGGGATGTCCGGCACGTTCGGCAGGGACACGCCGGTGGCGACGACGAGCCGCCGGGCCCGCCAGGTCCGGCCGTCCTCGGCGCGCACCAGGAACACGTCCCCGTCACGGGAGACGAGGGTGACGTGCACGCCGTACTCGACGCGGACGCCGGTGCGGCGGGCGAAGTCGCCCAGATAACGCACCAGGTCGTCGGCGGCCGGGAAGTAGCGCTCGGTGTAGCGGGTGAACAGCAGCTCCAGGTCGTCGGTGAGGAGCGAGTTCCAGTCCATGCGGAGGGCGAGTTCCGGGTCGGTGTACCCGGTGTTGACCTTGTTGATCGAGATCAGCTGCCGATGACGGGGGAAGCGGGTGAAGAACGTGCCGGGCCCGTTGCCCCGCTCCAGGACGACATGGTCGCGTCCCTCCTGTTCCAGCAGAGCGGCGAGCTGAAGTCCGGCCGGTCCGGCCCCGATGACGATGTAGTCGCGCACCATGGGCGGGACGCTAACGGGCGGGCATCAGAGGTCTCTGAGATTGCGATGCGCCCGGCGCGCACGCCCGATCCCGCCCGCGACCCCGCCCCGGCCCCGGCCCTGGCGCTGGCCTGGCCGCCCGGTACTGCCCCGACCGTGATGATGTATACGCCATTGACATAATGCGCCCATGCCGAGCCGCGCGACGATCCAGTACGCCCCGGACGAGGGGCTCCTCATGATTCCGGGCGATCCCCGCAAGGACCGTTCCACGGGGTTCGCGGTCTTCGACGACTGTGTGCCGGCACTTCGGGCGTTCGTCCTGGCCCGGCTGCGCAAGGAGGACATCAGGAGGCACCCCGGGGACAGGGACGGGCTTGTCATACCCGTGCGGCTGGGGCTCGTTCCCCGGCCCGACAACGACTACGACAGCCGCGCCGTGTCGGTGACGGCTCCTCCCTGCGACGGCGGGTCCGTCCTCGACCGGCACTTGGGCTATCTCCACAGCAGCGCGCTGTACATCAGGAGCGACAGCATCCGTGCTCTCGCCGAGAAGACCGGGCTGCCCGTCGGATGCCGGGGCTGGATATCCCTGTACGACCTCGACCACGACAGCCGTTGGGACGACGACGAGGACGACGTCGAGGACGGCGGGGCGGGTGAGGACGCGGGCTGGGAGCCCAGCGCGGACGAGCCGGTGTCGTGGGCGGAGCAGAAGGCGTTCGGGTACGGGGTCGGCTCTCTGAGGGTCGTACTGCCGGAGCGCGAGACCCTGCGGGCCCTGGTGGACGCCTTTCCGGCCGCTGACCGGGAAGAGACCGGCCGGCCCCCGGAGGAGGTGCCGGCCCCGGCCGGGGTGGAGCAGGGGCTTCGGCGTGCTCTCGCGGAGCGGTTCGCGGTGCGGTTGCGCACCGCCCTGAGTCACCGGGCGGCGGGCGGCGCCTGGGGCCGGGAGACCGAACGTGACCGCGCGCAGCGGCGCCGGAACGCCGAGGCGCTGCCTCTGCTGGGTGTGTGGGAGGCGTACCGGGGCTCGCCGCACGGTTTCCGTGGACTGCGTGCCGTGACACGGTCCGTCTTCCACCACACCCGGGTCCTCGTCCTGGACGAAGCCGGTGTGGAGGTCGGGCAGTACCACGAGCCGGACGGCCCGCTCACTCTGATCGACGAGCGGGTACGGGCCGACGCGCTCGAAGCGCTGCGTGCGCACGGGGTCGACGTGGACGCGTCGGAGGGGCTGACGGCGCTGGACGGCTTCCCGGACGCGATCGTCGTCGTGGGCGACGGCAGATGGTCGATCCGGCTGTCGAAGCCCGGAGTGCCGCGCGGGGGACTCCCCGAGGCCGGCTGGTTCGACCCGGACTCCGGCACGCTCACCGTGTACGCCGTACCGTTCGCGGAGCCGCTGACCGTGCTGCTGCGCCGGCACGGAGTACGGCCGGTCCTCGTCACCTGGGGCGCCCCGCCCGAGGAGGTGGAGCGGCACAACGTCCGCGCGGAGTTCGCGCCGTCCGGGATCAGCCCGGTCGGCCGCACCACCCGGGTGACGGTCGCCGCGCAGCAGTTGATCCCCGGGCCCCATCGCCGGTGGCTCGGCGCACAACCGGAGCCGGCGGGGGCGCACGGAGTGAGCGGCGAAAGCCTGCTGCCGCCGATCGTCGACGACGCGGCCGAGGACCCGTACTACCGGCGAGCCCTGGAAGGGCTCTTCGGCGCTCCGGTGAACCTGGCGGAGCGCGGGCCGTGCCGGCTGTGCGGGCGCTCCGCCCAGTCGGCACGCCCGGGGCTCTTCTACTGCCACGCGTGCTGCCGGGCGGCGACGGACGGGGTCCTGCGGGACACCGGCGTGGACGGGGCATGGACGGAGGCGGTCGTGCACGCGATCCGCAGGCTCGCGGAGGTCGAGTTCTCGGGGCCGCCGTCCCTCGCCCAACTCGGCCGTGTCTGTGTTCCGTTCGGCGATCCGGCCCTGGTCGACGAGGTCGTGCTGTGCCGCTTCCTGCTGCCGCGCCCCGCCTCCGCGGTGCTGAGTGCGCGGCCGTCGCGCCCGGCCCGGACCTGGACGGAGTGGCTGGCGCACGCCGGTCTCCTCACGGACGGGGTCCGCACCTCTTTGGGCACGGCGACCAGGGCCACGGACGGCCACATGTGCCGTTCCCTGTTCGAACGGCACGTGGACGACTTCCTCCACCACTGGGGTGTGGCGCACGACCCCGAGCCGGCCTATCCCCGCCATCCGGAACTCAACACGACCGGTCTGCGGGCGGACTGGCGTCTGGCGGACGGCACGTTCGTGGAGGCCCTGGGTCTCATGACGCAGGAGGCCTACGCGGCGAAGGTCGAACGCAAACGGGAACTGGCCCGGCACCACGGCCTGCGTCTGGTCACCGTGACCGCCGACGACCTGGGCCGGCTCCCGGAGGTCTTCGCGGATTGGCTCCCCGGCGGGGCGCCGGGAGGCGGGGCCGGGCCGCGCTGAGCGCCGCTGGGGCCGAGGGGCGCGTCAGTCGTGCGGGGCCTGGCCGCTGACGCGGTGGTCGGCGTGGCTCAGCGCCTCCATCACCAGCCGCCGCAGATGGCCGTCACGCAGGCTGTAGTGGACGTGCCGCCCCTCGCGCCGGGTCTCCACCAGGCCCGCGAGGCGCAGCTTGGCCAGGTGCTGGCTCACCGCCGTGCGGGACGCATCGCACCGCTCGGTCAGTGAACCGACGTCCGACTCGCCCTGGGCGAGCAGCCACAGCAGATGCAGCCGGGTCGCGTCGGACAGCATGGCGAAGACCTCGGTCGCCTCCGCGAGACGCGCGCTGTCCGGGGGACGCAGATGCGTACGAGGTGCAGGTGGCAGGGTTTCGCGAGCGGGCATGGACCCAGGGTAGAGGCCGGGCGGAGCCGGAGCGGACGTACCCGCACCATTCGACGTCAACATGTGCACACATGCGCACCTGTTGGATACAGTGAGGGCAGTCGCCCGCTGCCGACGCGTCGAGGGGGCCGTGTGCTCAGCGTCCTGCGTCACCGCGCCTACCGGCATCTCCTCGCCGCGCAGATCGTCGCCCTGGTGGGCACGGGGCTCGCGACCGTCGCGCTGGGCCTGCTCGCGTACGACATCGCGGGCGCCGACGCCGGCTCGGTCCTCGGCACCGCGCTCGCGATCAAGATGGTGGCGTACGTGACGATCGCCCCGGCGGCCGGCGCGGTCGCCGCCCGACTGCCGCGCCGGACGCTGATGGTGGCCGCGGACGTGATCCGGGCCGGGGCGGCGCTGGTGCTGCCGTTCGTGGACCAGGTGTGGCAGGTGTACGTCCTGATCTTCCTGCTTCAGTCGGCCTCGGCCGTGTTCACCCCGGCCTTTCAGGCGCTGGTCCCGGAGGTGCTGCCCGCGGAGCGGGACTACACCCACGCCCTGTCGCTGTCGCGCCTCGCCTACGACCTGGAGAGCCTGTTCAGCCCCGCTGTCGCCGCCGCGCTGCTGTCGCTGGTGACGTACGACCGGCTGTTCCTCGGCACGATGCTCGGCTTCTCGGCGTCGGCGGCCCTGGTGGTCTCGGCGGTCCTGCCCGTGCGGGCCGCCGCCGACGGGACGACCCGCACCGGCCCGCGCACCGCCGACGCCTGCACCGGGGCCGCCACCGGCACACGCCTCTTCCTCGCCGTACCGCAACTGCGCGGCCTGCTCCTGTTGAACCTCGCCGTGGCGTCGGCGGGAGCCATGGTCACCGTCAACACCGTGGTGTACGTCCGCGACCATCTCGGGCGCGGCGCGGCGGACGTGTCGCTGGCGCTCGGGGCGTACGGCGGGGGCTCGATGACGGTCGCGTTGCTGCTGCCCCGCGTACTGGAGCGGGTGCCGGACCGGACGGTGATGCTGCGCGGCGCGCTGCTGCTCACGGCGGTCTTCGCGGTGCTGGCGCTCCTGACCCCGGCCGCCGGCGGCGACTGGCGGTGGCCGGCGCTGCTGCTGGTCTGGGCCGCCTTCGGCGCCGCCTGCTCGACGGTGCTGACACCGACGGGCCGGCTGATCCGCCGCTCGGCCCCGCCCGAGCGGCGCACGTCCGCGTTCGCCGCGCAGTTCACCCTGTCCCACGGATGCTGGCTGCTGACGTACCCGCTGGCCGGCCGGCTCGGCGCGGCGGCGGGCCTGGAACCGACCGCGCTGACGCTCGGCGCGCTCACCCTGGCCGCCGCGCTGGGAGCAGGACGGCTGTGGCCCCCGGCCGCGGAGGGACCGGCCGGGCACGCCGATCCGTCCGCCGACGGCGCCCACCCCACGGGCGGGGAGCGGGCGGCGAACGGCCGGCGCCGGCGCCGGCGTCACGTGGGCGACGGTCTCTCACGAGTTGCAGGCCCGCGCTGTTGACGAGGACCTCCGTGCCGGCCGCGGCGTGATCGGCGGCGTCGGGATCGGTGAGGTCCAGCGGGTGCGGTTCGACCCGGCCCGGCAGCGGGGCGGCCTGCGCGGCGAGTTGCTCCAGGCCGGCGGTGTCCCGGTCCACGGCTCTGACCTCGGCCCCGGCCGGCCGCAGCGCGCAGGAGCGGCCGATGCCGCCGTCGGCGCCGGTGACGAGGGCGGTGCGTCCGCCGAGGTCCACGGCGGCGGGGCCGGGGCGGCGGTGGGGTCCACGGAGGAGCGGAAGGCGGTCATGTCCCGGCCCCAGGCAGGGCCGACACCCCTCCCCATGTGTTCACGCCCCGTACTTCACAGGGATGTGGTGGGCTCGAACCATGTGGGTGCATCCGACATGGCCTGCTTGATCCGGAACAGCCCGAACTCGTTCAGCTCCGGCAGCGCGTCCAGCGCGAACCAGCCCACGTCCAGCGACTCGTCGTCGTTGACACGTGCCTCTCCGCCGACGGCCCGGCAGCGGAACGTGATGTCCATGAACTGGCAGACGTCGCCGTTGTCGTAGGTGAGGGGGTCGAGCGCCTGCACCAGGACGACGCGTTCGGCGACGCAGTGCACGGCGGTCTCCTCGAACACCTCCCGCACCGCGCACGCGGCGGGCTGCTCCCCCGGCTCCGGGATACCTCCGATGACCGCCCACGCGCGCGTGTCGGAGCGTCGCCCCAGCAGCACTCTTCCGGCGTCGTCGAAGACGATGGCGGTGACTCCGGGAAGCCACAGCAACTGGTTGCCGGCGAAGGCCCTGAGGGTGCGGATGAAGTCGGGAGTAGCCATGAGGCGACCCTAACCCCGCTGGTCGGGGCGATCGGGCCGGTCCGCAGGGTGTACGGCGGGCGTACGGCTACACGCCACCGGCGCGCCGCCCGCGCATTCCGGCGCCGACCGAGCAGCCGAGGCCGCCCGCGGCGAGGAGGACCAGGGCGATCTCGGGGAGGACGCCGAGCCGGGTGGCGGGGGTCTCGGAGGAGCGCAGCGGCACCTTCTGCACCAGGTGGCCGGCGACGAACATGCCGGTCTTCTGGGTGATCTTCCCGTCGGGCATGATGATCGCGCTGACGCCGCTGGTCACAGGGACGGTGACGGTACGGCTGTGTTCCACGGCGCGCACCCGCGACATCGCGAGCTGCTGGTAGGTCATCTCGCTGCGGTCGAAGGTGGCGTTGTTGCTCGGCACGGAGATCATCTGCGCGCCGTGCGTGACGGTGTCGCGCACCGCCCAGTCGAACGCGGCCTCGTAGCAGGTGGCGAGGCCGACCTTCGTACCGCCGAAGTCGAACACGCCCGGCTTGTCGCCGCGGCTGAAGTCCTGGCGGATCATCGACGTCCAGTCCTCGTTGATCGCGCCGATCGGGCCGCGCAGCGGGAGGAACTCGCCGAACGGCTGGATCTGCCGTTTGTCGTAGGTCTGGACGGCGCCCTTCTGCGGGTCCCAGAGGATCTGCTCGTTGTACAGCTTGCCGTCGCGTTCGACGACGCCGCCGACGGAGACGGGCACGCCGACGGCCCGTGCCGCGTGGGCGATGACGGCGGCGGCGTCGGGGTAGGCGAAGGGGTCGATGTCGGAGGAGTTCTCCGGCCACAGCACGAAATCGGGCCGGGGCGTGGTGCCGGCCTTGATCTCGGCGGCCAGCCGCTCCGTCTCGCGCGCGTGGTAGTCGAGGACGGCCCGCCGCTGGGCGTTGAAGTCCAGGCCCAGGCGGGGAACGTTCCCCTGGACGACGGCGACGGTCGCGGTGCCGTCCTCCGCCTTGTCGCTGACCAAGGCCCGTGCGCCCACCGCGCCGGCCACCGGCACGGCCACGCTCAGCAGGGCCGCTGCCGCCGCGCCGCGCCGCACCGCGCGCGTGCGTCGCCCCTCGACGGCCGGCCGGACCGCCTCGTACAGGCCGAATCCGCACAGGACGACGGCGAAGCCGAGCACGGGGGTGCCGCCGACCGCGGCGAGGGGCAGGAAGACGCCGTCCGCCTGGCCGAAGGCGATCTTGCCCCAGGGGAATCCGCCGAACGGCACACGCGCGCGTGCCGCCTCACCGGCGATCCACAGCGCCGCCGCCCACACCGGCCAGGCGGGCAGCCGGGACACCGCGGCGATGCCCGCGCCGACCAGCGCGACGAACACCGCCTCCACCGCCACCAGCGCCAGCCACGGTCCCGGGCCGACCTCCACGCCGGTCCACACCAGCAGGGGCAGCAGGAATCCGAGACCGAAGAGATAACCGAGGCCGAGTCCCGCCTTCCAGGTACGGCCGCGCAGCACCCGGCCGAGGATCCCGAAGGCCGGCAGGGCCAGCCACCACAGGGTGCGCGGCGGGAAGCTCACATAGAGCAGCACTCCGGCGAGTGCCGCTGCGAGGGCCGGGACGAGCTTCCGCAGCCGTGCGGCACGCCCGGACGCGGGGTGCGGCCGGAGCCGGTCGGACTGGTCCACGGATGTTGCGGTGACGGTCACTCCGGGAGTGTACGGCGGCTGACCTGGGCTGGGACAGCGCGGGCGGTCCCGCCCGGCCCGGGCAGCCCATGATTCCCGCACACTTGCGCACGACTCATCCACAAACCGCCCATCAGCCGTTACGGTGTGCCCAGTCCCGGCCGAGGGTGCCCGGTGGGCGCCGCGGTGCGGGACGCACAGGTCGGGGGGCCGGGTTCGGGGGGTCGGATGGGGTCCACGGCAGGGATGCCGGGCGTCGGACGGGAAGCGGACGGCGTGAGAAGAAACGTTTCCGACGCGGTGGGCGTCGGGGTGCTCGGGGCGTGCGCGGCCTGGGCGATGATCACGGCCGCGGCACGGGACGGCAGGCCCGAGGGCATGCTGCTCGCGGTGCTGGCGGTGACGGCCGGGCACGCGGCCGGGCGGATCTTCGGGGCGCTGGCGCCGGTCGTCGCGCCGTGCGCCGGGGCGCTCGCCGGGCTCGCCCTGGTGCTGACGGTGCCGGATCTCGCGCCGGGGCCCGCAGTGCTCTCCCCACTGGGTCACGCCGGTGCGACCGCCGCCCTGCTGACGCTGTCCACGGGTGCCGCGTGCTGTGCCGCCTGGGCCGCCGCCCCCGCGGCCCGGCCGGCTCTGCGTGTGCTGGCGGCGGGCATCACCGTCACCGCGGGTGCGCTGGGTTCGGTCGCCGGGGTCGTGGCGTGCGCCGCGGTGCTGCTGGGGTCGCTGGCGGCCGGCCGGATGCGCCGTCGGGGCCTCGGAGTGACGGGACTGGCCGTCGCCGCGGTGCTGATCGCGGGCGGCACCTGGGCGGTGGCGGGAAACGCGCTGCCGAGGGGGCTGGCCGCCGCGGCGGAGGACCAGCTGACCCCGCAGCGGGTCGCCCTGTGGCACGACGCGCTGCGGATGGCCCGTGAGGAGCCCGCGCTGGGGGTGGGGCCGGGACGGTTCGGTACGGCGGGCACGCTCACGGCGCAGCCCCTCCCCCAGGAGACGACCCCGCACTCGGCTCCGCTGCAGCTGGCGGCCGAGCAGGGCGTGATCGGTGCGGCGCTGCTGGTCGCGGTGTTCGGGTGGGTGCTGTACGCGCTGTGGCGCAGCAGGCGGCCCACCCCGGTGGTGCTCACCGCGGGGGCGGCGCTGACCGCTGTGGCGGCTCTCGCGTCGGTCGGCAACGCGCTGAGCTTCACCGCCGTGTCGGTGGGGGCGGGGCTGCTGACGGGCCTGGCGACGGCGCGTCCGCTGCACGAGGAGGCCCCGGAGTGCACGCTGCCGTCACGCGCGCGTGACGACCGGCTGACCGCGTGACGCCGTACCGGACGGGCGGCACCCGGCGTGCCGCGGCGGCTCCCCGCCGTCGTCTCGCCCTCAGGCGGGGGTGCCGGGTGTGTCGGCTGCCAGCCGGGCGCGGATGGCGCGGACTGCGGCCTCGGCGTCGTCCACGGTGATGGTGAAGGTGTGTCCGTCCCACAGGCGCAGTACGACGCCCTCGCCGCGGCGCACGACGACGGCGGTGCCCTTCTCGGGCCGCCAGCGGTAGCCCCAGCCGCCCCAGTGGCGCGGGGTGACGTGCGGGTCGAACTCGGCGCCGGCGACATGGGTGAGGGGGATACGGCGGCGGGGCACGCCGATGTGTCCGCAGCGCACCTCGACGCACTCCCGGTCGAGCTTCAGGTCGACGTGGACGAAGGCGAGGGTGCCGAAGAGGACCAGCAGTCCGGCCAGGATGCAGCCGACCACCGACATCACGAGGGGTGCGGTTCCGGACGTCCAGGCGGAGTCCACGGCCAGCTCGATACCGAGCGCCATGCAGGCGGCGCCGACGAGCGCCATCAGCCACTGGACCCGGTTGGTGGCCCGCCCGGTCCAGACATCGGGGTGCGGGGTGTCCCCGCCGTGGGGGTGGTCCCTCATGCCATGAGAGTACCCAGGAATCGCTCCGCAGGCGCCGAGTCGCGCGCAGTGACGGCACGCCCGGCCACCCGGCCGGGTGTGGGGCGGTCAGGTCTGGGAGGCGGTGCCGGCGGCGGCCAGCCGGCTGCCCTCCGGGTAGGTGACGGCGGCGGCGGGCAGGGCGGCCTCGCGGCCGTTCAGCAGGACGGTGACGGAGCCGAGCGGGCCGGCGTCGGGGGCGGGGGCGCTGCCGATCCGGCGCAGGGCCTGGGCGGCGACGGCGCTCGCGGAGCCGTGCAGGGCGAGCGGGGGCCGGCCGGGGCGCTGCACGGCGGCGCGGATGCGCTCGGCGACGAGTTCGTAGTGGGTGCAGCCCAGGACGACGGTGGTGACGTCGTCGGGGGTCAGGTCGGCGGCGGCGGCGACCGCGCCGGCGATCGCCGTCTCGTCGGCGTGTTCGACGGCGTCGGCGAGTCCGTGGCAGGGCACCTCGGTGACGCGGACGCCGGAGGCGAAGTCGCGGATGAGGTTGCGCTGGTAGGCGCTGCCGGTGGTGGCGGGGGTGGCCCAGATCGCGACGTGGCCGCCGCCTGCCGCGGCGGGCTTGATCGCGGGGACGGTGCCGATGACCGGGATGCGCGGCTCGAAGCGGGCCCGCAGCGTGGGCAGGGCGTGGACGGTGGCCGTGTTGCAGCCGACGATCAGCACGTCGGGTTCCCGGGCGACGGCGGCCTCGGCGACGGCGACGGCACGCTCGGTGAGATCCTCGGGGGTGCGCGGACCCCACGGCATGCCTTCGGGGTCGAGGGAGAGCACGAGGTCGGCGTCGGGGCGCAGGCGGCGTACGGCGTCGGTGGCCGCCAGCAGCCCGATTCCGGAGTCCATGAGCGCGATCTTCACCCGGCCACGATAGACGATGGCCTCCGCACGGCCCCTCGCGTGGGGCAGACTGCGGGGGGTGAGCGCCATCCTGTGGAGTGCTGTGGTGTCCCTCGCGGCCTGGCTGTGGCTGCTGCTCGCGCAGGGCATGTTCTGGCGTACGGATGTACGGCTTCCGCCGCGCGAGGAGCCGGAGGTGTGGCCGCCGGTGTGTGTGGTCGTGCCGGCCCGTGACGAGGCGGCGGTGCTGCCGGAGAGTCTGCCGTCGCTGCTGGCGCAGGACTATCCGGGACGGGCGGAGGTGTTCCTCGTCGACGACGGCAGTACGGACGGCACCGGGGAGCTGGCCCGTGAGCTGGCGCGGCGCCACGGAGGGCTGCCGCTGACCGTGGGCTCTCCGGGCGAGCCGCCCGCGGGCTGGACGGGCAAGCTGTGGGCGGTGCGGCACGGCATCGGGCTGGCACGCGCGCGTGACCCGGAGTATCTGCTGCTGACCGACGCGGACATCGCGCACGCGCCGGACAGTCTGCGCCGGCTGGTTGCCGCGGCCCGCGGCGGAGGGTTCGACGTGGTGTCGCAGATGGCGCGGCTGCGGGTGGAGAGCCTGTGGGAGCGGCTGGTGGTGCCGGCGTTCGTGTACTTCTTCGCGCAGCTGTACCCGTTCCGGTGGATCGGCCGCAAGGGCGCGCGGACGGCGGCGGCTGCGGGCGGCTGTGTGCTGCTGCGGGCGGAGGCCGCCGAGCGGGCCCGGATCCCGGACAGCATCCGGCAGGCGGTGATCGACGATGTGGCGCTCGCCCGCGCGGTCAAGCGCAGCGGTGGCCGGATCTGGCTGGGGCTGGCCGACGCGGTCGACAGTGTGCGGCCGTATCCGCGGCTGGGTGACCTGTGGCGGATGGTGTCCCGCAGCGCGTACGCGCAACTGCGGCACAGTCCGCTGCTTCTGCTGGGCACGGTCGTGGGTCTGCTGCTGGTGTATCTGGTGCCGCCCGCCGCCGTCGTGGCCGGCCTGGCGGCGGGCAGCGCGCCGGCCGCCGCGGTGGGCGGGGCGGCGTGGCTGGTGATGGCGGGCACGTACGTGCCGATGCTCCGCTACTACCGGCAGCCGCTGTGGCTCGCTCCGCTGCTGCCGTTCACGGCGGCGCTGTATCTGCTGATGACGGTGGACTCCGCGGTGCAGCACCACCGGGGGCGCGGCGCGGCCTGGAAGGGCCGCACCTATTCGCGTCCGGAGTCCGTGGCCGACGAGGCGTGAGGCGCGGGCCGTACGAGGTCAGGGACCCGGTCCTCACGAGGTCCTGAACCGGGCCCCGCGAGCACCGGGACCCGGCCGCACGAACACCGGGACCGGGCCGTACGACGTCGGAACCCGGTGTGAGCGGGGGACAGCGGGCCGGCCGAGGGTGCCGCGCTCCCGGCTATTTGCGGCCCGGTGTCCAGTTCATGCCCCAGCCGTAGGCACGGTCGACGGTGCGCTGCGGGCTGACGCCGCGTTCGGGGATCAGGTAGCGGGCCTCGCGCTGGACGACGAGGTCGCCGCCGGTGTTGGTGAGCAGCGCGAGGGCGCACACGGGCGAGGGGACGGTGCATTCGTCGAGGGAGAACTCGACGGGTGCGCCGTGCTGCGGCTGGAGCGTGACCGTTGCGTGCAGGTCGGCGAAGGAGCGGGCGCCCTCGTAGATGGTGACGAAGACGAGGATGCGCCGGAAGTCCCGGGTGTGGTCGAGGTTGACGGTGAGGTTCTCGCCGGTGGCGACGGCGCCGGTGCGGTCGTCGCCGTCGAGGTGGATGTACGGCGGCCGGTGCAGCGACCCGTAGGCGTTGCCGAGGGCCTGCACCACTCCCTTGCGGCCGTCGGCGAGTTCGTACAGGGCGCACAGGTCCAGGTCGAGGTCGGAGTGCGTGGCGACGGCCCGGCCGAATTTGCTTCCCCAGCCGGAGAACTGTTTGCGGACCTGCCAGTTGAGGTTGACGCGCAGCGCGCCGGAGGTGCCGCCCTGCTTGGTGAGCGAGACCGTCGGCGATGCCTTGGTCAGCGTCACCTTGGTCAGGGGTACCGGCTCGCCGCTCGGTGCGGGCGGGGGCGGTGCGGCGCCGTACGGGGAGGACGACGCCGGCGGGGTGTACGCGGGTGCGGAGG
>NZ_JALLGL010000092.1 GCF_023072675.1 Streptomyces sp. XM83C
GCCCGGCGCGACGGGAGCGCGCCGGCCGGATGACCGTCACCCGCCCGGCCCCCCGAGCGACACCGGGCACCGCCCCCACCGCTCCCGCAGACCTTCGTACCCCAAGGAGTCGATCCACCATGGCGAGCGATGCGCCGACCGGCCATGTTTCCGACCTCGACTGGCTGATGAGCGGCCTCGTGCAGCGCGTGCCGCACACCACCAGCGCCGTCCTGCTGTCCAGCGACGGACTCGTGAAGTCCGTGCACGGTCTCGACCCCGACAGCGCCGACCACATGGCCGCCCTGGCCTCCGGCCTGTACTCCCTCGGCCGCAGTGCCGGCGTCCGCTTCGGCGACGGCGGCGACGTACGGCAGGTCGTCGTCGAACTCGATTCGATGCTGCTGTTCGTCACCACCGCCGGCTCCGGCACCTGCCTCGCCGTGCTCGCCGGCCGCGAGGCCGACGCCGCCGTGCTCGGCTACGAGATGGCGATGCTGGTCAAGAGCGTGCGGCCCTATCTGGTGACAGCGCCCCGCCAGCACGCGGCCGAACCCTCGGTGATGAGGCCTTGAGCGTGGCCGCGGCCGGCGACGGGCCCTGGCTCGACGACGCGGCCGGACGACTCGTGCGGCCCTTCACCGTCAGCAACGGCCGCACCGAGCCCACCGTCGCGCTGGACCTGCTGTCGCAGGTGATGGCCACCGGCGCCACCCCGCTCGGCTATCTCGGCCCCGAGCACGCGCAGGCACTCGACCTGTGCCGCGTGCCGAAGCCGGTGGCCGAGGTCGCCGCGCATCTGAAGCTGCCGGCGGCGGTGACCAAGGTGCTGCTGTCCGACCTCGTCGACTGCGGGGCCCTCACCACCAAGCCCCCCGCGTTCCAAGACCACCCCACCGACCGGGCTCTTCTGGAGGCAGTGCTCGATGGACTACGACGACAGCTCTGAAACCGCCCACGACGGCGACCCGTTCCCGACCGCGCTGAAGATCCTGGTGGCGGGCGGCTTCGGAGTCGGCAAGACCACCTTCGTCGGAGCCGTCAGCGAGATCGCGCCGCTCAGCACCGAGGAGCTGCTGACCACGGTGAGCGCCGCGACCGACAACCTCGACGGCATCGAGAACAAGGTCGAGACCACCGTCGCCATGGACTTCGGCCGCATCACCCTCGACGCCGAGCATGTGCTGTACCTGTTCGGCACGCCCGGCCAGGAACGGTTCTGGTTCATGTGGGACGAACTGTGCGAGGGCGCCCTCGGCGCGGTGATCCTCGCCGACACCCGGCGCCTGGAGGAGTGCTTCGCCGCCGTCGACTTCTTCGAGGAACGCGGCCTCGGCTTCATCGTCGCGATCAACGAGTTCGACGGCGCCTACCGCTACGACCCCGAAGAGGTGCGCGCCGCGATCGACCTCGACCCGGAGATCCCCGTCGTCCGCTGCGACGCCCGGATCTCCGCGTCCGGTGTGCAGACCCTGCTGACCCTCGTACGGCACCTCATCGCGCACGCCCCCGCCGCCCCCGCCACCGGCCACGGCGCCGCCCTGTACCAGCCCGGAGCCCCGTCATGAGCTACGACCCGCCGCGCCCCGCCGGCCGGCTGCTGGTCACCCCGGAGGACCGCGAGGCCCCCGCCCGGCTGGCCCGGCTGCGGCTGCTCGGGCTGGGGGAGCGGCCCGAGCCCGCGCTGGACTCCTTCGCCGAGCATCTCGCCGACCTGACCGGAGCGCCGTACGCGATGGTCAACTTCCCCGGAGGGGAAGGGCAGTTCTTCGCCGGTCTGCGCACCCCGCCGCCGCCCCCGCCCGTGCCGGGCGAGCCGCCCGGGCCGCAGCTCGGCCGGACCCTGCCCCGCGACCACGGGTACTGCCCGCACGTCGTCGTACGGCGCCGCGCCCTGGCCCTGGAGGACGTCCGCGACTATCCGCGCTTCGCCGGCAACCCCGTCGTCGACGACTACGGCATCCGCTCCTATCTGGGCGCCCCGCTGATCGACTCCACCGGCACCGTCCTCGGCACGGTGAGCGTCGCCGACCTCGCTCCCCGGCCCTGGGGGAAGGCCGGGCTGGAGACCATCAAGGCGTCCGCCGCGGACCTCGTCGCCCGGCTGGAACGCAGCGCCGCCGACGGACTGCCCATCCTGTGACCGTCGCGGGCCGCGACGCCCCCCCGCCGCCGCCAGGGCGCCGCGCCGCGTGCCTGTCCGCGCCGCCCCGGCACGACGGCGGCACGGGGTCCGCGCCTCCCGCCCGTACGCCGTACCGCGCGCCGCGCGACCCTCACCCGTACGGCGGTCGCGCCGGAGCGCGCCTCGCTCGGACGCCGTATCGCGGGCTGTGCGCGCCCCCGCCCCGCCGGAGTTCCGCGCGGCTGCCGTGTCTCACCCGAACGCCGCGCCCGGCCCTGCGGCACCCCCACTCGAACGGCCCTGCGATGCCCCTGTCGTCGCAGGTCAGCCGGTGTGAAGGAAAGCTGAGGCGGCGCTTAAGAAAACCTCGATGGACCCGGGCGGGCGGCGTGCGGCAGATTGCTGCACGATTCCACTTCTCTCCCGGACACGGGGCGCTTCGGCCTGCCCGCGCCCGGGAACGCACCTCCAGGGAGCCGTAGCGGTGAAGGCGCTGGTCAAGCAGAAGGCGGAGCCCGGGCTCTGGCTCATCGACGTCCCCGAGCCCGCCGTCGGGCCGGGCGATGTCCTCATCAAGGTGCTGCGCACCGGTATCTGCGGCACCGACCTGCACATCCGGAACTGGGACGGCTGGGCCCAGCAGACCATCAGCACCCCCCTCGTCGTCGGGCACGAGTTCGTCGGCGAGGTCGTCGACACCGGCCGCGACGTCACCGACATCAAGCCCGGCGACCTGGTCAGCGGCGAGGGGCACCTCGTGTGCGGCAAGTGCCGCAACTGCCTCGCCGGACGCCGCCACCTGTGCCGTGCCACCGTCGGCCTCGGTGTCGGCCGCGACGGCGCGTTCGCCGAGTACGTATCCCTGCCCGCCTCCAATGTGTGGGTGCACCGGGTCCAGGTCGACCTGGACGTCGCGGCGATCTTCGACCCGTTCGGCAACGCCGTGCACACCGCGCTGTCCTTCCCCCTCGTCAACGAGGACGTGCTGATCACCGGCGCCGGCCCCATCGGCCTGATGGCCGCCGCCGTCGCCAAGCACGCCGGCGCCCGCCATGTCGTCGTCACCGACGTCAGCGAGGAACGCCTCGACCTCGCCCGCAAGCTCGGCGCCGGCCTCGCCCTGGACGTCTCCCGCACCACCATCGCCGACGGCCAGCGCGAACTCGGCCTGCGCGAAGGCTTCGACGTCGGCCTGGAGATGTCCGGCAACCCCGCCGCGCTGCGCGAGATGATCGCCAACATGACGCACGGCGGGAAGATCGCCATGCTCGGCCTGCCCGCCGAGGAGTTCCCCGTCGACTGGGCGCGCATCGTCACCTCGATGATCACCCTCAAGGGCATCTACGGCCGTGAGATGTACGAGACCTGGTACGCCATGACCGTCCTCCTCGAAGGCGGCCTCGACCTCGCCCCCGTGATCACCGGCCGCTACAGCCACCGCGACCACGAGGCGGCGTTCGCCGACGCGGCCGGCGGCAAGGGCGGCAAGGTCATCCTCGACTGGACCGCGTGAATCACCGCCCCGTTCCCTGCTTCCCTGCTGAGCCTTCCGAGAACCCGGAGCACCCGATGTTCGACTCCGTGCGCGACGACCTGCGCGCCACCCTCGACGAGATCCGCGCCGCCGGCCTGCACAAGCCCGAACGCGTCATCGACACCCCGCAGTCCGCGACCGTCAACGTCACCGCCGGCGGCCGGCCCGGCGAGGTCCTCAACTTCTGCGCCAACAACTACCTCGGCCTCGCCGACCACCCCGAGGTCATCGCCGCTGCCCACGAGGCCCTGGACCGCTGGGGCTACGGCATGGCCTCCGTCCGCTTCATCTGCGGCACCCAGGAGGTCCACAAGGAGCTGGAGGCCCGCCTGTCGGCGTTCCTCGGCCAGGAGGACACGATCCTGTACTCCTCCTGCTTCGACGCCAACGGCGGTGTCTTCGAGACCCTCCTCGGCGAGGAGGACGCCGTCATCTCCGACGCCCTCAACCACGCCTCCATCATCGACGGCATCCGCCTGTCCAAGGCCCGCCGCTTCCGCTACGCCAACCGTGACCTGGACGACCTGGAGCGCCAGCTGAAGGAGGCGCAGTCCGCTCGCCGCCGGCTCATCGTCACCGACGGTGTGTTCTCCATGGACGGCTACGTCGCCCCGCTGCGCGAGATCTGCGACCTCGCCGACCGCTACGACGCGATGGTCATGGTCGACGACTCGCACGCGGTCGGCTTCGTCGGCCCCACCGGCCGCGGCACGCCCGAACTGCACGGCGTCCAGGACCGTGTCGACATCATCACCGGCACCCTCGGCAAGGCCCTCGGCGGCGCCTCCGGCGGCTATGTCGCCGCCCGCGCCGAGATCGTCGCCCTGCTGCGGCAGCGGTCCCGGCCGTACCTGTTCTCCAACACGCTCGCCCCGGTGATCGCCGCGGCCTCGCTGAAGGTCCTCGACCTGCTGGAGTCGGCGGGCGACCTGCGGGAGAGGCTCGCCGCCAACACCGCGCTGTTCCGCCGCCGGATGACCGAGGAGGGATTCGACATCCTCCCCGGCGACCACGCCATCGCCCCCGTGATGATCGGCGACGCGGCGAAGGCCGGCCGGATGGCGGAGCTGCTGCTGGAGCGCGGCGTGTACGTGATCGGCTTCTCCTACCCGGTCGTCCCGCAGGGCCAGGCCCGTATCCGCGTTCAGCTGTCCGCGGCGCACTCCACCGACGACGTGAACCGGGCCGTGGACGCGTTCGTCGCCGCGCGTGCGGAGCTGTCCGCCTGAGCTGAGACAATCGAGGCGTGATCGAAGCGCGGCGGCTGCACATCCTCCGTGCGGTGGCCGACCATCGCACGGTGACCGCCGCTGCCGCCGCGCTGTACCTCACCCCGTCGGCCGTCTCGCAGCAGCTGACCGCGCTGGAGCAGGAGACCGGGCACCGCCTGGTCGAGCGCAGCGCCAAGGGGGTACGGCTCACCCCGGCCGGCGAGATCCTGCTCAGCCACACCAACGCCGTCCTCGCCCAGCTGGAGCGCGCCGAGGCCGAACTCGCCGCGTACAGCTCCGGCGAGGCGGGCACGGTCACCGTCGCCGCGTTCGCCACCGGCATCGCCCTGGTCGTCGCCCCGGCGGTGGCGACGCTCGCCCGCACCGCGCCCGGCACAAGGATCCGGGTGCGGGACGCGGAGGGCGACGCCAGCCTGCCGATGGTCCTGGACCGGCAGGTGGACGTCGCCGTGGCCGTCGAGTACCGCGGGGCGCCCCCCGCCGACGACCCGCGGCTCACGCATGTCCCGCTGTACGCGGAGCCGTTCGACGCGGTCGTGCCCGTGCACCACCGGCTCGCCGACGCGGACCAGGTGCCCCTCGCCGAGCTGGCCAAGGACCCGTGGATCGGCCCCTACCCGGGCAACCCCTGCCATGACGTGGTCGTCCTGGCCTGCGAGAGCGCCGGGTTCCAGCCGCGCATGGAGCACTCCTCCGACGACTTCCGTGCCGTCGTCGCCCTCGCCTCGGCCG
Organism: Streptomyces sp. XM83C; assembly: GCF_023072675.1. Taxonomy (GTDB): domain Bacteria; phylum Actinomycetota; class Actinomycetes; order Streptomycetales; family Streptomycetaceae; genus Streptomyces; species Streptomyces thermocoprophilus. Next base: position 5,603 of record NZ_JALLGL010000092.1, read on the forward strand.
ATGCGGGCGTGGCGCTCGTGCCGCGGTCCGCGCTGCGCGGCATGGACCTCGGCGGGGTCGTGGTCCGCCCCGTCGACGGGGTGGCGCCGACACGCCGGGTCTTCGCCGCCGTACGCCGCGGTGCCGAGGGGCACCCGCTGATCCGGCCCGTGCTCGACGCGCTGACGGAGGCGGCGGGCGGCTGACGCGGTACGGCCCCGGCGGCCGGTCGGTGGCGGTGGGAGAGGTACGTGGCTCAGCGCCAGGGTGTGGTCCCGGCGGCCGGTCGGCGGCGGTGGGAGAGGTACGTGGCTCAGCGCCAGGGTGTGGTCCCGGCGGCCGGTCGGCGGCGGCGGGAGAGGTACGTGGCTCAGCGGCGCCGTGTGAGGTTTCCGTAACCCGGCCGTCTCATATCCGGGATACCGTCCCGGATATGAGATCCGTCGCCCCTCCGGAGGCCACCGCCCCCGACCCGGTCGACGCCCGCCTGGCCGCCCGGCTGGCCGAACTGCGTGCCCGGCACGGCTGGTCGCTGGGTGAGCTGGCGGACCGCAGCGGTGTCAGCCGCTCCACGCTGTCCCGCGCCGAACGCGCCGAGATCAGCCCCACCGCCGCCGTCCTCAACCGGCTCTGCCATGTCTACGGCCGCACCATGTCCCAGCTGCTCAGCGAGGTGGAGGCGGAACCCGCGCCGGTCGTGCGGGCCGCCGACCAGCCGGTGTGGCAGGACCGCGCCTCCGGTTTCGTACGGCGCTCGGTGTCGCCGCCGCACGCCGGGCTGCGCGGCGAACTCGTCGAGGGCCGGCTCGCCCCGGGCGCCGACCTCGCCTACGACCGGCCGCCCGTCGCCGGCCTGGAGCAGCACATCTGGGTGCTGGACGGCGACCTGGAGGTCACCGTGCAGGAGACCGCGCACCGGCTGGAGAGCGGCGACTGTCTGCGGATGCGGGTGTGGGGGCCGACCCGGTTCCGCTCCACGGGCACCGCACGGGCCCGGTATCTGCTGGCGGTGGTACGGCCGTGACCGTCGTCGAAGCACTGGACGCCCCGCGCATCGAGGAGCACGCCGGGCGGCTGGCCGCGCTGCTCATGGACACGGTCGCCGGGGGCGCCTCGATCGGCTTCCTCGCCGGCCTCGACCGCGAGCGGGCCGAGGCCTGGTGGCGCGGCCGGGCCGCCGAGGCCGCCGCCGGCCGGCTCGCCGTCTGGGCGGCGTACGACGGACCCCGTGTCGTCGGCACCGTCAGCCTCGCCTTCCCCGACAAGCCCAACAGCCGGCACCGCGCCGAACTGGTGAAGCTGATGGTGCACCGCGACGCCCGCGGGCAGGGCCTCGGGCGGGCACTGCTGGCCACCGCCGAGCGGGCCGCCGCCGACGCCGGCATCACGCTGCTGCACCTCGACACGGAGACCGGCAGCCCCGCCGAACGCCTCTACGCCGGCACCGGCTGGACCCGCGCCGGGACGATCCCCGACTACGCGGCCGACCCGGGCGGCGTGCTGCGGCCCACCACCCTGTACTTCAAGCACCTCGGCGGGCCCGGCCCGCGGGCGGCGGAGAACCGGTCAGGAACGGAGAAGCGGGGCCCGGCGGTACGGCGCTAGCGTGACGCTGGACGCTCCGCCGGACCCGCCGGCGGACCGGCGAGACGGGGAGAGACGATGAGCAAGGCCACGAGGAGCACGCCGCAGGCATCGGCACAGCACATCGCCGACAGCCACGACCTGATCCGCGTGCACGGCGCCCGGGAGAACAACCTCAAGGACGTCGACGTCGAGATCCCCAAACGCCGGCTGACCGTCTTCACGGGCGTCTCCGGCTCCGGCAAGAGCTCCCTGGTGTTCGACACGATCGCCGCCGAGTCGCAGCGCCTCATCAACGAGACGTACAGCGCCTTCGTGCAGGGCTTCATGCCGAGTCTGGCCCGCCCCGAGGTCGACGTCCTCGACGGCCTGACCACCGCGATCATCGTCGACCAGCAGCGGATGGGCAGCGACCCGCGCTCCACCGTCGGCACCGCCACCGACGCCACCGCGATGCTGCGCATCCTCTACTCCCGGCTGGGCGAGCCGCACATCGGACCGCCCGGCGCGTTCTCCTTCAACGTGGCCACAGTCAGCGCCAGCGGCGGACTCACCGTCGACCGGGGCGCCGACAGGACCCGCACCGAGAAGGTCACCTTCAGCCGCACCGGCGGCATGTGCACCCGCTGCGAGGGCCGCGGCACCGTCACCGACATCGACCTCACCCAGCTCTACGACGACTCCAAGTCGCTGAACGAGGACCCCTTCACCATCCCCGCCTACACCGGCGACGGCTGGGTGGTGCGGGTCATCCGCGAGTCCGGCTTCTTCGACCCGGACAAGCCGATCCGCCGCTACACCAAGAAGGAACGGCACGACTTCCTCTACCGCGAACCCGTCAAGGTGAAGATCAACGGCGTCAACCTGACCTACGAGGGTCTGATCCCGAAGCTTCAGAAGACGATCCTGTCCAAGGACCGCGAGTCGATGCAGCCGCACATCCGCGCCTTCGTCGACCGGGCCGTCACCTTCGCCACCTGCCCCGAGTGCGACGGCACCCGCCTGACCGCGCTGGCCCGCTCCTCCAGGATCGAGGGCATCAGCATCGCCGACGCCTGCGCCATGGAGATCAGGGACCTCGCCGAGTGGGTGCGCGGGCTGCGCGAGCCGTCGGTGGCGCCGCTGCTGACCGCGCTCGGGCAGACCCTCGACTCGTTCGTGGAGATCGGCCTCGGCTATCTCGCCCTGGACCGGCCGTCGGGCACCCTGTCCGGCGGCGAGGCGCAGCGCGTGAAGATGATCCGCCACCTCGGCTCGTCCCTCACCGATGTCACCTACGTCTTCGACGAGCCCACGATCGGGCTCCACCCGCACGACATCCAGCGGATGAACGATCTGCTGCTGCGGCTGCGCGACAAGGGCAACACGGTCCTCGTGGTCGAGCACAAACCCGAGGTCATCGCCATCGCCGACCATGTCGTCGACCTCGGCCCCGGCGCCGGCACCGCCGGCGGCACCGTCTGCTACGAGGGCACCGTGGACGGGCTGCGCACCAGCGGCACCGTCACCGGCCGCCACCTCGACGACCGGGCGAAGGTCAAGGACACCGTCCGCGAGCCGACCGGCGCCCTGCCGATCCGCGGAGCGACCACCCACAACCTGCGCAACGTCGACGTGGACATCCCGCTCGGGGTGCTGGTCGTCGTCACCGGCGTCGCAGGCTCCGGCAAGAGTTCCCTGGTGCACGGCTCCATCCCGGCCGACGCCGGCGTCGTCACCATCGACCAGTCGCCCGTCCGCGGCTCGCGGCGCAGCAACCCGGCGACGTACACCGGGCTGCTCGACCCGATCCGCAAGGCCTTCGCCAAGGCCAACGGCGTCAAGCCGGCCCTGTTCAGCGCGAACTCCGAGGGCGCCTGCCCCACCTGCAACGGCGCCGGCGTGATCTACACCGACCTCGCGATGATGGCGGGCGTGGCCACCACGTGCGAGGAGTGCGCGGGCAAGCGGTTCCAGGCCTCGGTGCTGGAGTACCGGCTCGGCGGGCGGGACATCAGCGAGGTGCTCGCGATGCCGGTGACGGAGGCGGAGGAGTTCTTCGCGTCCGGTGAGGCCCGTACACCCGCCGCGCACCGCATCCTCGAACGGATGTCGGACGTCGGTCTCGGCTATCTCACCCTCGGGCAGCCCATGACCACGCTCTCCGGCGGTGAGCGGCAGCGGCTGAAGCTCGCCACGCAGATGGGGGAGAAGGGCGGCGTGTACGTCCTCGACGAGCCGACGACCGGCCTGCATCTCGCCGACGTGGAGCAGCTCCTCGGCCTGCTGGACCGGCTGGTGGACTCCGGCAGGTCGGTCGTGGTCGTCGAGCACCATCAGGCCGTCATGGCGCACGCCGACTGGATCATCGACCTCGGCCCCGGCGCCGGCCACGACGGCGGCCGTGTCGTCTTCGAGGGCACCCCGGCCGACCTGGTCGCCTCCCGGGCGACGCTGACCGGGCGGCATCTGGCGGAGTACGTGGGGGCGTGACGGGGGGCGCTGCGCGGACATGAGCCGGGGCGGCCCGTTGTCAGTGGCAGCGGCTACGGTGCCGACCATGCCGGATGCCGAAGACGTACGCCGTGTCGCCCTGTCCCTGCCCGACACGTCCGAGAAGATCGCCTGGAGCATGCCGACGTTCCGGGTGGCGGGGAAGATGTTCGCGACGCTGCCCGAGGACGAGACGTCCATGGCGGTGCGCTGCCCCAAGGAGGAGCGCGACGAACTGGTCCTGGCCGAGCCGGAGAAGTTCTGGATCGCCGACCACGAGGCGCAGTTCGCCTGGGTGCGGGCCCGCCTGGCGGCGCTGGAGGACGAGGACGAGCTGCGGGACATCCTCGCCGACTCCTGGCGCCAGGCCGTCCCGCCGCGCCTGTTGGACGCCTACCCGGACCTGGGCCGCCCGCCCGGCGCCTGATCCGGGCCGTCGGCGGACCCGGGGGCGTTGTCAGTGGGCCGTGGCATGATCCGACAGCGGCGACGGCAGCCGGAGCGGAGGGGGCTCCGGCTGCCGCGGCGCTCCACGGACGCGGCCGCGCGGGGCCCGCGACGGACGGTGCCGCACCGCACGGCACGGGCCGTGCCGGGACCCGGCGGAAAAGGGGTGCGCGACCACCGACCCGAGTGCGGTATTGTTTCCCTGCACGTTCGGCCAGGGGAAAGCCCAGGTCAGACGGGCATCGGGACGTGGCGCAGCTTGGTAGCGCACTTGACTGGGGGTCAAGGGGTCGCAGGTTCAAATCCTGTCGTCCCGACAGCGAAGGGTCCTCGCGGACGGAAGTCCGCGGGGGCCCTTTTTCGTGTGCGCCCGCCGGTCCGGCCCCGCCCGCTCAGTCGACCGGGCAGCCCCCTCCACTCGTTCCCTCCACCCCTTGCGGCCCGGTGAGCTGCGCCGCACCCCTCGACGAGCCGCGCCGTGCGGAACGCGGCCCCCGAGCCGCGGGCCGCTGGCATCACCCACACCGGTGATTTCAAACTTGCATGGTTCGTTTCCTTGAATCATTCGTGTTTATGAGGGTAGGTTCGCCGCATGACCTCGTCCGAGCCGGCCACCACCGCCGAAGAGCTGCGCGGTGCCGGCCTGCGGGTGACGGCCGCCCGGGTCGCGCTGCTGGAGACGGTGCGCGCCGGTGACCACCTCGATGTGGAGGCCATCGCCTCCGGGGTGCGCACCCGCGTCGGCCACATCACGCTGCAGGCGGTGTACGACGCGCTGCACGCGCTCACCGCGGCCGGGCTGGTACGGCGGCTGGAGCCGCCGGGCAGCCCCGCCCGGTTCGAGGGGCGCGTCGGCGACAACCACCATCACCTCGTGTGCAGGTCGTGCGGTGCCGTCGCCGACGTGGACTGCGCGGTCGGCCACGCGCCGTGTCTGACCGCCTCCGACGACCGCGGCTTCGCCGTCGACGAGGCCGAGGTCATCTACTGGGGCCTGTGCCCCTCCTGTTCCGCACGTTCCACCGCCGGCAGTTCCTGATACGCAGATCCATATGTGAGTCCGGAAGGAATCCCATGGCTGAGAACCCCGATGCGATCGTCACCGACGCCAAGAGCGAAGGGGAGGGCGGCTGCCCGGTCGCGCACGGGCGCGCCCTGCACCCCACCCAGGGCGGTGGCAACCGCCAGTGGTGGCCCGAGCGCCTCAACCTGAAGATCCTCGCGAAGAACCCCCCGGCGGCCAACCCGCTCGGTGAGGACTTCGACTACGCCGAAGCCTTCAAGAGCCTCGACCTTCCGGCCGTGAAACGGGACATCGCCGAGGTGCTGACCACCTCGCAGGACTGGTGGCCCGCAGACTTCGGCCACTACGGCCCGCTGATCGTCCGTATGGCCTGGCACAGCGCCGGCACCTACCGCATCAGCGACGGCCGCGGCGGCGCCGGCGCCGGCCAGCAGCGGTTCGCCCCGCTGAACAGCTGGCCGGACAACGCCAACCTCGACAAGGCCCGCCGCCTGCTGTGGCCGGTGAAGAAGAAGTACGGCCAGAGCCTGTCCTGGGCCGACCTGCTGATCCTCGCCGGCAACGTGGCGCTGGAGACGATGGGCTTCAAGACCTTCGGCTTCGGCGGCGGACGCGAGGACGTGTGGGAGCCGGAGGAGGACGTCTACTGGGGTCCCGAGACCACCTGGCTCGACGACAAGCGCTACAGCGGCGACCGTGAGCTGGAGAACCCGCTCGGCGCCGTCCAGATGGGCCTCATCTACGTCAACCCCGAGGGCCCCAACGGCAACCCCGACCCGATCGCCGCCGCCCGCGACATCCGTGAGACGTTCCGCCGGATGGCGATGAACGACGAGGAGACCGTCGCCCTCATCGCCGGCGGCCACACCTTCGGCAAGACCCACGGCGCCGGCCCCGCCGACCACGTCGGCAACGACCCGGAGGCCGCCTCCATGGAGGAGCAGGGCCTCGGCTGGAAGTCCACCTTCCGCAGCGGCAAGGGCCCGGACACCATCACCTCCGGCCTGGAGGTCACCTGGACCACGACGCCGACCCGGTGGAGCAACGGGTTCTTCAAGAACCTCTTCGAGTACGAGTACGAGCTGACCGAGTCCCCGGCCGGTGCCAAGCAGTGGGTCGCCAAGGACGCCCCGGAGATCATCCCGGACGCCCACGACCCGCAGAAGAAGCACCGCCCGACGATGCTCACCACCGACCTGGCGCTGCGCTTCGACCCGGTCTACGAGCCGATCTCCCGCCGGTTCTACGAGAACCCGGACGAGTTCGCGGACGCCTTCGCCCGCGCCTGGTACAAGCTGACCCACCGTGACATGGGCCCGAAGTCGCTGTACCTCGGCCCGGAGGTCCCGGAGGAGACCCTGCTGTGGCAGGACCCGCTGCCCGAGCGGGAGGGCGAGGTCATCGACGCCGACGACATCGCCACGCTGAAGGCGAAGCTGCTGGACTCCGGCCTGACCGTCTCCCAGCTGGTGACCACCGCCTGGGCGTCGGCGTCCACGTTCCGCGCCAGCGACAAGCGGGGCGGCGCCAACGGCGCCCGCATCCGCCTGGAGCCGCAGCGCAACTGGGAGGTCAACGACCCCGACCAGCTCGCGCTCGTGCTGCGCACCCTGGAGGGCGTGCAGCGGGACTTCAACGCCGCCTCCGCCCGCAAGGTGTCCCTGGCCGACCTCATCGTCCTCGGTGGCTGCGCCGCCGTGGAGAAGGCCGCCAAGGACGCCGGCTTCGACATCGAGGTGCCGTTCACCCCGGGCCGTGTGGACGCGACCGAGGAGCACACCGACGCCGAGTCGTTCGCCGCGCTGGAGCCGACCGCGGACGGCTTCCGCAACTACCTCGGCAAGGGCAACCGGCTGCCCGCCGAGTACCTGCTCCTCGACCGGGCCAACCTGCTCAGCCTGAGCGCGCCCGAGATGACCGTCCTCGTCGGCGGCCTGCGCGTGCTGGGCGCCAACCACCAGCAGTCGCAGCTCGGTGTCTTCACCAGCACGCCCGGCGCCCTCACCAACGACTTCTTCGTCAACCTGCTCGACCTGGGCACGACGTGGAAGGCGACCAGCGAGGACCAGACCACGTTCGAGGGCCGCGACGCGGCCACCGGCGAGCTGAAGTGGGCCGGCAGCCGCGCCGACCTGGTCTTCGGCTCCAACTCCGAACTGCGCGCCCTCGCCGAGGTGTACGCGAGCGACGACGCCAAGGAGAAGTTCGTCCAGGACTTCGTCGCCGCCTGGGACAAGGTCATGAACCTCGACCGGTTCGACCTCGTCTGATCACACGCAGACGACGGGCCGCCCGCTCCCGGAAGGGAAACGGGCGGCCCGTCCGCGTCCCGAGGCCGACGACCGGCCTCCGCGCTCAGTGCGGCACGCCCAGATGGCCGAGAGCCTGGCGCAGCAGGAAACCGTGCCCGCCCGGCATCTCGCTCTGCACCGCCGCCGACGCCGCCTCGTGCGGGCTGAACCACACCAGGTCCAGGGCGTCCTGCCGGGGCCGGCAGTCCCCGGTCACCGGCACGATGTAGGCGAGGGACACCGCGTGCTGACGCGGGTCGTGATACGGCGTGATACCCGCTGTCGGGAAGTACTCCGCCACCGTGAACGGCTGTAGCGAGGCCGGGATGCGGGGCAGCGCCACCGGGCCGAGGTCCTTCTCCAGATGCCGCAGCAGCGCGTCACGGACCCGCTCGTGGTGCAGCACCCGCCCCGAGACGAGCGTACGGCTGACCGTTCCGTCCGGACCGATCCGCAACAGCAGGCCGATGCTGGTGACTTCACCGCTGTCGTCGACCCGCACGGGCACGGCCTCGACGTACAGGATCGGCATCCGGGCCCGCGCCTGCTCCAGGTCGTCGGACGACAGCCAGCCGGGCGTGGTTTCGGTCATGTCTGACATTGTTCGATCATACTTTCAGGAGACGGCGGGAAACCGGTAGACCCGGCGGGCGTTCTCCGCGCCCGCCCACCGGGCGATCCGCAGCGCGTCGGGCAGGGACAGCTCGTCCGCGTCGACGAGGTCCTGCAACAGCCCGCCCAGCCCCCGCCGGAACGCCAGCGCGCCCAGGGCGTAGAACTCGGCCGGACCGCACGCGTCGGAGCTGTACAGCAGCTTGCGGAACGGGGTGATCTCCAGGGCCTCGGCGAGGATCGTCCGCGCCCGGCCCGGACCGACGTGATGCAGCGTCAGACCCACGTCCAGATGGACCTGTTCGAACACCGCAGCGAGGTAGGCGGCCTGCCGATGGTGGGGCCAGCAGTGCAGCAGCAGCACCGGAATCGTTCCTGCGGTCAGATGCAGCCAGTCCGTCAGCAGCGTGGGGTCCGTCCGGTGCAGGCGGACGTCGCTGTCGCCGAGCCCTGCGTGCAGTTGGAGCGGCAGCCCCAGGTCCACCGCCGTCCACAGCAGATGCCGTTGCAGCACCGGGTCGGCGAGACGCCGGCCCCCCGCGGTCAGCCAGTGCCGGGCCGCCGCGGCGACCATCGCCGGAGTCGGCCGCCGCGGGTCAAGGTCGAAGCCGGTGCGGTAGGCGGCCACCGACTTCACCGCGACCACGCCGGGACGGCCGACCGCCTCCTCGGCCGCCGCCCGGACGGCGCCCTCGTACTCATCGGGCTCCACACCGCGCGCCGCGACCGCCTCGGCGACGCTCTCCAGCCGTACGACCTCGAAGGCCCGCCCCCCGGCCAGTTCCGCCAGCTCCGCCGGGACGGTCGCGCCGGGCGGCGCGTACCCGGTGTCCACGCACAGCTCCCCGGTGTGCGAGGCAGCGAGGAAACGGCGGTTGACCTCGGCCGCGCCCAGCTCGGCCCGACGCTCCAGATACACGTCGGCGGGCGCGTGCCTCGGCAGGTCCAGCAGCGGCGCGCAGTGCCGGCGCACGGCGACGCCGAGCGGTGTGTCAAAAGGGGAGATGCCGCTGCCGGGCCATCGGCCGCCCTCGCCGAGCAGCGCCTCGAAGCCGTCCCGGTCCAGGTCGTGCCGGGTCACGCCGTGACAGTGGTGGTCGGCGAGCCGCAGCGCGGCCAGCTCCTCCTCGACGGGGCCGCCCATGTCAGTACGTCCACCGGTAGGCGGCCGCGATCCGCTCCTCGTCCCAGCCGTCGACGGCCGCGCTCTCACCCTCGCGCACGGCGGTCACGGCGTCGGCGAGGACCGGGCCGAGCGCCTCCCGCAGCACCGGGTCGGCGCGGAACGCCTCGACGGCCTGCGGCAGGGACTCGGGCAGCCGTGCGACGCCCAGCGCCGCGGCCTCCTCCTGCGTGAGCAGCGCCGGGTCACCGGTGACCTCCGGCGGCAGTACGGCGTTGCGGGCCAGGCCGTCCACACCGGCGGCGATCAGACAGGCCAGCGCGAGATACGGGTTGGCGGCCAGGTCGACGGGTTTGACCTCCACATTGGCCTCGCGGTCCCGGTCGCCCGCCGCGCCGGCGATCACCCGTACCGCGCACTCGCGGGTCTCCAGCCCCCACGCGGTGAACACGCCCGCCCACCGGGACGGCTTCAGCCGCAGATAGCTGGCCGGGCTGGGCGCGGTCACCGCCAGCAGCGCGGGCAGCCGCGCGAGGATGCCCGCGGTGAACGACTCGCCGTCGGCGGTCATGCCGTGGCGGCGGTCGCCTCCGCTGTGCAGGCCGACGCCGTCGCGCCGCGCGGACAGGTGGACGTGCCCGCCGTTGCCGACGGTGCCCGGGGTGACGGCGGGGGAGAAGGACACCCGCAGGCCGTGCCGCTGCGCCACCGCGCGCACGGTCTGCCGCACCAGGACACTGCGGTCGGCCGCCGCGACCGGGTCCAGCGCGCCCACGGACAGCTCGAACTGGCCGGGCGCGTACTCGGGATGCAGCTGGTCGACGTCCACACCCTGCGCGGCGAGCGCGGCCAGCAGCTCGGCGGTGCAGGCGCTGACCTCGACCTGCCGGGTCGCCCCGTACGCCGGACCGGTCGTCGCCGGTACGAATGTGTCGCAGGGTGTGTCGCCGCGGCCGTACACCCACTCGATCTCGATGCCCGCGCGGAACTCCAGGCCGTACCGCTCGGCGGCGTCGGCGACGACGCGGCGCAGCACGGTGCGGCTGCACCCGGGGTGCCGTGTGCCGTCCTGGGTGATGCGGTCGACCGGCGCCCACGCCCAGCCGGGCTGCGCGGCCAGCGCCACCAGCTGCTCCAGGTCGGGGAAGAGCCTCAGGTCGCCGTCGGGGGAGCCGAGGACATCGGTGGTGACGATGGCGTCGTGCGCGAGGAAGGTGTCGAACACCGGTGACATGCCGACGCCGCGCGCGGCGACGGCGGGCAGCTTCGCCGTCGGCACGGTCTTGACCCGGCCGATGCCCGCGGTGTCGACGTACGACAGCACGATCCCGTGCACGCCCCGTCCGGAGAGTTCGCCGCTGAGCGCGGCGGCCCGGGCGACGTCCCCGGGCCGTCCGCCCGGCACCGGGTCGGCAAGGGTGGTCATACGTCCTCCTCCGTCCTGCCGTGCTGCCCGGCAGCCCCGGCCCGCTCCCGCGTCCCGGCCGTGCCTGCCCGCCCCGCCCATTGTGCCGTCCCGTGATCACCTTGTCCGGGCAAACGGGGTCTTGGGCATGGTGGCCGAGAACCGGAAAGCCGGTGCCGTCGCGCCGATGTCCGGCGGGCCGGCCGCCGCCGATGTCCTCGGGGTGCCGCTCGGCACGTTCCCCGGCCGGCGCTCCACCCTCCGGACGGTCCCCGTCCGCGGTGCCGCCTTCGACGTCGGCGGCGCGCTCGGCGCGTGGCTCGGCGGGCCGACGGTCGACTCCGGGCACGGCGGCGTCACAGCGCTGTGGGCGGGCGACGGGCTCGCCCTCGCCGGAGTCGTCGTCGCGGCCGGTTCCCTCGGCGCCGGCGCAGCACGGTCCCGGCCCGCCCCCACCGGCGCCGACCACCGGGCGGACAGGGCCGCCGCATAAGCTGGCGGGGCAGTCCCCCCGTACCGGAAAGAGCACATGCCCTACTCGCACGCCCCCTCGTCCACCGGCGCAGGCCCCCGCGGCGCCGAGGCGCGGGCCGACATACGGCTCGTCGTCACCGACATGGACGGAACGCTCCTCGACGACGCGAAGAACGCGCCCCCCGCCCTCGCCGAGGCGCTGCGGCTGCTGCGGGAACGGGGGGTGCTGTTCTGCCCGGCGAGCGGACGGCAGTACGCCACGCTCGCCCGCGAGTTCGAGGGCGTCGCCGACGGGATGGTGTTCATCGCCGAGAACGGCACCTACGTCGTGCGCGACGGCGTCGAGCTGAGCAGCGACACGCTGCGGCCGGGCGTCGCCGCCGCAATCGCCCGTGCCGCGCGGGAGGCGGCGGCCGGCGGCGCGGACGTGGGGGCCGTGGTGTGCGGCAAGAGCGCGGCGTACGTCGAGCGTGCCGACGAGCCGTTCCTCGCGGAGGTCCGCAAGTACTACCTGAGCCACCGGATCGTGGACGACGTGACCGCCGTCGACGACGACATCATCAAGGTCGCCCTGTTCACGTTCGGTTCCGCCGAGCACACCGTGGCCCCGGCGCTCGCGCCGTTCGCCGGCACCCACCAGGTCGTCGTCTCCGGCGAGCACTGGGTCGACGTGATGAACCGCACCGCGAACAAGGGGGCCGCCGTCCGCCGCCTCCAGCGCGAGCTGGGTGTCACCCCCGCGCAGACCATGGTGTTCGGCGACTACCTCAACGACCTGGAGATGCTGGACGCCGCCGACTGGTCGTTCGCCATGGCCAACGCCCACCCCGAGGTGATCCGCCGGGCCCGGCACCGCGCCCCGTCCAACAACGACAACGGTGTCCTGCGCACCCTCGCGCGTGTGCTGGACCTGCCGCTGCCCCTCTGACCGGTCCGGGCCCTAGCGGGGCAGCACGCGGTCCAGGAAACCCGTCAGTTCCGCGAACGCCTCCTCCTTGCAGGTCTCGTGGAACACCTCGTGCCGGGCGCCGGGGAAGATCCGCTCGGTGTGCGCGCCCCCGCCGAGCCGCTCGACGCCGGTCCGGCTGCCGGGCAGCGGCACCAGCCGGTCGTCGTCGCCGTGCAGCCACAGGAGCGGCAGTCCGCCCAGGTCACCGCCCTTGTCGACGGTCTCCAGGGTGCGTACGAACGCCTCCAGCGTGGGCCGCTTCATCGGCCCGTGCCACACCAGAGGGTCCGCCGCGTACGCCGCTCCCACCGCCGGGTCGCGGCTGAGCGCGGCCGGGCTGACCGGGACGGCGGGCACCGCGCCGGTGGCGTCCGCCGCGGCGAGCAGCCGGCCCGGCGTCCGCCACGCCCCGATCACCGGCCCCGACAGCACCAGCGCGGCGAGCGTGCCCCGGTACCGCTGGGCGTGGCGGGCGGCGATCAGACCGCCCATGGAGTGCCCCAGCACGACCAGCGGCAGCCCGGGGTGCGCGGCCCGTGCCCTGGCGGCCACCGACTCCACGTCGGTGACGACGTCCTCGAAGTCCTCGATGAGCACCCGCTCGCCCGCCGAGCGGCCGTGACCGGCATGGTCCGGCGCCCACACCGACGCGCCGTGCCCGGTGAGGACCCGCGCGACCTCGCCGTACCGCCCCGAGTGCTCGCCGTACCCGTGCACCAGCAGGGCGAGGCAGCGCGGGCGCGGGTGCGGCCACTCGCGCACGAAGAGCGTTCCGCGGGTACCGTCCAGATCGTGCTCACGGGCGTCGGCCATGGTCTCCTCCGTCGGTGCCGGGGGCGGCTCCCGCCGGAGCTTCCCAGCGGGCCGCCGAGCGGTCTACACTCCAAAACTAGCAGTGCTAATTAAGCTCGCTGGTCCACAGCGTCGTCGGTCAGGAGTTGTCAGTTGCGTCCCGTCCACTTCGCCGCCGCCCGCCGCACACCCATCGGCAAGCTGCGCGGCGCCCTGTCCACCGTGCGGCCCGACGATCTCGCCGCCGCCGTGATCCGCGCCCTCGTCGCCGACCTGCCCGCCCTCGACCCCGCCCGCGTCGACGACGTGTACTGGGGCGCCGCCAACCAGGCCGGCGAGGACAACCGCAACGTCGCCCGCATGGCAGCCCTGCTCGCCGGGCTGACCGAGACGGTGCCCGGCGCCACCGTGAACCGGCTGTGCGCCTCCGGCATGGAGGCGGTCACCGCCGCCGCCCGCACCATCGCCGCAGGCGAGGCCGACATCGTCGTCGCGGGCGGCTCGGAGTCCATGAGCCGCGCCCCGTTCGTGCTGCCCCGCCCCGACGACGCCCTGCCGCACCGCATGGAGACGTACGACACCCGGCTCGGCTGGCGCCTGGTCAACCCGGCGATGAAGGACCTGCACGGCCTGCTGTCCATGGGCGAGACCGCCGAGGAGGTCGCCGCCCGCCACGGCGTCTCCCGCGAACGTCAGGACGAGTTCGCGCTGCGCAGCCACCGCAACGCCGCCCTCGCCCGCAAGAACGGCCACTTCGACGATGAGCTGCTGCCCGTGGAGCGCCCCGACGGCGTGGTCGTCGACGCCGACGAGTGCATCCGCGAGGACACCTCCCTGGAGAAGCTCGCCAGGCTCAAGCCGGTCTTCCGGGACGGCGGCAGCGTCACCGCGGGCAACGCCTCCCCGATGAACGACGGCGCTGCCGGACTCGTCCTGGTCAGCGAGGAGGCCCTCCACGAGCTGGGCCTGGAGTCCATGGGCCGCTACGTCGCCGGCGCCTCCGCCGGTGTCCACCCCGACGTCATGGGCATCGGCCCGGTGCCCGCGACCCGCAAGGCGCTCGCACGCGTCGGCTGGGACATCGGCGACATCCAGGAGGCCGAGTTCAACGAGGCGTTCGCCGCGCAGGCCCTCGCCTGCGTCGACCAGCTCGGCATCGACCCCGAGCTGGTCAACCCCTCCGGCGGCGCGATCGCCCTCGGCCACCCGCTCGGCTGCTCCGGCGCCCGCATCCTCACCACCCTGCTGCACCGCATGCGCCGCACCGGCGCCGAGCGCGGCCTCGCGACCATGTGTGTGGGGGTGGGGCAGGGCAGCGCGGTCCTCGTCGAACGGCACTGACCGCGCCCCTCCCGTTCCGGGCGGTGCGGCCCCCGCGCCGCCCGGTACAGCGGCCACTGGGCGAGACGGTCCTTACCCCGACGGGCTGTCCGGACATAGCATCGGTCTCCGCATGGACACGATGACACTGTGGAACCTGACCTGGTGGGGCTTCGCCGCTCTCGCCTTCGCCGCGCTCCTCGTCGGGTTCTCCAAGACCGCCATCAGCGGCGCCAACACGGTCAGCCTGGCCCTCTTCGCCGCCGTACTGCCCGCCCGCGCCTCCACCGGGGTGCTGCTGCCGCTGCTGATCGCCGGCGATGTGCTCGCCGTCGCCACCTACCGGCGGCACGCCCACTGGCCCACTCTGTGGCGGCTGTTCCCGGCGGTCGCCGCCGGCGTGGTCGCCGGCACCCTGTTCCTGGTGTGGGCCGACGACGCCGTCGTACGGACCTCCATCGGGGCGATCCTGCTGCTCATGGCCGGGGTGACGGTATGGCGGCGGCGCATCGCGGAGAAGGACGACGAACCCGATGCGGTCACCACCCGGGCCGGCCGCGCCAAGGCCCGCTCCTACGGCGTCCTCGGCGGCTTCACCACCATGGTCGCGAACGCGGGCGGCCCCGTCATGTCGCTGTATCTGCTGTCGGCGGGCTTCCGCAAGCTCGGCTTCCTCGGCACCTCCGCCTTCTTCTTCCTCATCGTCAACGTCTCCAAAGTGCCCTTCAGCGCCGGGCTCGGCCTGATCGACGGCCGCTCCCTGCTGCTGGACCTGGCGCTCGTGCTGTTCGTCGTGCCGGGCGCCCTCATCGGCAAGTGGGCGGTGCACCGCATCGACCAGCGGCTGTTCGAACAGCTCGTCATCGCGGCGACCGTACTGGGCGGACTGCAACTGCTGCTGCGCTGACGGCGGGCACCGGGCACCGGGTGCGGGGTGCGGGGTGCGGGGGC
>NZ_JALLGL010000093.1 GCF_023072675.1 Streptomyces sp. XM83C
GGCCGAATGGCGGGCGGTGACGGAGAGGCCCCGGGACGGCTGGTTCGCGGATCGACCGGTTCGTCGGCCGGCGGGGACACGGCGACCGGGTCGAGGGCTGCGGGCGGCTCGGCCTTCAACGGGACGGCGGGGATGCGGAACGGGCCGGCCCGGGTCCGGACAAGGGGTCGTACGAGGCGGGACGGCCGCGCGACCACCGCGAACACGGCACGCCGCGCGAGGGCGGGCCCGCGGGTCCGCCGTACGCCGACCCGGTGGCCGTCCGCCGCATGGACGACGTCGGCCCGCCTGCTCTCTGCAGACGGGCCGACGTTCCGGGTGGTGGGCGATACTGGGTTCGAACCAGTGACCTCTTCGGTGTGAACGAAGCGCTCTCCCACTGAGCTAATCGCCCGGGCGCAGGAAGAACATTACCCCATGTCAGGGGGTGCCTGTGACCACCCCGGCGACGGCGGCCGGAGCCGCCGGCGCCGCGCGGGTCACTGATCCTTGATCTTCCACGGCATGACGATGCCGAACTTCCACAGATAGACCCCGACCAGGACGCCGATGATCACCAGGCCGATCACGGTGAGGATGATGTTGCGCCGGCGCACCTTGGGGTCGAGAGCGCGCTGCGCCGCCTCGGTGACCTTGCGTTTGGTCCAGCGCAGCACCAGCTGGGCCCAGACGAACTCGGTCGCCCAGATCGCCATGCCGCCGAAGATCACGACCCAACCGGGTCCGGGCAGCGGCAGCATGATGATGCCGGCGATCACGACGGCCAGGCCCACCACGAAGACACCGACCTGCCAGCTCAGGTGCAGGGCGCGCCGCTTCCTGATGAACTCCGGGGCCCGGGAGCCGAGGCCTCGGTCCTGGTTCGTCTCGTCACTCAGCGCGTCCGCCGCCCCTTCGGACGCACCGCCGGTCACGCCGCCGGCCTTCTCCTCGCTCACCTTTCCCCCGTCTGTCGCCACGGCACTCATGCCCGGCTCGTTACTCCCCGTATTCATACGGTGAAACCCTACCGGAGAGAATCCGCTCACCGGAATGGTCGTACCGCTCGTAGGGGTTCTCGGCCGGAAGAGTTACGTAAAGACAGGCAAAACACGCAGAGGGGTTTACAACGGCACCGTAGGTGGCATGTCGATTTCGCCGACGTGCGAATCCCCGAGCGCACACTGAGCGAAAGGCCCTGGCGCTTATGAACACCACGGTCAGCTGCGAGCTGCACCTGCGCCTCGTTGTGTCGAGCGAGTCCTCCCTGCCTGTCCCCGCAGGCCTGCGGTACGACACGGCCGACCCCTACGCCGTGCACGCCACCTTCCACACCGGAGCCGAGGAGACCGTCGAGTGGGTGTTCGCCCGCGACCTCCTCGCCGAGGGGCTTCACCGTCCCACCGGCACCGGCGACGTCCGTGTCTGGCCGTCGCGCAGCCATGGCCAGGGCGTCGTCTGCATCGCCCTGAGTTCTCCCGAGGGCGAGGCGCTGCTGGAGGCCCCGGCGCGCGCCCTGGAGTCCTTCCTGAAGCGGACGGACGCTGCCGTCCCTCCCGGCACGGAGCATCGCCACTTCGATCTCGACAAGGAGCTGTCGCACATCCTGGCCGAGAGCTAGCCGAGGCCCTCGCCGAGACCGCCCGGCGCCGTCCACTCGGGGAGACGGCTCGGGAGACGACAACCGCATACGGCTTGCGCCGGCGCCGTCGCCGTGGGTCACCACGGGGCGGCGCCGGCCTGCGTGCGTGAGGGGTCCTGACGGGGGTCGCTCCCCGTGACGGGGCGGGCAGGCTTCCGCGGGAACGCTCGCGGCTCCGGGGGCGTTCTACGGACGTCCACGGACGTCCGCCCGCATCCCGGACGGACGGGACCGGTGCACCACGGCCGGGAGCCACTACCATCGGCCAGCATCGGCGGGCGCCCGCCCGACCCTCAGGCCAGGGAGCTGAACGTGCTGATCACCCACGACACCCGGTGTGCGCTGGACGCCGTGGTGGATCTGGTGAACACCGCGCCGGAGGACGATTCGGCGCCGGACGGGCTGCCGGATGTCGCGGCGCTCACGGAATTCGTACGGAACCACGACATCAGCGATGTCGGTGTGTTGTCCGAGTTCGACCTGTCGGCCGTGCGCAGGATCCGCGGCCGGTTCGCGGCGATCTTCGCGGCCCCGGACGCGCGGACCGCGGCCGGACTGATCAACGAGCTGGTCGCGGCGGCCGGCACCACGCCCCGCCTGACGGACCACGACGGCTACGACTGGCATGTGCACTACTTCGCGCCGGGCGCCTCCATCGCCGATCATCTGGCGGCGGACTGCGGCATGGCGCTGGCGTTCTTCGTCGTGGCGGGCGAGCAGGAGCGGCTGCGGCGCTGCGAGGCGCCGGACTGCCGGCGGGCGTTCGTGGATCTGTCCCGCAACCGCTCGCGCCGCTACTGCGACAGCCGCACCTGCGGCAACCGGCTGCATGTGGCGGCCTACCGGGCCCGCCGCAAGGAGGCCGCGGGCTGACGAGCCGCGGAAGGGATCACGGACCGGACGTCGGGGCGCGCGGTACCCGGCGGGTGACGCCGGGGACCGCGGGTACGGCTCACAGCAGCAGCAGATCGTGCAGCGCGGCCATGAGCAGCAGGGACCCGATCACCGCCAGGAAGATCATCAGCGGTGGCTGGGAAAGGGCGAAGAGACAGCCGCGCGGCTCGCTCGGGGGCGGCGCGGGCTCGCTCTGTGGCGTATCCAGCTCTGGCGTGTCCAGCATCTCGCCGCGATGATGACGCAGCCGGGGCGCCGGACGCGATCAGCCGTCCGGAATGAACGGGACGTCGCCGGTTCCGTGATCTTCGTTTCAGGTCGTGATCACTGCCCGATCGGGGCGGCTTCCGACTGTGACCGCTTCGGCGGCCGTGATCCTTCTGTGACGTTTCAGCCGCGACACGCGGCCTGCACCGGCGGGCCGGGGCAGCCCGTCATATGCCGTGCTTCTTGAGGATGGCCTCGATGTCGGAGAAGTCGTCGGCGGGCTCGGCCCCGCGGGCGGGTGCCGGGCGGGCGGTCCGGCCGGTGCCGGGTCCGAGCGCGGGCTCGGACGCCGCCGGTGCGACCACCCCGCTCTGCGCGCCGCGGGCCTGCTTGCGCTCGGCACGGGTGCCGCCGCGGCGGCGCTCGACGGCCCGCGTCCCGGCGAACAGCGCCCAGGCGACGCCGAGCACACCGAAGCCGGCCCAGGCCGTGGGGCTGAAGGCGGTGTCGGCTATCCACCCGACGACACCGGTCATCACCAGGCCGAGCGGCACCAGCGCGTAGGCGGCGATTCGCGCCGCGGCAAGAAACTTCTTGCGGTACGCCGTCACCGCCGCGATGCCCAGGCCGGCCGCGGCGACGGCGGAACAGACGGTCTCGGGGATCATGCCGGTCCTCCAGCGGGCTCGGGCGTGCGGGCGGTTCGCCTTCCATCCTGCACCCCCGGGTTGCCGTCGGGCCACGCTCCGGGCGGGACATCAGGGACATCTCCGGGTCATCTCCTTCGCAGGTGCTGGTCAGGGGCGTGCGGGGGTCCTGTCGCGCAGTTTCCCGCGACCCCTTGTTGCTGATATGCCGGTGATGTTCTTTTTGTGCAGTTCCCTGCGCCCCTTCGGGATGGCCGGGCCATCGTTCTCACCTACCGGCCGGTGGGGGCCTTCGCGCCGTTCCCCGCGCCCCTGGGTGCCTGCCGCAGCCCGTCGCCGGGGGTGCGTGGTTGCGGTAGCGCCATCCGCTGGTGGGTGGGGTCGGGGCCGCGCCGGGGGGTGACCGTCCTCGGTGCGACGCTCTGCCCTTACATCCTTGCCCTGCGTTTTCGCCGCACCCTGCGGGCGGGCACACCCCGGCACGCCCCCTTTCGCCGCACAGCGGCTGCGGGTCGCGGGGTGTCCCGGGTTCGGTGCTGCTTGCGTCGGCTGGAAGACTTGGGGCCATGAGTGAGTCCTCCCCTGTGTCCTCCCCCGTCGCCCCGGTCGTCCTCGACATGTGGTGCGACCTCCAGTGCCCGGACTGCCGTACGGCGCTGGACGACGTGCGTGCGCTGCGGGCCCGGTACGGCGACCGCCTGGAGGTGCGGCTGCGGCACTTCCCGCTGGAGAAGCACAAGCACGCCTTCGCCGCCGCGCAGGCCGCGGAGGAGGCGGCCGAGCAGGGTCGGGCGTGGCCGTATGTGGAGTCGGTGCTCGGCCGGGTGGAGGAGCTGGACCGGCGCGGCGAGGCCTTCCTGGTCGAGGCGGCCGGGGAACTCGGTCTGGACGGCGAGGAGTTCGACACCGCGCTGATCGACGGGCGGCACATCCTGATCGTCGACGCCGACCAGGCCGAGGGCAAGGCGATCGGGGTGACCGGCACGCCCACATATGTCATCGGCGGGGAGCGGCTCGACGGCGGCAAGAGTCAGGAAGGGCTGCGTGAGCGTATCGAGGAGATCGCCGACAGGCTGCTGGCGCGCGGCTGAGGCAGCCCTACAGCAGATGCTTGTAGAGGGTGTGGCGGACGGTCTCGTAGCCGAGTGACTCGTAGAGCCGCTCGGCCGGGGTGTTGCCGGCGAAGACGTTGAGGCCGAGGACGCGTCGGCCCGCGGCGACTGTCTGCGCCTCCGCAAGGAGCATGAGGGTGCGGCCGTGCCCCCGGCCCCGGTGGGCGGGGTCGGTCTCGACGTCGTACACGTAGGCCTGCTCCTCCCGGAGGGCAAGCCACATGGTGCCGACCCGGGTGCCGTCGTGCTCGACCACGCTGAACAGCATGTTCTCGGTGTCCCGTCCGCGGGGCAGCAACCGCTCGTGGTCGCGGCGTGCGCGGGCGTGCGCCTCCGCCTCGGGCACCCCGCGCTCCGTCCACACGTGCGCGTACTCGTCCGCCGTACGGACCGCCCAACGCGCGAACTCGTCCTCGTCCATGGGCCGGGCGACGCTGCCGGCGGGCAACTCGGGCGGGACGTCACCGAGGCGTTTGCGCATGCCGCGGTTGCGGTGGACGTATCCGAGGGATTCGAACAGGCGCAGGGCCGCCTCGGCACCGGCGGGCACCGCCGTCTCGATCTGCCGGCAGCCCCAGCCGCGCGCCACCTCCTCGGCGGCGAGCGCGGCGACCGTGCCGCGTCCGCGCCGGCGGTCCGGCTCGTCGATGCGCAGATCCTCGACGACGGCGACGGTGTCGCCGAAGAAGGGCGAGGTCCGCAGATGGATGGAGCCGACGGGACGGCTGTTCACGCAGACGCGGTAGCGGCGTGAGCGGGTCCCGTCGGCGTTCCGCTGAAGCGGCTCGGCCGGCCGCAGGGTCGTGGTCATCACGGGTGTTCTACCCCGCGGACCGGGCCGCGTCATCCGGTTCCGCGCGCGATCACGGGTCCAGGTCGGCGCCCGCACGCTCGTCGAAGACCCGCATGGCCTTGGCGGTCACCGGGCCGGGCGCGCCCGGCAGTTCACGCCCGTCGACACGGTGGACGGCCTGCACATCGCGCAGGGTGGAGGTCAGGAAGACCTCGTCGGCGCGCTCCAGCACGTCCAGCGGCAGGTCGGTCTCCTGCGCGCCGGTCCACTCGATCACAAGCTGCCGGGTGATGCCGGCGAGACAGCCGGAGGCCGGCGGCGGGGTGTGGATCTCGCCGTCCAGGACGACGAAGACGTTCGACCCGGTGCCCTCGCAGAGCTGCCCGACGGTGTTGCCGAACAGGGCCTCGCTGGCGCCGTGTTCATGGGCGCGGGCCAGAGCGACGACGTTCTCGGCGTACGAGGTGGTCTTCAGGCCGGTGACGGCGCCACGTTCGTTGCGGGTCCACGGGACGGTGACGACGGCCGTGGTGTCGGGGCGCCGCGTGGTCTCCCCGAGGGCGACGACCAGGGTCGGGCCGTGCTCGCCACGGTCGGAGCCGAGGGGGCCGTGGCCGCCGGTGTAGGTGATGCGCAGCCGGCCGAGCGGCATCGGGTTGGCGTCGAGGACGGCGGCGCAGGCGCGCCGGACCTCGTCGTGGTCGGGGTCGGGCAGGCCGAGGCCGCGCGCCGAGCGGGTCAGCCGGTCGAGATGGCGGGTCAGCGCGAACGGCCTGCCGTCCTGCGCCTTCACCGTCTCGAAGATGCCGTCGCCCACGGTCAGCCCGTGGTCGAAGACGGAGACACGGGCGGACTCGATGTCCCTCAGTCCGCCGTCGAGCCAGATCTTCACGTGCCCAGTCCCTCTCCACTCACCTCGTACTGCCCCGACGCTACCGCGAGGAGCCTGGCCGCCTTCAGCTCGGTCTCGCGCCACTCCCCCTCCGGGTCGGATCCCCAGGTGATCCCGGCGCCGGCGCCGAAGCGCAGCACGCCCTCGTCGCGGTCGATCCAGAAGGTGCGGATGCCGACGGCCAGCTCGCCGGTGCCGCGGTCGGCGTCCACCCAGCCGATGCCGCCGCAGTACGGGCCCCTCGGTGCCGTCTCCAGCTCGTCGATGATCCGCAGCGCGCTGGACTTCGGCGCGCCGGTGATGGACCCGGCCGGGAAGGTGGCGTCGAGCAGCTCGGGCCACCCGGCCCCCTCACGCAGTTCGCCTCGTACGGTCGACACGAGATGCACCAGCCCCGGGTGCTTCTCGACCGCGCACAGGTCGGGCACGGTGACGCTGCCGGTGGTGCAGACGCGGCCGATGTCGTTGCGGACCAGGTCCACGATCATCACGTTCTCGGCGAAGTCCTTCTCCAGCAGCTCCGGCTCGGTCGGCGCGGTGCCCTTGATCGGCCCGGACTCCACGATCCGCCCGTCTCGGCGCAGATAGAGCTCGGGCGACGCGGTGGCGATCTCCACGCCGTGCTCCGGCAGGCGGATCGTTCCTGCATACGGTGCCGGGTTGCCGCGCGCGAGGACCGCGGTCAGCTCGTCCACGTCGGCGTCGGGCGCGACGGGCGCGGAGAGCACCCGGCAGAGGTTCACCTGGTAGACGTCGCCGGCGGCGATGTACGCGCGGATGCGGCGCACGCCCTCGGTGTAGGCGTCGTGGTCCAGGGAGGACGTCCACCGCGCGGGGTCGGGGCCGCGCCACCGGCCCGGGACGGGCGCGGGCACCGGCTCCTCCCGTACGTCCCGGAAGCGGGCGCAGGTCAGGCGGCCCTCGTAGTCGGCGGCGACGGCCCAGAAGCCGGCGGAGTCCAGTGCCGCGGGGTCACTGGTGACGTCGATCAGCCCGGTGGCGACACGGTCGCCGAAGCGGGCCAGAGGCTGAAGGTCGAGCACGCTGTCGAGTCTAGGGCGGCTGTCCACCGGCCCTGCCGGGCGTGCACGCAGGGGGCTGAGCAGGACCTTCCGCAGCACGCTGCGCAAACGCGTTTTTGTCCTGGCCCAGGAATCCGCTAGAGTTCAACACGTCGCCGGGACGCGGAAGCGGACCGAAACGACAGGCGGACGTAGCTCAGTTGGTAGAGCGCAACCTTGCCAAGGTTGAGGTCGCGAGTTCGAGCCTCGTCGTCCGCTCGAAGGAAGAGGGGATCATCCCGATGATCCTCTACACTCCTGGTGGAGTGGCCGAGAGGCGAGGCAACGGCCTGCAAAGCCGTCTACACGGGTTCAAATCCCGTCTCCACCTCCAAGGACGATTAGCTCAGCGGGAGAGCGCTTCCCTGACACGGAAGAGGTCACTGGTTCAATCCCAGTATCGTCCACTGGGTCTTCTCGAAGGCCTTATGATCTTCTCGAAGATCACCTCGCGCGATTAGCTCAGCGGGAGAGCGCTTCCCTGACACGGAAGAGGTCACTGGTTCAATCCCAGTATCGCGCACGCTCTGTGACTCACGGGTCACAGCATCCCGGACGATTAGCTCAGCGGGAGAGCGCTTCCCTGACACGGAAGAGGTCACTGGTTCAATCCCAGTATCGTCCACACGCCGAAGCCCCCGGTCCTGCGACCGGGGGCTTCTCGCTGTGCTCAGCTGGAGAACAGCATGCGTCCGAAGCTCTTGTGACGGCGGTGACCGTAGTGCCCGCCGTGGTGCTGGGCGCCCCACGCGGGGGCGGGCGGGGCCGCCGCTACCGTGAACTTTCGTGACCGCCATCGACCGCGCCCGCTGCCGACTCACCGCGCGCCCCCTCGCCCTGGACGCGGCCCTCGCCGCGGGCGTGCTCGGCTGCATGGTCGCCGGATCGTTCGTCGACCCGCACGGCGAGAACGGCATGACCTGGGGCATCCGCACCCCCGACCCGCTCGGTCTCGTCCTGATGACCCTCGGCGCCGCCGCGCTGGTCTTCCGGCGCCGCGCCCCGCTGACCGTCCTCGCCCTCACCGGGGCCGTCTCCCTCGTGGAGTGCGTCACCGGCGACCCCCGCGTACCCGTCGCGATGTCCGCCGTGATCGCCCTGTTCACGGTCGCCTCCACCACCGACCGCCCCACCACCTGGCGGGTCGGACTGCTCACCACGACCGTGCTGACCGGCGCCGCGATGCTCGCCGGGCCGCTGCCCTGGTACGCGCAGGAGAACCTCGCCATCTTCGCCTGGACCGGCATCGGCGCCACCGCGGGGGACGCCGTCCGCAGCCGCCGCGCCGTCGTCCAGGCCATCCGCGAACGCGCCGAGCGCGCCGAACGCACCCGCGAGGAGGAGGCCCGCCGCCGCGTCGCCGAGGAACGTCTGCGCATCGCCCGCGACCTGCACGACGTCGTCGCCCACCACATCGCCCTCGTCAATGTGCAGGCCGGTGTCGCCGCCCACGTCATGGACAAGCGGCCCGACCAGGCCAAGGAGGCCCTCGCCCACGTCCGCGAGGCCAGCCGCTCCGCGCTCGACGAACTCCGCGCCACCGTCGGACTGCTGCGCCAGTCCGGCGACCCCGAGGCACCCACCGAACCCGCCCCCGGCCTGGACCGCCTCGACGAACTCGCCGGCACCTTCCGCAGCGCCGGCCTGCCCGTCCAGGTCGCCCACGCCGACCACGGCACGAGCGTCCCGGCCGCCGTCGGCCTTGCGGCGTACCGGATCGTCCAGGAAGCCCTGACCAATGTGCAGAAACACGCGGGCCCCGGCGCGAAAGCCGAGGTCAGCGTCGTACGGGTGGGGCAGCGGCTGGAGGTCACCGTCCTCGACGACGGCGTCGGCCACGACCCCGGCGACGAGCGGGCCGCCGCGCCGGGCGAGGGCGGCGGACACGGCCTGCTCGGCATGCGGGAACGCGTCGCCGCCCTCGGCGGCACCCTCACCGCCGGGCCCCGCCACTCGGCCGGCTTCCGCGTCCATGCGATCCTGCCCGTCGAGACCCGTACCGCCGTCCACGGGAACCCGGGGGAGACCGCATGACGATCCGTGTCCTGCTCGCCGACGACCAGGCGCTGCTGCGCAGCGCCTTCCGCGTGCTGGTCGACTCCGAGCCCGACATGGAGGTCGTCGGCGAGGCGTCCGACGGCGCCGAGGCGGTCCGCCTCACCCGCGAGCAGCGCCCCGACGTCGTCCTGATGGACATCCGCATGCCCGGCACCGACGGCCTCGCCGCCACCCGCACCATCAGCGCGGACCCGTCCCTCGCCGGTGTCCACGTCGTCATACTGACCACCTTCGAGGTCGACGACTACGTCGTGCAGTCCCTGCGCGCGGGCGCCTCCGGTTTCCTCGGCAAGGGCAGCGAACCGGACGAACTGCTCAACGCCATCCGCGTCGCCGCCGGCGGGGACGCGCTGCTCTCCCCGGCCGCCACCAAGGGCCTGATCGCACGGTTCCTCGCCCAGCGCGACACCGCCGACGGCGAGCCGGACCCGGGGCGCTCCGAGCGGCTCGCCACGCTCACCGGCCGCGAGCGCGAGGTGCTGGTGCAGGTCGCCGGCGGGCACTCCAACGACGAGATCGCCGAGCGCCTGGAGGTCAGTCCGCTGACCGTGAAAACCCACGTCAACCGGGCGATGTCCAAGCTGGGGGCGCGGGACCGGGCGCAGCTCGTGGTGATCGCGTACGAGTCGGGGCTGGTCCGTCCGAGGGTGGAGTGAACTCCACCGTGCCGTACTGCGCCCGGAGTACACGCCCCGTGAGGAACGGGACCTGGGGTCTACGGATCACCCGTCCCGCATGGCACAGGGTGTAGGGGCATCACTTCTGCCGCTCACAGAAGGAAGACCCCTGTCCATGTCCTGGCTGTCCAGATTCAGCCTCGCGCAACGCGCGCTCATAGGTCTGATGTCGGTCGTCGCCCTCGTCTTCGGCGCGATCGCCATCCCGCAGCTCAAACAGCAGCTGCTGCCCACCATCGAACTGCCCATGGTGTCCGTGCTCGCCCCCTACCAGGGCGCCTCCCCGGAGGTCGTCGAGAAGCAGGTCGTCGAACCCATCGAGAACAACCTCGAAGCGGTCGACGGGCTGACCGGCGTCACCTCCACGGCGAGCGAGGGCAACGCCGTGATCATGGCGTCCTTCGACTACGGCAACGACACCCAGCAGCTCGTCGCCGACGTGCAGCAGGCCGTCAACCGGGCCCGCGCCCAGCTCCCGGACGGGGTGGACCCGCAGGTCGTGGCCGGCTCGACGGACGACATCCCGACCGTCGTCCTCGCCGTCACCTCCCCCAAGGACCAGCAGGCCCTGGCGGACCAGCTCGACAAGACCGTCGTCCCCGACCTGAAGGAGATCGACGGCGTCGGACAGGTCACCGTCACCGGTGTGCGCGATGTGCAGGTCACCGTCACCCCGGACGAGGCGAAGCTGGCCGGCGCCGGCCTGACCGCGCAGAACATCGCGCAGGCCCTCCAGGCGGGCGGCGCCACCGTCCCGGCCGGCTCCTTCGACGAGTCCGGCGCCAACCGGACCGTCCAGGTCGGCGGCGGCTTCACCTCGGTGAAGCAGATACAGGACCTCGCCGTGCGCGGCACCGGCAAGCCGGTCCGGCTCGGCGACGTGGCCGAGGTGCGCCGGCAGGAGGCACCGGCCGACTCCATCACCCGCACCGACGGCAAGCCCAGCCTCGCCGTGATGGTCACCATGGACCACGACGGCAGCGCCGTCGCCATCTCCCGGGCCGTCGAGGACAAGCTGCCCGCGCTCCGCGCCGACCTCGGCGCCGGCGCCACGATCACCGTCGTCAGCGACCAGGGCCCGGCCGTGTCGGACGCCATCTCCGGCCTGACCACCGAGGGCGCGCTCGGTCTGCTCTTCGCCGTGCTGGTGATCCTCGTCTTCCTGGCGTCGGTGCGTTCCACCCTCGTCACCGCGGTCAGCATCCCGCTGTCGGTCGTCCTCGCGCTGATCGTGCTGTGGACCCGGGACCTGTCCCTGAACATGCTGACGCTGGGCGCGCTGACCATCGCGATCGGCCGGGTCGTCGACGACTCGATCGTCGTGCTGGAGAACATCAAGCGTCACCTCGGCTACGGCGAGGAGCGCACCGCCGCGATCCTCACCGCCGTCCGCGAGGTCGCCGGCGCGGTCACCTCCTCCACCCTCACCACCGTCGCCGTGTTCCTGCCGATCGGCCTGGTCGGCGGCATGGTGGGCGCCCTGTTCGGCTCGTTCAGCATCACGGTGACGGCGGCCCTGCTGGCGTCGCTGCTGGTGTCGCTGACCGTGGTCCCGGTGCTGTCGTACTGGTTCCTGCGCGCCCCGAAGGGCACCCCCGAGGACGCGGCGGAGGCCCGCCGCAAGGCCGAGGAGAAGGAGGCGAACAGCCGGTTGCAGCGGATCTACGTCCCCGTCCTGCGGTTCGCGACCCGGCGCCGCCTGACCAGCGTGGCCATCGCGGTCGTCGTCCTCGTCGCCACCTTCGCGATGACGCCGCTGCTGAAGACGAACTTCTTCGACCAGGGCGAGCAGAAGGTCCTCACCGTCAAGCAGGAGCTGAAGCCCGGCACCAGCCTGGCGGCGACCGACGCGCAGGCCCGCAAGGTGGAGAAGCTCCTCGCGGACACCGACGGCGTGAAGGACTATCAGGTCACCGTCGGCTCCTCCGGGTTCATGGCGGCCTTCGGCGGCGGCACGGACACCAACCAGGCGTCGTACCAGGTGATGCTGGAGGACTCCGCCCACTTCGACGATGTGCGGGACCGCATCGAGGCCGGGCTGAAGAAGCTCGACGGCATCGGCACGACGACCGTCTCCGCCGGTGACGGCTTCGGCAGCCAGGACCTGAGCGTGGTGGTGAAGGCCGCCGACGCGGACGTCCTGCGCACCGCCGCCGAGCAGGTCCGCAGGGCCGTCGCCTCCCTGGACGACGTCACCGACGTCACCAGCGACCTGTCGCAGAGCGTCCCCCGGATCTCGGTCCGCGCCAACTCCAAGGCCGCCGCGGCCGGTTTCGACGACCAGACCCTCGGCATGGCCGTCGCGCAGGCGGTGCGCGGCACGCCCGCCGCGAAGGCGGTCCTCGACGACACCGAACGCGACGTCGTCCTGAAGTCGGCGCACCCGGCGGCCACCTTGCAGCAGCTGCGGGACCTCAGGCTCGGCCCGGTGAAGCTGTCCGACGTGGCGGACGTGAAGGTGGTCGACGGACCGGTGTCGATGACCCGTATCGACGGCCAGCGCGCCGCGACGATCACGGCGAAGCCGACCGGTGACAACACCGGCGCGGTCAGCCAGGACCTGACGGCGAAGCTGGACGCGCTGAAGCTCCCGGCGGGCGCGACCGCGGAGATCGGCGGCGTCACCCAGGACCAGGACGACGCGTTCAAGAACCTCGGCCTGGCCATGCTCGCGGCGATCGCGATCGTCTTCATGCTGCTCGTCGGCACGTTCCGTTCGCTGGCGCAGCCGCTGATCCTGCTGGTGTCCGTGCCGTTCGCGGCGACCGGCGCGCTCGGTCTGCTGATCGTCACCGGCACCCCGATGGGTGTCCCGGCGATGATCGGCATGCTGATGCTGATCGGCATCGTGGTCACCAACGCGATCGTGCTGATCGACCTGATCAACCAGTACCGGCGGCAGGGCCACGGCGTCGTCGAGGCGGTCGTCGAGGGCGGCCGGCACCGGCTGCGTCCGATCCTGATGACCGCACTGGCGACGATCTTCGCGCTGCTGCCGATGGCTCTCGGCATCACCGGCGACGGCGGGTTCATCGCGCAGCCGCTGGCGGTCGTGGTGATCGGCGGTCTGGTCAGCTCGACGCTGCTGACGCTGCTGCTGGTGCCGACGCTGTACGCGATGCTCGAACTGCGCAAGGAGCGCCGGGCGAAGAAGCGTGCGGCCAAGCGTGAGGCGCAGCAGACCGGGACGCCGGAGCCGGCCTCGGTGTGACGTGAGGCACCCTGTGCCCAGGGGGCGTGGCCCGTTCGACCGGGCCGCGCCCCCTTTCCCTATCCTGTGAGATCACACCCGGCCCCCGGGGAGGACGCAGGGGGAGCGCGGGTGATCAGGGGGAAGGGGCCACCAGCGGTGCTGCACAAGGACGATCCCCGCTCGGTCGGCGGCTACCGGCTGCTGGACCGGCTGGGCGCCGGCGGCATGGGCGTCGTCTACCGGGCGCGGTCGCGTTCGGGGCGCGAGGTCGCCGTGAAGGTGGTGCACGCCCAGTACGCGGAGGACGCGGTCTTCCGCGCCCGGTTCCGGCAGGAGATCGACGCGGTCCGCAAGGTGAGCGGCGCGTTCACGGCACCGGTGGTGGACGCCGACCCGGAGGCGGTACGGCCGTGGATGGCGACGCAGTTCGTGCCGGCGCAGTCGCTCGCCGAGCGGATACGCGCCGAGGGCCCGCTGCGCGGCGCCGATCTGCGGCGGCTGGCGCTGGGGCTGGTGGAGGCGCTGCGGGACATCCACCGGGCCGGGGTGGTGCACCGGGATCTGAAGCCGGCCAATGTGCTGATGGCCGAGGACGGGCCGCGCGTCATCGACTTCGGCATCTCGCGGGCGGCGGAGAACCAGACGCTGACGGAGACGGGCCTGCTGATCGGCACCCCGCCGTTCATGTCGCCGGAGCAGCTCGTCGACTCCCGGTCGGTGGGGCCGGCCTCGGACGTGTTCTCGCTGGGCGGGCTGCTGGCGTTCGCGGTGACGGGGCGGGGGCCGTTCGACGCGGACAGCCCGTTCGTGGCGGCGTACCGGGTGATGAACGAGGAGCCCGCGCTGGACGCCGTGCCGCCGCCGCTCAGGGAGATCCTCGGCCGCTGTCTGGCGAAGGAGCCGAAGGACCGGCCGGAACTGGACGAGCTGGGCCGCGAGTTCGCGAGGGCGCTGCCCGAGCCGGACCCGGACGACGCGTCGACGGTGACGCTGCGCCGGCCGGAGTTCGGACAGACCCGCCCGGTGACGCTGCCGCCGGCCCGGCGCAGGCGGCGGCTGCGTCCGCTGCTGGCGGTGTCGGCCGCGCTGGTGGTGCTGGCGGCGGGGGCGGAGTCCTGGTGGGCGCTGCGCGGGCCGGACGCCCCGCCGGTCGCCGGTGCGGAGCAGGGTCCGAGCCCGTCGGCGTCCTCCCGGTGGGCGCCCTTGCCGAATGGTTTCCGTCCCTGGCAGTCCTCGGTGTACGCCAAGGCGGTGCGCGGGCCGCAGGCGCTGTCCGACGCGAACGGCTACCCCCGCTGCCGGCCGGGCGGCACCGCGCTGTTCTGCGGCGGCAACGGTGTCCTCGCCGTACGGATCGACGCCGTCACCGGCACGGTGGAGTGGCGGGCGGACATCGCCCCGAAGGGCGTCTCCTGGGACGAGTACGACACCGCGGTCATCGATGTGTACGGGGACGCGGTGGTCGTACAGGAACTGCTCGGCGGTGGCGACGGCGGCGAGCCGTCCGCCCGTCTCTCCGTCCTCGACGCGGCGAGCGGCCGGAAGCTGTGGTCGCGGGCCGTGCCGACCGACACCGGCGGGGACGCCACCGTCGCCGGGGGTGCCGTTCTCACGCCGTCCCCGGACGGCCGGTCCCTTGTCGCCCGGTCGCCACGGGACGGCTCGGCGCGCTGGACCGTGGAGCTGCCGGCGGAGCACTACTGCACCTTCGTCGATGTCGACCGCCGCCCGTTCGGCTCCTGCGCCGCCGTCGGCGGCCGTTCGGGGGCGGAGGGCGGCACGGCCGTGTATCTCGCCGTGGATCCGTCGGACGGTTCGGTGCGGCGGTTCGAGGGGCCGCTGATCGACGGCGACTACATCGGTGTGCTCGACGGGCGGCTGCTGTTCCAGACGGTCCGCGACCCGGACGTCTCACCGGGCGGCACGGCCGGTTCGTCGCTGGTCAGCCTGGACCCGTCGACCGGCGCCCGGCGCACCGTGCGGCTGGCCCGCGACTACCAAGGGGCGGTGAGCCTGGAGCGCGGTGTCCTCTACATCGCGGGGACCGGCCGGGTGACCGCCGTGTCCCCGGCCGACGGCAAGGAGCTGTGGACGGCGGCGACCACGCTGGAGCAGCCCGGGCCGCCGGTGCTGGACCGCTGGGGCCGCACGCTGTACACCGCCAGCCTCACGGGGCGCGTCGCGGCGTTCGACGCCGTACGGGGCACGCGGTTGTGGGAGACCGCGCCGCGTTCGGCGCAGCCGAACCTGGGGGACTCCGCGACGGTGCACACCGTCGAGGGCGCGCTGGTCGTCCTCACCCCGAACGGCACCCTGTTCGGGATCGACCCGGGTCACCCCGAGAGCACGCCGGCCCAGGGGTGACCCGCGCCGGTCCGGCTACGGCAGCGCCAGCATCCGCTCCAGCGCCAGCTTCGCGAACGCCTCGGTCTCCTTGTCGACCTGGATGCGGTTGACCAGGTTGCCCTCGGCGAGGGACTCCAGGGCCCAGACCAGATGCGGCAGGTCGATGCGGTTCATGGTCGAGCAGAAGCAGACCGTGCGGTCGAGGAAGACGATCTCCTTGCCCTCGGGCGCGAAACGGTTCGCCAGGCGGCGCACCAGGTTCAGCTCCGTGCCGACGGCCCACTTGGAGCCGGCCGGGGCGGCCTCCAGGGTCTTGATGATGTACTCGGTGGAGCCGACGTGGTCCGCGGCGGCGACGACCTCGTGGCGGCACTCGGGGTGGACGAGGACGTTCACCCCGGGGATGCGCTCACGGACGTCGTTGACCGAGTCCAGGTTGAAGCGGCCGTGCACCGAGCAGTGGCCGCGCCACAGGATCATCTTCGCGGCGCGCAGCTCGTCGGCGGTCAGGCCGCCGTTCGGCTTGTGCGGGTTGTAGACCACGCAGTCGTTCAGGGACATGCCCATGTCGCGGACGGCGGTGTTGCGGCCCAGGTGCTGGTCCGGCAGGAAGAGGACCTTCTCGCCCTGCTGGAACGCCCACTCCAGCGCGCGCCGCGCGTTGGAGGAGGTGCAGATGGTGCCGCCGTGCTTGCCGGTGAAGGCCTTGATGTCGGCGGAGGAGTTCATGTACGAGACGGGCACGACCTGCTCGGCGACGCCGGCCTCGGTCAGCACGTCCCAGCACTCGGCGACCTGCTCGGCGGTGGCCATGTCGGCCATGGAGCAGCCGGCGGCCAGGTCGGGCAGGACGACCTTCTGGTCGTCGCCGGTCAGGATGTCCGCGGACTCCGCCATGAAGTGCACACCGCAGAAGACGATGTACTCCGCCTCGGGCCGGGCGGCGGCGTCGCGGGCCAGCTTGAAGGAGTCGCCCGTGACGTCGGCGAACTGGATGACCTCGTCCCGCTGGTAGTGGTGGCCGAGGACGAAGACCTTGTCGCCGAGCTCGGCCTTGGCGGCGCGGGCGCGCTCGACCAGGTCCGGGTCGGACGGCGAGGGCAGGTCGCCGGGACACTCGACGCCCCGTTCGCTCTTCGGGTCGGCTTCGCGGCCGAGCAGCAGCAGGGCGAGCGGAGTCGGCTGCACGTCGAGCTCCGGGGTGTGGGCGGTGGTCACGACACGCACCCTTTCTACTTTTCGTCGATCTGACGCTATATATCATAACCGCTTCACGTCACTTTGACGATGGCCATAGTGTCGATGTGACGTGAATCCCTCCGGGCCGGTGCCCGTTCCGCACCCGGTGTGCGAGCATGAGAAGCGGAGCCGAAAAACAGGCGCCCGGCCCGGAATGAATCCGCGGCCCTGCCGGTTGGACCCGTCGGCAAGCAGTCTCCGTACAACCCGGGAGAGATGTAGATGTCCGTATCGGACGAGACCACCACCGTCACCGACGGCATCATCCTGACCGACGCCGCCGCGGCCAAGGTCAAGGCGCTGCTCGACCAGGAAGGCCGCGACGACCTCGCGCTGCGGGTCGCCGTCCAGCCCGGCGGCTGCTCCGGCCTCCGCTACCAGCTCTTCTTCGACGAGCGCTCGCTCGACGGTGACGTGGAGAAGGACTTCGGCGGTGTGAAGGTCGTCACCGACCGCATGAGCGCCCCCTACCTCGGCGGCGCCACCATCGACTTCGTGGACACGATCGAGAAGCAGGGCTTCACGATCGACAACCCGAACGCGACGGGCTCCTGCGCCTGCGGCGACTCCTTCAGCTGACCCGGCCCCGCGGCCACCGCCCCGGTGAGCCGGCGGCAGTCGTCACAGCACGAAAAGCGGCGGCCCCCCGACAGGGGGACCGCCGCTTTTCCATGGGACCGCCGGCTTCCGTGCCGCCGGACCGGGCGGGCCCTACTGCACCGGCGTCGCCGGCAGCCGCGCCCCCGGCTTCTCCAGCGGCACGCCCACGCCGTCCGAGCCGACCACCTTGCGGTCGCCGAGCGGCTCCGCCAGCCGCACGGTCCGGCGGAACTCCTTCGCGATCTCGATGCACACCTTGTCCGGCCACGGCGTCGAGGTGACCGTCACCGTCACCCGGTCGCCGGACTCCTCCGCCTTCACGTCGTAGTCCGCGCACACCCCGCCCGTGAACACCACGGTCAGCTCCCGGCCCTCCGCCGTGTAGGCGTCCACCGCCACGTCCCGTGTCGCCGGAGCCGACGTCGGCTCGTCGGCACCGGGACCCGTCGGCCGCGGGCTCGGCCTCTCCGTGGCCTGCTGCGACGGCGCCCGCAGATACTCCGGCTCGACCGCCGGATACGTCACCGTGAACGGGTCCGACGCCCCCGGCGAACGCACCTGGAACAGCCAGGACGGCACCAGCGCCTGCCCGCCGTTGGCGTACCGCATCGCCAGCCCGAACGTCGCCCCCTCCACCGTGAGCGTCTCCCGCCCGGGAGCCGACGCCGACGCCTCGCACGGCTGCTCCAGCCTGTCCTTCAGCGGTACGGGACCGGCGCAGCCGCCGATCCCCATCCGGTGCGGCTCCGCACCCGGACCCGAGTTCAGCGCCGCCAGCGCCTCGTCGGCGTCGTTCACCGGATACGTGTCTCCCTTCACCGGCGCCTTCAGCTGACCACTGCCGCCGACGACCTCGCCCTGCGGCGAGACGATCACGCCGGTGGTCCAGCCGTACGTCGGCAGCCCGCCGACCCGCGGCTCGGCGTTCACCACCCGCCGGGCGCCCATCAGCTGGCTCGCGTCCAGCTTGGCGTCGTCCTGCCCGACCGCCTTCAGCACCGGCGCCGCGGCCTTCTTCGCCGCCTCCGCGCTCACCGGGCTGCCGGAGGCGTCCGAGGTCTGCGGGCAGGCCGGCTTGCCGCTCACACAGTTGTCGCCGCCGGGCGCGTACCGGCTGAACGTCCACGCACCAGGCGCCTTCCGGTTCACCTGGAGCATCGGGCCCTGACCGTCCTTGCCCTGGCCGACCCGCCAGGTCGTCCCCTCGGCCACCGGCGCGCCCTCGATGCCGAGCGCCTGAGCGAGCCGGGCCACCTCCGCCTGACCGACCTCACCCTTCGCCCAGTACACGGACGCCGAGCCGGGGCCGTCCGGGAGCGGGCCGGAGGCCCGGTAGGTCACGCCGTACGGATTCGGCTCGCCCGGCGCGATGCCGTTCGTACCGCCGGTGCCGGAGGCGGTCTCCGTGTAGCCGTCCAGCACCAGCGGCTCGGGGCTGCCGCCCCCGCCCGGCGCGCGCGAGTCGGTGGTGCCGCCGCCGGAGCCCCCGGCCGCGTTCGCGGCGAGATACGCCCCGCCGCCGCCCACCAGCAGCACCGCTGCCGCGACCGAGGCGACGATCGCGGGGGAGCGCCGCCGGGCCGACCGGCCGGGGGGCTCCTCGTCGTACCCTCCGCTCACCTCGTCGTCCCGGGCCGGGGCATCGCCGGACGCGAGTCCGCCGGCCGGGGCGGACCCGGCCTCCGCCGCGTCCTCGGCCGCCGTACGAGCGGACGGGCCGGGCCTCTCGCCCGGGGCGTCGCCGGACGCGGGCCCCTCGGCCTCGGCGCGCGCGGCCTTCCCGGTCAGGCCCTCGCCGGACCTACCGGCCTCACCTGCGGCACCGGCCTCACCGGCCGCACCGGGTTCCGCGGCGTCCGGACCGACATCGGACGCCGAAGCCGCGGCGCCGGCCCCGGACGCGGACTCCCCGGCCCGGGCGCCGGGCGCCTCCCGCGGGGCGTCCTGGCCGGCCGCACCCTCGGTGGTCTCGGCCGCCGCGTCGTCGTTGTCGGGTCGCTCGGTGTTCACCGCATTCGCTCCTTCGGCTGCACAGCTGTCCCGGAGACCCTGACCCGGCCCTGTCAAAACGGGCGGCGGGAGGGTCGTATGCCGTATCCCCTCCATGGGGGACAGCGATGGGACGCACAGGGGGAGCGCACGGTTCCCTCGTTGCTCCGGACCGGTGACGCGCGCATGCCGGCCCCGGCCCGGAGCCCGGGATCAGTTGCCGTACTCGGGCAGCGCGTCCAGCAGCCGCGCCGACCGCGCGGGCACGCTCACCCCGTGGATCTGCGAGGGGGAGACGGGCCGGGCGTCGGAGCGCTCGGGCGCCGTCCAGTGCGGCACCATCCGGGCGCAGTCGCCGCGCAGCGACGTCCAGTCGGTGTCGGTGTCGGCGGGAGCGGAGGAGAAGACCTCTGGGTTCGTCATGCCGGAACCGTAGGCACGATCACAGCCGCGAAGAAAGATCTACTATCAGGTAGTTTCGTTCACTTCAGTGGTGCCGCGGGACCGGGTAGCGTGAACTGTCAACCCACCTCCACGCAGGAGAATCCACGCCGTGCGCATCGCAGTCACCGGCTCCATCGCCACCGACCACCTCATGACCTTCCCCGGCCGCTTCGCCGACCAGCTCGTCGCGGACCAGCTGCACACGGTCTCGCTGTCGTTCCTGGTCGACCAGCTGGACGTGCGGCGCGGCGGCGTCGGCGCCAACATCGCCTTCGGGATGGGCCAGCTCGGCACGCGGCCCGTCCTCGTCGGCGCCGCGGGCGCCGACTTCGACGAGTACCGGGCCTGGCTGGACCGGCACGGCGTCGACACGGCCTCCGTGCGGATCTCCGAGACCCTCCACACCGCGCGTTTCGTCTGCACCACCGACGCCGACCACAACCAGATCGGCTCCTTCTACACGGGCGCGATGAGCGAGGCCCGGCTGATCGAGCTGAAGACCGTCGCCGACCGCGTCGGCGGCCTCGACCTGGTCCTCATCGGCGCCGACGACCCCGAGGCGATGCTCCGCCACACCGAGGAGTGCCGCTCCCGGAACATCCCCTTCGCCGCCGACTTCTCCCAGCAGATCGCCCGCATGGACGGCGAGGAGATCCGCATCCTGCTGGAGGGCGCCACGTACCTGTTCTCCAACGAGTACGAGAAGGGCCTCATCGAGTCCAAGACCGGCTGGTCCGACGAGCAGATCCTGGCGAAGGTCGGCCACCGCGTCACCACCCTCGGCTCGCGCGGCGTGCGCATCGAGCGGGCCGGCGAGCCGCCGATCGAGGTCGGCTGCCCCGAGGAGGAGCGCAAGGCCGACCCGACCGGCGTCGGCGACGCCTTCCGCGCGGGCTTCCTGTCCGGCCTGGCCTGGGGCGTCTCCCTGGAGCGCGCCGCCCAGGTCGGCTGCATGCTGGCCACCCTCGTCATCGAGACGGTCGGCACGCAGGAGTACCAGCTGCGCCGCGCCCACTTCATGGACCGCTTCACCAAGGCGTACGGCGTCGACGCCGCCGACGAGGTCCGCGAGCACCTGGCGGGCTGACCGCCGCACCGGCGCGGGGACCACGCTCCCCGCGCCCGCCGGGCGCACGGGCGCGAGGCCGGGCGCACACCCCGCCCCGCGCCCGGCGCCTCCCTGCGGGGCAGGGGCGCGCCCCGGCCCACGGCCGAGCAGTACCGGCAGGCGGTCCGAACAC
>NZ_JALLGL010000094.1 GCF_023072675.1 Streptomyces sp. XM83C
AAATGGTTAAAAGAGACAGGGCCTCGCCTGCGTGACTCGGCCGGGGGCAGCAGCCGTACGGTCGCGGGAGGCGGGCCACCGCGGGCGGCCGGCCGGGGCGTCGTACCGCTTCTCGTGTCGGACCTGTTCCTTCCGGTGTGCGTCGGGCGTACGTTTCCGGCCGTGTTGAGAGATGGTGGAGGTGGGTTCAGGTGGCGTAGGAGTGAGGTTGTGCGCGCCACGAGACGGGCAGTCGGCACGGGGGAAGACGTGCCGCGCGGACACGCGGAGGCGAGGCGGTGCGTGGGATGAGTGCAGCCGGGTCCCCGGCCGCCGACGACGGCGGCCCGCCGCGCGGTGCGGTGCGCCCCACCGGCCTGCTCGATGTGCTGAATGTGGCCTCCGTGGTGCTCGGCGCCGACGGGCGGGTCGTGCTGTGGAGCCCGCAGGCGGAGGAGCTGTTCGGCTGGACGGCGCAGGAGGCGCTGGGGAAGTTCGCCGCCCGGATCATGGTCCACGAGCAGCATGTGGACCTGGTCGTGAAGCTGTTCGCCGATGTGATGGAGACCGGCCAGAGCTGGGCCGGCGCGTTCCCCGTACGGCACAAGAACGGCTCGACGCGGCTGGTGGAGTTCCGCAACATGCGCCTGCTGGACGCCCGGGGCGATGTGTACGCCCTCGGTCTCGCCGCCGACGCCTCGATGCTGCACCGCGTGGAGCGTGACGTGGCGCTGTCCACCCGGCTGGTGGCGCAGTCCCCGATGGGGCTGGCCGTGCTCGACACGGACCTGCGCTATGTGTCGGTCAACGCGGCCCTGGAACGGATCAACGGGGTGCCGGCCGAGGACCATGTGGGCCGCACGGTGCGCGAGGTGCTGCCCGACATGGACGCCGAGGCGCTGGAGTCGGCCCTGCGGCAGGTTCTGGAGACCGGCCTGCCGCTCCTCGACCAGCCGGCGGTGGGCCGTACGCCCGCCGACCCGGACGAGGAGCACGCCTGGTCGGTCTCCTTGTACCGGCTGGAGGACACGGCGGGCACGGTGATCGGCGTGGCGGCCTCGGTCGCGGACATCACCGACCAGTACCGGGCGAGTGTGGAGGCCGAGGCGGCACGCCGGCGTCTCGCCCTGATCGCGGACGCCTCCACCCGGATCGGCACCACCCTTGAGCTGGAGCGCACCGCGCACGAACTGGCCGACGTCGCCGTGCCCGAGCTGGCCGACGTGGCCGCCGTCGATCTGCTGGAAGCGGTGGTGAAAGGCCGCGTCAGCACGTTCGGGCCGGCGGAGGGCGCGATGATCCGCGCGCTCGCGGTGCAGGCGGAGGCCGACCCGGAGGCGCTGGACGCGGCCGACCCGCCGGGCAGGATCGCCCGGTACGGCCCCGACCGGCTGGTCACCGAGTGCGTCCGTACGGGACGCCCCGTGATGATCGCGCACGTGCGGCCGGAGGACCTGCCGCGCATCGCGCGCTCACCGGAGGCCGCGGAGCTGCTGGCCCGGGCGGGCGTCCACTCGTATCTCGCCGTACCGCTGATCGCCCGCGGCGAGGTGCTGGGCGCCCTCGACCTGAAGCGGACGCACAACGCGCTGCCGTTCGGCCGGGACGATCTGCTGCTGGCCCGGGAGCTGGCGGCACGCGCGGCGGTGCAGATCGACAACGCCCGCTGGTACCAGAGCGCCCGCAACGCCGCCCTCACCCTTCAGCGCAGTCTGCTGCCCAGCCATCCGCCGGTCACCGGCGGCCTGGAGGTGGCCTCCCGCTATCAGCCGGCGGGCGCCACCAGCGAGGTCGGCGGCGACTGGTTCGACGTCATCCCGCTGGACGGCGGCAAGACGGCGCTGGTGGTGGGGGACGTGATGGGCAGCGGCATCGACGCCGCCGCCGCGATGGGCCGCCTGCGCACGGCCACGAACACGCTGGCCTCGCTCGACCTCGACCCGGCGGTGCTCATGGAGCACCTCGACCGGATCACCGCCGGCCTCGACGAGGCCATCGCGACCTGCGTGTACGCCGTGCACGACCCGAGGCTGGGCCGGTGCGTCATCGCCAACGCCGGTCATCTGCCACCCGCCCGGGTGCGCGCCGGGTGCCCGCCCGAGCTGCTGGAGGTGCCCTCGGGGGCGCCGCTGGGCGTGGGCGGCGTGGCGTTCTCCACGACGACCGTGGACATCGCGCCCGGCGACCAGCTGGTGTTCTACACCGACGGCCTGGTCGAGACGCGCCGGCACTCGCTCGACGAACGCCTCGACACACTGCTGACGCTGCTGGACGGTCCCGACCGGCCCCTGGAGGAGCTCTGCGATCTGCTGCTGCGCACACTGCACCACCCCGACAACCATGACGACGTGGCGCTTCTGATCGCGCGGGCCCGTGCGGTGCCGTAGGAGTCCTGGGATGCCGTACGCGTTCACAGGATGCCGTTACCGGATTCTTACCGGTGTCGTCCGACAATCGCAGCATCACCGCAGTGGCGGTTCCGGCCGCCGGACGGCGTGAGCGAGGGAGTGAGCCGTGATGCACGATCCGGAGCGGGAGAACGGGACGGGCCCGTGGGACGGGTCGCGACCCGAGGTGCTCGGCGGACCGGGAGAGGAGCGGCCCGGGCGCAGGCCCCCCGCGCAGATGTGGCGCCGCGGCTCGCGGCGCGGCCGGGCGGTGGTCGCCGCGACCACGGTGGCCGTCCTGGCGGTGGGCGGCACGGCCGCGTACGCGGCGACCTCCGACGGTTCGGGTACGCCCTCGGCGACCGCGTCCTCGTCGTCGTCCCCGGACACGGACAGGAAGCACGACCACCGGGACGGTCGGTTCGGTCGGGGCGGCCCGGGGGTGCACGGCGAGGCGACGGTGAAGGACCCGGACTCGGGCGACTGGGTGGTCAGGACCTGGCAGCGCGGCACCGTCGAGAAGGTCGACGGGGACCAGGTCACCGTCCGCAGCGACGACGACACGTCGTGGACATGGACGGTGGACGAGGACAGCGCGGTCCACCGCTTCACCGGCTCCGACCCGGATTCGGACGACGACGCGTCGGACGGCTCGGGCCCGGGGTCGCTTCAGAAGGACGACAAGGTCGTCGTGGTGGGCACCCGCACGGGCGACGACACCCGGACCGCGTCGCATGTGATCGCGGGGGACCCGGACGACCTCGAGGACCGGCTGCACCGCTTCAAGGACGACCTGAAGGACGATTTGGACCGCCTCAAGGAGGACCTGCGAGGGCGGCACGACGACGGCCCGCGCCTCCGCGGCCCGCACGGCCGGGGCGACGGCCCGTCGGACGACCGCACGCAGCCGACCCGGAGCGGAAGCGGAACGGCCACCTGAGGCCCCACGACGCACCGCGGCCGGATCACGGCGGCGGAGTCGTCGACCGTCGATCCGACAGCTTCGCCGCCTTCGCCGCCTTCGCCCCTTTCATTCCCTTCGTCCCCACGATCACGTGAGCGGAGAGTTCCTCGCTCTCGGCGGTGTCCACGGCAAGCCCCGCGCGGGCGAAAGCCTCCACCGCCGCCCGGGTCTGCCGTGCGCCGGTCTCCACCACCAGGCAGCCGCCGGGCGCGAGCCAGCCGGGCGCACCGGCGGCGACCCGACGCAGTGTCCCGAGTCCGTCGGCCCCACCGTCGAGGGCGGTCAACGGCTCGTGTTCGCGCGCCTCGGCGGGCAGCAACGCCACCTCGCCACTGGGCACGTACGGCACGTTCGCCGCGAGGATCCCGACCCTCCCCCGCAGCCGGCCCGGCAGCGCCGCGAACAGATCCCCGGCATACGCCTGTCCCCCGTACGGCGCGATATTGCGCCGGGCGCAACGCACGGCGACGGGGTCGATGTCGGCGGCATGCAGCTCGACCTCGCCGAGGGCGGCGGCCAGCGCGGCGCCGACCGCGCCGGAACCGCAGCACAGGTCGACGACGACCCGGGCGTGCGGGACACGGGCGAGCGCCTGATCGACGAGGAACTCGGTACGCCGACGCGGCACGAACACGCCGGGCTCGACATGGACGCGCAGGCCGTGGAACTCGGCCCAGCCGAGAACGTGCTCGAGCGGCAGCCCCGCCGCACGGCGTTCGACCATGACGCCGACCTCGCCGGGCGTACGGGCGGTGTCGAGAATGAGCCGCGCCTCGTCCTCGGCGAAGACACAGCCGGCGGCGCGCAGAGCGCCGACGACGCGGGCGAACTCGCCGGCGGGGACGGGTGATGCGGAGGGGACGGTGGGCATGACTGCCAGGGCCTTCCGGTGGACGGAGGGCGCTTCCTCGTCACCCGCCGCCGACGTGCCGGACGGTGGCGGACGGGGAGGAGGGCACCCGGTCGGTCACAGCGTTGATGGGTCTCACCTCCCGGATCTCCCGACGCGGGCCTTCCACGTGCGGACGGCCACCTTATCCCAGGGTCCGCCGGCCGAGGGCAGCGCGGCCTGCGCGCCGCGCTGCCCGGGTGACGGTTCGACCTCGTCGAGGACGAGGGGACGTCCTGGGGCACCACCCGATCCACCACCGCACTCGTGACAGACGTACTTGGTCGATGTCGAGGGACGCCGGCCACCGCCCGTTCTGTCACCTGTGCGCCTCCGGTGGGCGGCGGTAGCCTGCTCGTGAGGCAGTCATGACGGACCAGGTGCGGATTCGGCTCCTCGGCGGCTTCGGCGTAACGGTGGCCGGCCGGCCGGTGCCGGCTGGTGCCTGGCGGCTGCGCAAGGCCCGTACCGTGCTGAAGCTGCTCTGCCTGTCCCCTGGCCACCGGATGCATCGCGACCAGCTCTACGACGTGCTGTGGCCGGATCATGAGCGGGCGGCGGCGGCCAACAACCTGCATCAGGTGCTGCATGCCCTGCGGCGGGCGCTGAGTGCGGCCGGGGCGCCGGGTGACGCCGTGGTGCTGCTCCGCGACGAGCTGGTGCTCCTCGGCCCCGGGGGCGTCGTCCGGGTCGATCTCGACGACTTCGAGGAGGCCGCCCGGCGGGCGTTCGGCAGTCGCAAGCCCGCCGACTACCGCGCCGCGCTGGCGCTGGGCGAGGCGGAGCTGCTGCCGGAGGACCGTTACGAGGCTTTGGGTGAGCGAAGCCGCCCGGGCACTGTCCGTGCAGCGGGCGAGGCTGCGCCTCGGGCTCGGTGAGGCGCTCCGGCGGGAGGGCCGTACCGGGGAGGCCGTCGAGGTCCTGCGGCGTCTGGTCGGTGACGATCCTCTGCACGAGCCGGCTTGCCGGGCGCTGATGCGGGCCCTGGCCGCGGCCGGGCAGCGCAGGGAGGCCCTTTCCGTCTACGAGGCTCTGCGCGGCGCGCTGCGCGGACAGGGCGGTTTCGATCCCGATCCCGCCACGCGCCGCCTGTACCGGGAGCTGCTGGCCGGGTCTGTCGACCCGGAGCAGCCGCGCCCCGCTGCCGCGCCGGAAGTCCCGGGGCGGAAAGGCCGCGCCGGGAAGGCGCCGTCCCGGGGGCGGCTGCCGATACCCGCCACGCCGCTCATCGGGCGGGAGCGGGAGACGACCGAGGTGGAGCAGATGCTCGGGCGCAGCGGTCTGCTCACCCTCACCGGTGCCGGGGGCTGCGGCAAGACCCGGCTCGCCCTGGCCGTCGCCGCCCGCCGGGCCGCCGACTGGCGGGACGGGGCGTACTTCGTGGACCTCGCCGGTCTGGCGGAGGCGGATCTCGTTGCCGCCGCGGTCGCGAGCGCGCTGGACCTGCAGCTCGCTCCGCGCGGCGCAAGCCGGGACGCGCTGATCGCCCAGCTCGGAGAGCGGGAGATGCTGCTCGTCCTGGACAACTGCGAGCACCTCATCGACGCGTGCGCGGCCCTCGCCTCCCGGATCATCGCGCACTGCCCCGGCGTGCTCGTCCTCGCCACCAGCCGTGAAGCGCTGCGGTCGTACGGGGAGCGGACCTTCCGTGTGCCGTCGCTGAGCCTGCCCGACCCGCACCGGCTGCCCTCCGTGGACGAGCTGGGCCGTTACGCCTCCGTACGGCTGTTCGTGGAACGGGCCGCGGACGCGGCACCGGGGTTCCGGCTCACCGCCGAGAACGCCGCCGCCGTCGCACAGATCTGCTACCGGCTCGACGGGATGCCCCTCGCGCTGGAACTGGCCGCCGCGCGGGTACGCGTCCTCGCCCCGCAACAGATCGCCGAACGCCTGGACGACGCGCTGTCCCTGCTCGGCCGGGGCAGCCGACGCGGCGTCACCCGCCAGGAGACGCTGCTGGGCACCCTGGAGTGGAGCCACCGCCTCCTCGACGACGACGAGCGTCGGCTGCTGCGCCGGCTCGCCGCGTTCGCGGGCAGCTTCTCGCTGGCCGCGGCCGAGGAAGTGTGCGGGGAGGCGGCGGGAGCCGCCCTTGCCACGCCCCCGGGTGCCTGGCCCGCCGCCGGACCGCACGACTCGGCGCGGTCGGAGCCGCGTGGACCTGCCGTGCTCGATCTTCTGGGCCGGCTGGTCGACAAGTCCCTGGTGTGGGTGGAGCATCACCGGGACGAGGTCCGCTACCGGCTGCTGGAGACGATCCGCCAGTTCGCCATGGACCGGCTGCGTGCCGCCGGGGAGTCGGCCGGGACGGAGGCACGGCACCGGCACTTCTACCTCGCGCTCGCCCTCGCCCAGGACCAGGAACCGCCCACCGGCGTGTCCGGGGCGGCCTCCTCGGTGTTGGCGGCCGACTACGGCAACCTGCGCGCCGCCCTGCGGTCGCTGCTGCGGCACGAGCCGGACCGGGCGCTGCGGCTGGCGGTGGCTCTGC
Source organism: Streptomyces sp. XM83C (assembly GCF_023072675.1). Taxonomy (GTDB): domain Bacteria; phylum Actinomycetota; class Actinomycetes; order Streptomycetales; family Streptomycetaceae; genus Streptomyces; species Streptomyces thermocoprophilus. The sequence continues at coordinate 6,711 of NZ_JALLGL010000094.1, forward strand.
GGTCGTTCTGGCCCGAGCGCGGTCGTCTCGCCGAGGGGCGGCACTGGCTGGACGCCGCCCTGGCCGCGGCCCCCGACCCCACACCGGAGCGCGCCCGGGCGCTGATGGCGCGCGCCGTGCTGGCGATACGGCTGGGCGACGGTTCGGAGCTGGAGGACATCGCCGAGCGGATCATCCGCATCCACCGGCAACGGGGGCAGCCGGATGCCGCCACGGCCGCGTTCGCCCGCTGTCAGCAGGCGGCCCTGCTGTGGATGCGCGGCGTCGGGGACCGTGCGAGGGCCGCCCTCGACCTGGCCGGTTCCCTGGCCCGGCATGCCGAGGACCCTCTTGCGCTCGCGATCACCGCGCATCTGGAGGGTGTGTGGGCGCTGTGCCGGGGCGAGTACGCGGTGGCCCGCGCGGCCTGCCGTCGGTGTCTGCGGCTGCTGGAGGAGGTGCCGGTCGACAGCCCGCCGTTCTTTCCCGTCTTCACCCCGGGGTACGCGCTGCGGGAGGACGCGGCGGGCGCGGTGTCGATCTTCTTCGAGGAGACGGTGCTGGCGGGCCGTGCCGTCGGCAGGACCCGGGCACAGGGCTACGCGCTGGCCAACCTCGCGTGGGCGCTGCGCGAAGACGACCTCGGCCCGACCACCGGCGACCGCCGCCCGACCGCCGGTGACGGCGGGCCACCGACCACCGACGGCGGGCCTCCGGCCACCGGCGGCGCGGACACCGTGTCCGCCGCCGAAGCCCTCACCCTTGCCACCGCCACCGGCGGCAGCCTCACCGGCGCCGTCCCCGACGAGGACGCCGCTGTCACCGCCGCCGAGGAGAGCCTCGGCCGCTTCCGCGCCCTGGACGACCCCCACGGTGCGTCCCTCGCGCTCAATCTCCTCGGCAACATCCACCGCGACCGCGGCGACCACGACCGCGCACGCGGCTTCCTGGAAGCGGCCCTGTCGCTCAGGCGGCAGCTCGGTGACCGCCGGGAGGAGGGCATGTCCCTCGGTTGTCTGGGCCTGCTGCGGCTCGCGGGCGGTGATCTCGACAGGGCGCAGGACACGATCACCCGGGTCCGGGCCGGGTTCGAGGACACCGGTGACATACCCGGCATCGTCAACAGCCTGCTGCACCTCGCGCTCGTCGCCCGCGCCCGCGGTCAGGCCGTACAGGCACGCGAGCTGCTGGTGCGGGCCCAGCAGCTCGAGCATGTCCCCGGCTCACCGCCCGCCGCAGGCTGGGTCGCGCTGATGCTCGCCCGCTCGCTGTCCGAGGCCGGCGACACGGACGCGGCGGGCAAGGCGGCGGCTCACGCCGAGGATCTGTTCGTACGCCTCGGTGACGTGCGTGGGCGGGCGGCGCTGCGCCGTGCGCTGCCGTCGGCGGCAAAGAACGCAAATCTGCTGCTGAGTGAGTGCTAAGTGCCCGCCCCTAGTGTCCTCGAGCGTCGGGGCACACTCACACACCACGGGAGCCGATCATGTCGATCGACACGGCAAAGGGAATCCTCGGGGACGCCACCGTCGCCGAGCTGCAATCAGCGCTGCGCGGCACCGTCGTCCGGCCCGGCGACCCGGAGTACGACCAGGCACGCGCCGTCTGGAACGGCGCCCACGACAAGCATCCCGCTCTCGTCGTGCGCTGCGCCGGGACCGCCGACGTGCTGCGGGCGGTCGAGTTCGCCCGCAGCCAGGACCTGCTCGTCGCCGTGCGCGGCGGCGCGCACAGCATCGCCGGTTTCTCCACGTGCGACGACGGCATCGTCATCGACCTGTCCGGTATGAGGGCGGCCCACGTCCGGCCCCGGGAGCGGCGCGTGACCGCCCAGGCCGGCACGACCTGGGGGGATCTCGACCATGAGACGCAGGCGTTCGGTCTGGCCACCACGGGCGGGCTGGTCTCCACCACCGGTATCGGCGGGTTCACGCTGGGCGGCGGTGTGGGCTGGCTGCTGCGCCGGCACGGCCTCGCCTGCGACAACCTCACCGCGGCCGACGTCGTCACCGCCGACGGCCGCCTCGTCCACGCCGACGCCGAGGAGCACGCCGACCTGTTCTGGGCGCTGCGCGGCGGCGGCGGCAACTTCGGTGTGGTCACCTCTCTGGAGTACGAGCTGCACCCGGTGGGACCGCAGGTGCTGTCCGGTCTGATCGTCTATCCGCTGGAGCAGGCGCGGCAGGTGGTCACCGGCTGGCGTGACGCCGTGGCGGACGCGCCGGACGATCTCACCACCCTGATCAATCTGACGACCGCGCCGCCGGTGCCGTTCCTGCCGGAGGAGGTCCACGGCACGCGGGTGGTGGTCGTCGCCGGGATGTACGCGGGTGAGGCGGCCGACGGCGAGAAGGCTGTCGCGCCGCTGCGGGCGCTGGGCACGCCCATCGCCGACCTCATGCAGCCCATGCCGTACACCGCGATGCAGCAGCTGCTCGACCCGCTGTGGACGGCCGGCGCCCACAACTACTTCACCTCCACCTTCGTCGAGCCGACCGACGGCGTCTTCGACACGGCCCTGGAGCTGCACACGACGACACCGACGCCGTTCAGCGAGATCCATCTGCACCAGCTCGGGGGCGCCTTCGGCCGGATGCCCGCCGACGCGACGGCGTTCAGCCAGCGCTCGCCCGGCCTCCTGGTGAACGTCATCGCCCGCTCCCCCGACAGCGCCGACTTCGACGCCCACGTCGCCTGGGCCCGTGGGGCCCGCGACACGATCGCGGCCCATGGGCAGGGGACGACGTACGTGAACTTCACCGGGGAGACCTCGCCCGGCACGGTGCGGGCCTCCTATCCGGGGGACGTCCATGAACGGCTGGTCCGGGTGAAGGACGCCTACGATCCCACGAACCTGTTCCGGCTCAACCAGAACAGGGGCCGGGGACGCCGGGCGGCCTTGATCGACAGAGACCCACCTGCACCCACATGGCCCAACCGGGACGTGTGGGTGCACTGTTGGGCGTAGTCCGGCGTGCGGTGACGGGCGGGCGCGGGTCGGATGGACTCCGTGCGATCTTCCATACGTTTCGGCCTTCGAGGCCGTCGAGCATCCGGCCCCCGTGGCCCTCGTCCGGCCGTCACCACCGCGCTGACCGGCCTGCTGCTGACCCTGACCGTCCCGGCGGCGCATCCCGTGCCGGACCCCGTGACACCCGAGCGAGGCAGTGCCTTCATGGGCATGGGCGTGCGCGCGCACGACGGCGTCTCGGGCACCGACGACGACCGCTTCCCCTCCGCCCGCGCCACGCAGATCGAGGGCGTGGACGTGGCGAGCTATCAGCGTGACGTGGACTGGGCGACCCTGTGGAACAGCGGCACCCGGTGGGCGTACGCCAAAGCCACCGAGGGGACCTACTACACCAACCCCTACTTCGCCCAGCAGTACAACGGCTCCTACACCACGGGCATGATCCGGGGCGCCTACCACTTCGCGACTCCCGACACCACCAGCGGCGCCACCCAGGCCGACTACTTCGTGGACCGTGGCGGCGGCTGGTCCGGCGACGGCAGGACGCTGCCCGGTGCGCTCGACATCGAGTGGAACCCGTACGGCGACGCCTGCTACGGCAAGTCGCAGAGCGGCATGGTCAGCTGGATCCGCGACTTCCTCGACCGCTACAAGGCCCGTACGGGGCGTGCCGCGGTCATCTACACGGCGACGTCGTGGTGGACCCAGTGCACGGGCAACTACTCCGGCTTCGGCGCGAGCAATCCGCTGTGGATCGCGCGGTACGCCTCGACACCGGGGACGCTGCCCGCGGGCTGGGCCACGCACACGATGTGGCAGTACACATCCACCGGTGCGACGGTCGGCGACCACGACCGGTTCAACGGCACGCAGGCCCAGTTGAGCAAGCTCGCGACGGGCTGACCGGGCCTCCTGCGCGGGGACGGCGGCGCCCGGGGCTCAGGACACCGCCGTCACCCGGCTCTCCCGCACCCGCTCGGGCGCCCTGGCCGTCAGGAACACCGTCCTGCGGCGCAGGCGGAACCCGAGGGAGTCGTACAGGCGAATGGCGTTGTGGTTGCCGGCGGCGGTGTGCAGGAAGGGGGTCTCGCCGCGTTCCCGGATGCCGTGGGCGACGGCGAGGACCAGCCGCGTGGCGAGGCCCTGGCCGCGTACGGACGGGTCGGTGCAGACGGCGCTGATCTCGGTCCAGCCGGGCGGATGCAGCCGCTCCCCCGCCATGGCGACGAGCCGGCCCTCGCGCCGGATGCCGAGTTAGGTGCCGAGTTCGACGGTGCGCGGCAGGAACGGGCCGGGTCGGGTGCGGGCCACCAGTTCGGTCATCTCGGGGACGTCGGCGGGGCCGAGGCGTACCGCCTCGGGGTCGGGGGCGGCGGCGAGGCCGTCGTCGACGAACTGCACGCCCTCGATCCGCTCGGTGATCTCCCAGTCGTCCGGGACCGGGCCCCGGTGGCCGGGCAGAGGCACCTCGCTGCCGAGGCCGGCGAGTGCCGCAAGGTCGGCCCAGTCGCCGGCGTCCGGTTCGTCGGGCAGCGCCGTCCAGGGCGACACGTCGACGGGGTAGCGCAGGACGCGTCCGCGGCGTTCGGCGAAGCGGGCGTGCGGGCCGGTCAGCGAGGCCAGGGCGGGGTTGTCCAGGACGTGCCGTCCGCTCATGCGGCGACCTCGATGACGATCTTGCCGCGGGCGTGGCCGTCCTCGACGTGGCGCAGTGCCTCACCGGCCCGCTCCAGCGGGTAGGTGCGGGTGACGTGCGGGTCCAGGTCGCCGCTGACGACGAGGTCGGCGACGGCCCGCAGCACGGCGGCCGTGCGCAGCCGTGCGACGCGTGCCCCGCCGAGGCGTGCGGCCTCCTCCGGGGGCGCTGCGGCCGTGATCAGTTTCGTACGGTCGGCCACGAGCTGTGCCGCCTCGGGGAACACCTCACCGCCGACCAGGTCGTAGAGGCCGGCCACGCCGTCCGGGGCGGCCTCGCGCACCCGTTCGGTCCAGCCGGGGCCGGATGCCACATGGGTGGCGCCGAAGGTCTCCACGAGGTCCTTCTTGGCCTCGCTCGCCACGCCGACGGTCCGCAGGCCGAAGGCGCGGGCGATCTGCACGGCCGCGACACCGACGCCGCCGCCGGCGCCCACGACGACGAGGGTGGCCCCGGAGGGCAGGTCGAGCTGGCGCACCCCGTCGTAGGCGGTGGCCGCGGCGACGGGCAGCGTCGCGGCGTCCGTGAAGGACAGCGCGGCGGGCTTGTGCGCGGCCAGCCGGTCCGAGAGGACGGCGTACTCGGCGTAGCCGCCGGTCAGGGCGTTGCCGAAGACCTCGTCGCCCACGGCGAACCCGGTCACGCCCTCGCCGGTCTCCACGACGACGCCCGCGACCTCGCTGCCCAGGACGGACGGGAAGTCGCGCTCACCGGTCTCACCGGGGCGGCGCAGTCCTCCGCGGATCTTCCAGTCGACGGGGTTGACGCCGGCCGCGCGCACCGCGACGAGCAGCCGGCCGGGTCCGGGGCGCGGCCGGTCCAGTTCGACGAGCGCCTCGGTGTCGGGACCGCCGTACCGGGTGAAGGCGTACGCCTTGGGCATGTGCTTCCTCCCTCTCCTTCGCTGTCACCGGCGGCAAGCCGAAGGAGGCGGGGCGTATTCCCGGACCGCGGTGATGTTCATACGGCCGCAACGATCGGCGTCAGGGGCACCCCCCGGCACCCTTTACGGTTGAACAATGAACGTCACCCGAGGATTCACCGGACGGCCTCGCGTCCGGAACCCCGGCCTGCCGCCCGGCCAGTACGACGCGGGCGACGACTGGCCCGTGCTGTCCGCCGAGGTCACCCCGGACATCGCGCCGCAGGAGTGGACCTTCCGGATCGAGGGGCTGGTGGAGCGGCCCCGCTCCTGGGGCTGGGCCGAGGCGCACGCGCTGCCCGCGTCCGCGTACGAGGGCGCGATCCACTGCGTCACGAGCTGGTCGAAGTTCGGGGTGCGGTTCTCGGGCGTGTCCCTGGACGCGTTCCTCGACGAGGCGGGCCCGCTGCCGTCGGCCACGCACGCCGTCGCCTGGTCCCACACCGGCTACACCACGAACCTGCCGCTGGCGGACCTGACCGGCGGGCGGGCGTGGATCGCGTTCGAGTACGACGGCCGTCCGCTGCCCGCCGAGCACGGCGGCCCGGCGCGGCTGATCGTGCCGCACCTGTACTTCTGGAAGAGCGCCAAGTGGATCGCGGGCCTGCGCCTCCTCGACCACGACGAGCCGGGCTTCTGGGAACGCAACGGCTACCACGCGCGCGGCAACCCCTGGGAGGAGCAGCGGTACTCCGGTGACTGAGACCGTGACGCACGACATGACGACAGCGACGACGGCACAGACCTCGGCCGCGGCCTTCACGCCCCCCACGCGTTTCGCCGTGCCCGGCAGGATCGCCGTGGACGAGCCGGCGGCGTCCGTGTGGCAGACGGCGACCCTGACGGAGATCCGCCGCGAGACGCCCCGAGCGGCCACGTTCCGGTTCTCGGTGCCGGGCTGGCCCGGTCATCTGCCCGGGCAGCATCTGGCGCTGCGGCTGACCGCGGCCGACGGGTACACCGCGCAGCGCCACTACTCGATCGCGTCGGCGCCGGACGACAGCGGGCACATCGAGCTGACGCTGGACCATGTCGAGGACGGTGAGGTGTCGGGCTGGTTCCACACCGTGGCCCGTCCCGGCGACACCGTGGAGGTGCGCGGCCCGGTGAGCGGCTTCTTCGCCTGGCCGGGCGACCGGCCGGCCCTGCTGCTGGGCGCCGGGTCCGGGGTCGTGCCGCTGATGTCGATGGTGCGGCACCACCGGGCGCGAAGCCTGGACGTGCCGCTGCGGCTGCTGGTGTCCGCGCGCAGCCCGGAGCAGCTGATCTACGCGCGGGAGTACGGCGCCGAGACGACGCCCGTGTTCACGCGCGCCGCACCCGACGGGGTGCCGGTGGGGCGGCTGTCGGCCGCACACGTGGCGCCGGTGGTCGCGGACGCGCCGGAGGGCGGCTGGGAGGCGTACGTGTGCGGCTCCAACGCCTTCGCCGAGCACGCCGCCCGGCTCCTGGTCGAGGCCGGTCAGCCGGTGGACCGCATCCGCATCGAGCGGTACGGCTGAGGCGGGCGGCGACCGCGGCCGGTGCGGGCCTTCGCACGCGGCGCCCCTGTCGTCGTGCGCCGCGTCCCGGCGCCCCCGCGACGGCCCCCGCTTGTGGCGGGGCCCGGAACGGGTGTGTCCTGGACGGGTACCTGGTCCATGTGGGCACTCGACGCGTGACGACGAGGAGGTCGACATGCGAACGCGGGTGCGAGGCTGGCGCTGGCGGAAGAACCCGTTGCGGCGCCGGTCGGACGTCGTGGAGGCCTGGACGGCACTGCTCGTCGCCGTCCTGCTGGGCCTCGGCGCGCCCACGGCCGGGGCCGCCACCGCCTGGTGGGCCCATGACGAGGCGCGGGCCGTCGCGGCGCGGGAGCGCGCGGACCGGCATTCCGTGCGGGCCGTGGTGGTCACGCGGACGAAGGACGACGTGAGCGCGTACGCGGGCGGCACCCGGCGGACGTTCCCGGTGACCGTGCGCTGGACCGAGGGCGGCGGGCCTGCGCACACGGCGCGGGCCCGGGTGCCCGCCGGGACACAGGTCGGTGACACGGTCGACGTGTGGTTCGACGAGCACGGCCGGATCGTGCCGCCGCCGTACGGCGGGACGCGTGTCTGGCAGCACACGCTGACCATGGGCCTGTGCGGCGCGGGAGGCACGGTCGCGGTGGTGCTGCTGGGGCACACCGTGGTGCGCCGGGTGGCGATGCGGCGCCGGATGGCCGAATGGGACCGCGACTGGGCGCTCACCGAGCCTTTGTGGACGCGGCGCAGCAGGGGCGAGATCTGAGCGTGCCGGCGACCAATGTGGGTGCCGGTCCGGGCGGCGATCGACTGAAAGCGCTCTCTGCCGGGAAGCTCAGGATGCTTCCACGGTGCGGACGGGGCCTGGAAAGCGCTCCCAGGCACGACGTACAGTCGTGATCGTTTCGCTGGTCCTCTCCTCCGAAGGCGGTCTCCATGGCCCTGTTCGACCTTCCGCTCGACGAACTCCGCGAGTACCGGAGCGATTCCGTCGCCCCGGAGGATTTCGACGCGTTCTGGTCCAAGACGCTCCAGGAGGCCCGCGAGCACGATCTGGACGCCCGTTTCGAACCGGTCGACGCCGGGCTGACCACGGTCAGCGTGTACGACGTGACCTTCGCCGGGTTCGGCGGCCACCCGGTGAAGGGCTGGCTGCTGCTGCCCGCCGGGGCCGAGGAACCGCTGCCGCTGATCGTGGAGTTCGTCGGCTACGGCGGCGGGCGCGGTCTGCCGCACGAGCATCTGCTGTGGGCGTCCTCCGGCCGGGCGCACTTCGTGATGGACACGCGGGGCCAGGGCAGCGTCTGGGGCGGCGGCGGGGCCACCGCGGACCCGTACGGCGCGGGACCGGCGTTCCCGGGCTTCATGACGCGGGGCATCGACGCTCCCGAGAACTACTACTACCGCCGGGTCTTCACCGACGCCGTCCGGGCGGTCGAGGCGGCCCGCTCGCATCCGCTGACCGACGCCTCGCGCACCGTGGCCGTCGGCTCCAGCCAGGGCGGCGGCATCACCCTGGCCGTCGGCGGCCTCGTACCGGATCTGGCGGCCGTCGCCCCTGACGTGCCGTTCCTGTGCGACTTCCCGCGTGCGACCACCCTGACCGACCGGCACCCGTACCGGGAGATCGGCCTCTACCTCAAGACGCACCGCGGGCGGACCGAGGACGCGCTGCGCACGCTGTCGTACTTCGACGGCGTGCACTTCGCGGCGCGCGGGCGGGCCCCGTCCCTGTTCTCCGTCGCCCTGGAGGACCAGACCTGCCCGCCGTCGACCGTCTTCGCCGCCTACAACGCATGGGCGCACGAGGACAAGACGATCGAGGTGTACGACTTCAACGACCACGAGGGCGGCGGCCCCCACCACGAGGCGGCCAAGCTGCGCTGGGTCGGCGCCCACCTCTGAGGAGCCGCGCCGGAACCGGGCCGTTCCGGCGCGGAGCGGCGCTGATGAGCGCGGAGGCGGCGTGCTCCGGACGGCGACGCGCTCCGGCTGATCGCTGCCGCTCGTACGACACCGCCGGCCGCTCAGGCGCCGCCGCTCGCACCACGCCGTCGGCCGTCCCGCGCGCCCGCTCGTACGGTGCCGTCGGGCACGCAGACGCTGCCGCTCGTACGACGCCGCCGGCCGCTCAGGCGCTGCCGCTCGCACGTCGCCGCTCGCACCACGCCGTCGGCGGTCCCGCGCCCCCCGCTCGTACGGTGCCGTCGGGCACGCAGACGCTGCCGCTCGTACGACGCCGCCGGCCGCTCAGGCGCTGCCGCTCGCACGCCGCCGTCGGTCATCCGGTCCCCCGCTCGTACGACACCGCTGCCTCCGCCTCGCGCGTTTCGGCCACGTCCGGCGCGGGCGGCCCCTCGGGGCACGCCCCGCGTCCAGTGGTGAACCGGCCGCCCCTGGGTGCGTCCCCGGGGGCCGCCTGCCCTCCTCCCCTCACCCCGGCCCCACCGCGCACATGCCCGCTTTCCCGTTCCCGGTGCGGGCGTATCGGCCGATGGGAAAGGAACCGCGGGGCTTGCGGTCCGCGGGCCTGTTCGTGGGCGAAGCCGCTCGTGCGGGGCGTGCCGGCGGGCCCGGAAGTGACCGAGTGGGCGGTCCGATTTCAGCCGAATAAGGGGGCCGCCCTTCCCTAGTGGTTTAGACCAATGCTAGATGTGGTGGCGCACCGAACCCGCACGAATACGGCACGTAACCAACAGGAGGCGCGGCCATGGCCCGCACCACCCCGCTCGACCGTCCGGACGCCGGCGAACGGCACCCGCACGCCCCCGACCGTCCGCACGCTCCCGGCCCGCACCCGCTGGGCCGGGCGCTCACCTCGCGGTCACCCGGCCCGGGGCGGGTCCGGGAGCCGGCGTTCCTCGCCGCCGACGACGCCCTCGACATCGGCCGTCCCGAGGGCGCCCCCGGCGATCCGACGCACGCCGGCCGGCCGCTGTACTGGCGCGTGGCGACACGGCTGCTCGGCGAGCTGCGGGAGGAGACCATCCCGCCGGGCGAACGGCTGCCGGGTGAGCGGCAGTTGGCCGAGCATTTCGGCGTCAGCCGGGAGACCGTGCGGCAGGCGCTGGAGGTGCTGCGGCGCCGTGGACTGGTCACCACGGACCGGCGCGGCAGCCATGCCACGCTGTCCGGGCCGCCGGTGGAGCACCCGGCGCTGACCTTCCCGGTCGGCTCGGACGGCGCGGACCCCGACGGTCCGGCCCGGGCGACGGTGACCTGGGAGACCCCGCCTCCGGAGCACGCACGGGCGCTGGGGCTGGCCCCGCACCGGCGGACGCTGGTGCACCGGTACGAGGCCACCGCCGCCGACGGGCGGGGCCGGCGCACGGCGGTCACGTCGTTCTCCGCGGTGGCCCTGTCGGAGGTGGAGGAGCTGACCCGCTACCGGTATCGCGCCGACGGGACGGCGTCGGCGCAGTTGTGGCGGGTCTACGACTGGATGCGCAGGGCCGGTCTGACCCTGCATCACCGCGATTCGATCGCCCCGCTCGACGACACCCTGTCGATGCGGGTGACACGCCGGGTCCACGACCAGTACGACCGCCCGCTGGAGATCACCGACCTGGTGGTGGACGCCGGGCAGGACGTCCTCGTCTACGAGTTCACACTGCCCGCCGCCGGCTGAGACTCCCCCGGGGCGACGGCGAGTTCGTCGCGCCGGCGGGCGGAGAGCCGCTCCCGGGGGACGCGTACCGCCGCGTCCGGCGCCTGCCGCAGGACGAAGGCCCGCAGCACCTGGGCCGCGCCTTCCCGGGCGATCCAGGCGCTGAGGTCTTCGGCCCCGACGGGACTCCCCGCGTCGCCCGCCATGTGCCGCCGCCCGGGTCTCGGCGGCGACGGTACGCAGCCGCAGGTCCAGTGGGTCGCCGATGCGCAGGCCGACGGTCCGCGCACCGCCGACGGTCGGCCTGGGCGTCGGCGATCTCCGGGCAGGTGTCGACGCGGGTCCCGGCGGCGAGCCGTCCGCCCGTCAGCGCCTGTGCAGCTCCAGGCCGGTTCGCCGGCCGGCCGACCGCGCGGGCGCCCCGGTCGCTCAGACCACCCGTCAGCGCCCGTGCGCCCCGGGGTCACTCGGGCCGTCGCGCGACGACCATGCGTGCCCGGGGGCCGCCGTCGCGGCGCCGGCCGAGCTCCGGCAGCGGCTGCAACGCCACCCGGAATCCGGCGCGTTGCAGTTCGCGTGTCACATCGCGCAGGCGGAACGCGCGGTAGTACATGACGAACGGCGGGCGCCACAGCGCGTTGCGCACCCGCATCACGGCGTCGAAGCCGAGCAGCATCCAGTGGGCGGGCTCGGTCGGGCGGGGCGGGGCGAGCACCGGGAACGCGAACCGTCCGCCGGGCCGCAGCACACGATGGACCTGGGCGAACAGGCCGGGCAGTTCGTGGGGCAGGAAGTGCCCGAACGCGCCGAAGCTCACCACCAGGTCGAAGGCGGCCGTGAACGGCAGCGCCCGGGCGTCCGCGCGCACCCACGCGACGCGCGGCCCGGCGGCCGGGGTGCGGGTGCGGGCGACGGACAGCATGCCGGCGCTGAAGTCGACGCCCGTGGCGCTGTCCCGGCACACCCGGGCGAGCGTCTCCAGGCCGGCGCCCGTGCCGCAGCACAGGTCGAGTCCGTCGTCGTACGGGCCGGTCTCCTTCAGGGCGGCGGCGACGGCGTCCAGGACGGAGTCGGGGGTGCGGAACGGCGTGTGGTCGAACTTCGGGGCGAGCAGGTCGTAGCCGCGCTCGACGGACGACAGCGCCTGCACCGTGAGTTCACGCAGGGTGGGACCTTCTGGACCGAACATCCCTGGACACGCTACCAGCGGGTCACTAGTCTCGTCCGCACCTACTCAATTAATTGACTATGGAGGTGGGCATGCGCGCGTTCCGCGAGGCGGTGGAAGCGGGTGATCTCGACGGGGTCGAGGCGCTCCTGGCCGACGACGTCGTGTTCATCAGCCCGGTCGCCTTCAAGCCGTACCGGGGCAAGGCCATCACGGCCGCGATCCTGCGCGGTGTGAGCCGTGTCTTCGAGGATTTCCGGTACGAGCGTGAGCTCACCGGCGCGGAGGGCCGCGACCACGGACTCGTGTTCACGGCACGAGTGGACGGGCGTGAGCTGACCGGGTGCGACTTCATGCGGGTCGGCGAGAGCGGGCTGATCGCCGAACTGATGGTGATGGTGCGGCCGTTGTCGGCGGCGCAGGCACTGGCGGCGGCCATGGGCGCCCAGTTCGACCGGATCGCCGAGGAGGCCGCTCGGGCCGCGTCCTGAGGGGTGCCGCGGGATGGCGCGGGCCACGGGACACGGCCGGACCGGCGCCGAGGATCACCGCGGGTGCCGCCGGGTTGCGCGGGCCACGGGGCCGTCAGCGACGCGTCAGGCATAAGGGGTGGCCCGCCGGGTCGAGCAGCACGCGGAAGCGGGCGGCGTCCGGCTGGGGCTCCGGCCTGGCGGCTCCCAGCGCGAGCAGCCGCTCCTCGACCTCGTCGAGGTCGGGGACGGCGAAGTCGAGGTGCATCTGCTGCGGCACGCCCTGTCCGGGCCACTGCGGGGCACGGTGGTCCTCGACCCGCTGGAAGCCGAGGACCGGACCGTCCTCACCCCCCAGTGCGGCGAACGCGCTGCCGGAGGCGGGATGCGGCGCCCAGCCGGTGGCCCGCCGGTGGAACTCCGCCAGCCGGACGGGATCGGGGCAGTCCAGTGTGATCGCGGTCAGTCTCATCTGCGGGTGCACGGCACCTCCGGCGCGTGGCACGGTCGGGAACCGGCGGGGGGCAGGCGCCGGCGTGCGGCATCCGGGTGCTCGCGCGGGGCGTTCGGCCCAGCCGGGTGGCGGACGGGGCGTCAGTTCCTAGGTTGATTCATATGATCCACGGATTTTCCTCCCGGACGCTTCTGTCGGTGTGCGCTCTGTCCGTCGCGGGCGTCCTCGCGCTCCCGCCCGCAGCCTCGGCCGCCGGGGGCACGGCGTCCGGGGGTGTGGCGGGCGCGGGCCCGGTCGCGGCGGGCGGGGCGGAGCCCACGCCGGGCGGGCCCCGTGCGGCCCTGCCCGAGGCGTCGCTGCTGTACCGGCCCGGCGTCCAGGTACGGCTGCGCGCCGGGGCTCCGCGCGTTCCCTCCGTCTCCGCCCTGTCGTGGGTCGTGGCCGACGCCGACAGCGGGGACGTCCTCGCCGCGTACGCCGCACACCGCAAGCTGCCGCCGGCCAGCACCCTGAAGACGTTGTTCGCGCTGACCGTGCTGCCCTCGCTGCCCGCCGGCCAGGAGCACACCGTCCGCCCGGAGGAACTGGAGGGCATCGGCCCCGGCAGCAGCCTCGTCGGGGTCGCCGAGGGGCACACGTACCGGATCGCGGACCTGTGGCGCGGCGTCTTCCTCAACTCCGGCAACGACGCCGTGCACGTCCTCGCCTCGCTCGACGGCGGCTGGGAGGCCACCGCGGAGCGGATGCAGGCCACGGCCCGTGCCCTCGGCGCACACGACACCCACGTACGCTCCCCCGACGGGTACGACACGCCGGGCCAGGTGTCGTCGGCCTTCGACCTCGCTGTGTTCGGCCGGGCCGGTCTGCACAACGCGGACTTCGCACGCTACTGCCGGACCGTCGAGGCGCAGTTCCCGGGCGGCGGCGGATGGACGTACGGCATCCAGAACACCAACCGGCTGCTGACGGGCGCCGACGGCGTCGAACCGTACCCGGGGCTGATCGGGATCAAGAACGGCTACACGACGAACGCCGGCAACACGCTGATCGCCGCCGCACACCGCGGCGGGCGCACCCTGGTCGTGACCGTGATGAACCCTCAGGAGGGCGGCGCCTTCGCCGTGTACGAGGAGGCACGGGCCCTGTTGGACTGGGGGTTCGCCGCAGCCGGGCGCGTCGACCCGGTGGGCTCCCTGGACGCGCTGCGCTCCCGCCCGCAGCCCGGCCCCGCGGCCACTCCGACACCCACACCCACGCCGACGGCGGTCTCCGCCGCCGACGCCGTGGCGGTCGCCCACACGGATGAACCGGACGGCTCCGGCTGGGGCTCCGCGGCGGCCTTCACCGCAGCGGCGTGCCTCGGCGCCGGGGGCCTGCTCCTCGCCCGCCGCCGCAAGGGCGGACGCGGGGACACGCCGTGACCCTGGGCCGGCGGGGGC
>NZ_JALLGL010000095.1 GCF_023072675.1 Streptomyces sp. XM83C
GTCGTCTACCGGTACCACTGGGACGACGGCCTGCCCGGCCGGGAGGGCGGCTTCCACATCTGCACGTCGTGGCTGATCGAGGCGTACCTGCGCACCGGCCGCCGGAGCGACGCGGAGGAGCTGTTCACCCAGATGGTCGACACGGCCGGGCCGACCGGGCTGACCAGCGTTTTTCCACAACCTGTACCCGCGGCCGGCGCCGCGGGGGCGGCGGCCGTGTGCGTGCCGGGGTGTGCACGTCGGCGGCTTTGGTCATGTTCCGCCCGGCCGGAGCCATGAGAACAGGCCCCGGCGGCCGGACAGAACCACTTGAGGACAGCCCAGCAGGGCGTCAGTCAGTGCCCGAGCCACGACCGCCGGAACGTGAGCATCAGCATCAATGTCAGTGCCGTGGTGTGCAATGGGTGACGTGCCCGCACTGGATGAACCACTGAGCCAGCCCCTGAAGTCAGTGCTCGGCCCCGCCACCGCGAAGGTGATGGCCGAGCACCTCGGCCTGCACACCGTCGGCGACCTCCTCCACCACTATCCGCGCAGATACGAGGAGCGCGGCCAGCTCACCCACCTGGCCGACCTGCCCATGGACGAGCACGTCACCGTGGTCGCCCAGGTCGCCGACGCCCGCCTGCACACCTTCGCCTCCTCCCGCGCGCCGCGCGGCAAGGGGCAGCGCCTAGAGGTGACGATCACCGACGGCAGCGGCCGGCTCCAGCTGGTCTTCTTCGGCAACGGCGTGCACAAACCGCACAAGGAACTCCTGCCGGGCACCCGCGCGATGTTCGCCGGCAAGGTCTCCGTCTTCAACCGGCGCCTCCAGCTCGCCCACCCCGCCTACGAGTTGCTGCGCGGCGACAGCGAGGAGACGGTGGAGAACTGGGCCGGTGCGCTCATCCCCATCTACCCCGCCACCGCCAAGCTGGAGTCCTGGAAGATCGGCAAGGCCGTGCAGACCGTCCTGCCCGCCGCACAGGACGCCGTCGACCCGCTGCCCGAATCCCTGCGCTCCGGCCGCGGCCTGGTCACCCTCCCCGAGGCCCTCCTCAAGATCCACCGTCCGCACACCAAGGCCGACATCGCGGACGCCCGGGCCCGCCTGAAATGGGACGAGGCGTTCGTCCTCCAGGTCGCCCTGGCCCGCCGCCGGTACGCCGACGCGCAACTGCCCGCCGTGCCCCGCCGCCCCCAACCCGACGGCATCCTCACCGCCTTCGACGACCGGCTGCCGTTCACCCTCACCGACGGGCAGCAGCGGGTCTGCAAGGAGATCTTCGACGACCTCGCCGGTGAACACCCCATGCACCGGCTCCTCCAGGGAGAGGTCGGCTCCGGCAAGACCCTCGTCGCGCTGCGCGCCATGCTCGCCGTCGTCGACGCCGGCGGGCAGGCCGCGATGCTCGCCCCCACCGAGGTCCTCGCCCAGCAGCACCACCGCTCCATCACCGAGATGATGGGCGACCTCGCGCAGGGCGGCATGCTCGGCGGCGCCGAACACGCCACCAAGGTCGTCCTGCTCACCGGCTCCATGGGCACCGCCGCCCGCCGTCGGGCCCTGCTCGACCTCGCCACCGGCGAAGCCGGCATCGTCATCGGCACGCACGCCCTCATCGAGGACAAGGTGCAGTTCCACGACCTCGGCCTGGTCGTCGTCGACGAACAGCACCGCTTCGGCGTCGAACAGCGCGACGCCCTGCGCGGCAAGGGCAAACAGCCCCCGCACCTCCTCGTCATGACGGCCACGCCCATCCCGCGCACCGTCGCCATGACCGTCTTCGGCGACCTGGAGACCTCCGTCCTCGACCAGCTCCCCGCCGGCCGCTCGCCCATCGCCAGCCATGTCGTCCCCGCCGCCGACAAACCCCACTTCCTCGCCCGCGCCTGGGAACGCGTCCGCGAGGAGGCCGCCAAGGGCCACCAGGCGTACGTGGTCTGCCCGCGCATCGGCGACGAGGAGGACGACAAGAAGACCGGCCGCAAGAAGTCCCCCGAGGACGAGGCGGAGAAACGCCCGCCGCTCGCCGTCCTCGACGTCGCCGAGCAACTGCGCGGCGGCCCCCTGAAGGGCCTCACCGTCGAGGTGCTGCACGGCAGGATGCAGCCCGACGACAAGGACGCCGTGATGCGCCGCTTCGCCGCCGGCGAGGTGGACGTCCTCGTCGCCACCACCGTCATCGAGGTCGGCGTCAACGTCCCCAACGCCACCGTCATGGTGATCATGGACGCGGACCGGTTCGGCGTCTCCCAGCTGCACCAGCTGCGCGGCCGTGTCGGCCGAGGCTCCGCCCCCGGACTGTGCCTCCTCGTCACCGAGATGCCCGAGGCGAGCCCCGCCCGGCAGCGGCTCAACGCGGTCGCCGCCACGCTCGACGGCTTCGAACTCTCCCGGATCGACCTGGAACAGCGCCGCGAGGGCGACGTCCTCGGCCAGGCGCAGTCCGGCGCCCGTTCCAGCCTGCGCGTCCTCGCCGTCATCGACGACGAGGAGATCATCGCCGAGGCCCGCGAGGAGGCCATGGCCCTGGTCCGCGCCGACCCCGAGCTGACCGGGCTGCCCGGCCTGCGGACCGCGCTGGACGCCCTGTTGGACGAGGAGCGGGAACAGTACCTGGAGAAGGGCTGACAGACTGGAAGACCCCGGAGCACCACCCACCGACAAGGACCCGAGATGACCCGCGTGATCGCCGGCACCGCCGGCGGACGTCGACTCGCCGTACCGCCCGGCACCGGCACCCGCCCCACCTCCGACCGCGCACGCGAGGGTCTCTTCTCCACCTGGCAGTCGCTCCTCGGCGGCCCCCTGGACGGCGAGAGGGTCCTCGACCTGTACGCCGGCTCCGGCGCCGTCGGCCTGGAGGCCCTCTCCCGCGGCGCCGGCCACACCCTGCTCGTGGAGGCCGACGCCCGCGCCGCCCGCGTCGTCCGCGACAACGTCAGAAACCTCGGCCTGCCCGGCGCCGAGGTCAGGGCCGGCAAAGCCGAGCAGATCATCAGGACGCCCCCCCAGGAGCCGTACGACCTGGTCTTTCTCGACCCGCCGTACGCCGTGTCCGACGACGATCTTCGGGAGATTCTCCTCACACTCCGCTCTGAGGGCTGGCTCACTGAGCAAGCGCTCGTCACCGTGGAGCGCAGCACCAGAGGCGGGGAGTTCCGCTGGCCGGACGGCTTCGAGGCCATCCGGGCCCGTCGCTACGGCGAGGGAACGTTTTGGTACGGTCGCGCCGCCTCTACGTGCGAAGACGCACGATGACCGGACCGGAGAGCGAGGGATCTCAAGTGCGCCGCGCCGTCTGTCCCGGGTCGTTCGACCCGATCACCAACGGACACCTCGACATCATTGCCCGCGCCACGCGCCTGTACGACGAGGTCTACGTCGCGGTGATGATCAACAAGGCCAAGAAGGGCCTGTTCGAGATCGACGAGCGGATCGAACTGATCCGCCAGGTCACCTCCGAGTACGCCAACGTCCGCGTCGAGGCCTTCCACGGCCTTCTCGTCGACTTCTGCAAGCAGCGCGACATCCCCGCCATCGTCAAGGGCCTGCGCGCCGTCAGCGACTTCGACTACGAGTTGCAGATGGCCCAGATGAACAACGGCCTCACCGGCGTCGAGACGCTGTTCGTGCCGACCAACCCCACCTACAGCTTCCTCTCCTCCTCCCTGGTCAAGGAGGTGGCCCAGTGGGGCGGCGACGTCTCCCACCTGGTGCCGCCCGTCGTCCTGGAAGCCCTGCGGAAGCGTCTTCGCCAAGCCTGACCGGGCCACAGCCCGAGGGGCTACAGTCGTCCCGTCCGTCTCCAACACACGGCAGAGAGTGGCGAGCACACGGTGGACGTGCAGAAGAAGCTCGACGAGATCGTGGCCACGGTCTCGAGTGCCCGGTCCATGCCCATGTCGGCCTCGTGCGTGGTCAACCGCGCCGAGCTGCTCGCCATGCTGGAGGAGGTCCGCCAGGCCCTGCCCGGCTCCCTCGCCCAGGCCCAGGAGCTGATCGGCGGCCGTGAGCAGATGGTCGAGGAGGCCCGCCGCGAGGCCGAGCGGATCATCGAGCAGGCGCACGCCGAGCGCGGCTCGCTGATCTCCGACACCGAGATCGCCCGCCGCTCCCAGGCCGAGGCCGACCGCATCCTCGCCGAGGCCCGCAAGGAGGCCGAGGAGATCCGCGCCGAGGCCGACGACTACGTCGACTCCAAGCTCGCCAACTTCGAGGTCGTCCTCACCAAGACCATCGGCTCCGTCGGCCGCGGACGCGAGAAGCTCCTCGGCACCGGCCCCGGCCTCGACGAGCAGGGCTACGAGGACGAGGACGCGCCCGAGCGCAGCCACGACCCGGAGACCCTGCGCCGCGACGCCGACGCCTATGTCGACGCCAAGCTGGGCGCGTTCGAGGCCGTGCTCACCAAGACCCTGGAGGCCGTCGGCAAGGGCCGGCAGAAGCTGCACGGCCGGATCGCCACCGACGACCTCGGCGCCCTCGCCGACGATCCCACCACCGTCCAGCACTCCAGCGACGCCGACTACCTCGCCGACCTCGCGGCCCTCGCGGAGCAGGACGCCCCGCGCGGGACCGCGCAGCAGCCGTCGTACGACTACCCGCCCCAGCCCCAGCAGGCACCCCAGCAGCAGCCGGACCCCTACGCGGGCTACCAGCAGGCGTACGCCCAGCAGGACCCCTACGGCTACCAGCAGGCCGACCCCTACGCCGCCTCCGGCTACGGCGACGGCACGTACCAGCAGCAGGGCTACGACATCCCGCCCCAGCCCTCGTACGACCCCCAGCAGACGCCGCAGCAGCAGGGCGGCGCGCAGGGCTACGCCCTGGACGAGACCAGCCTGTTCGACACCAGCATGATCAGCGCGGAGCAGTTGCGGGCCTACGAGCAGGGCCGCGGGCTGTAGCCGATGCCGGGGGCGCTGCCGGGGCATGGGCCGCGGCAGAGGCCCGGCCGCAGCCGACGCCGCAGCCGGCGCCAGGGCAGTGGCCGGTGGCCGGGGCCGTGACCGCAGGGCCCGCACAGGGCCGGATTGGGCCGTGAGCGAAAGGTCCAGTATCCTGGCTCTTCGGTCGCGCGTACGTCCGCGATCAGCGCTGCCCGGGTGACACCGACGGGCGGCGTCCCCTTGAGCTCGGAAAGACCGAAAGCAGGAATGGCTCTGAACGCCCGCCTCGACCACCGCAACCCTCTCGTGTTCGACACGCACGAGCTGGGCCGGCGGCCAGGCGCGCTCCAGCGCCTGACCCGCACGGTCCCCGCTCCCCGGGACCTCGGTATCCAGGGAGTCATCGGAGTGCCGGAAGGCGCCTCGGTGGAACTCGAACTCCGTCTCGAGTCGGTCATGGAAGGGGTGCTTGTCACAGGCACCGCCCGTGCACAGGCCGAGGGGGAGTGCGTAAGGTGTCTGGAGCCGCTTCAGCTCGACGTCGAAGCGGACTTCCAGGAGATGTTCTCGTACCCTGACGCCGACGACCGGGGCCGTGTCCAGCACGCGGAACCGGGCGACGACGCCGAGGACGACGAGGACAGGCTCTTCCTCGAGGACGGACTGTTCGACCTCGAACCTCTGCTGCGTGATGCGGTGGTGCTCGCACTGCCGATGCAGCCGGTGTGCCAGGAAGACTGCCCTGGTCTGTGCCCCGAGTGCGGGGTGCGGCTGGCGGACGACCCGGACCACCACCATGACGCCGTCGACATCCGTTGGGCGGCATTGCAGGGACTCGCCGATTCACTCGAACCCGGCGATAAGGACGAGATGAGCGGCGCCGAAGCGGGCGTCGACGAGAAGCAGGAGAAGTAGCCGTGGCTGTTCCGAAGCGGAAGATGTCGCGCAGCAACACGCGCCACCGCCGGTCGCAGTGGAAGGCTGCGGTCCCCACCCTGGTCGCGTGCGAGCGCTGCCACGAGCCCAAGCAGCAGCACATCGCGTGCCCGTCGTGCGGCACCTACAACAAGCGCCAGGTCCTCGAGGTCTGAGCGGCTGGTGAGAGGCACTGTGTCCACGCCGAAGAAAAACTTTGCGGACAACCAGGCCTCGTCCCACACGCTTCTGGAAGGGCGGCTCGGCTACAAGGTCGAGTCCGCCCTTCTGGTGCGCGCACTGACCCACCGCTCGTACGCGTACGAGAACGGCGGTCTGCCGACGAACGAGCGGCTGGAGTTCCTCGGTGACTCCGTCCTCGGTCTCGTCGTCACGGACACGCTGTACCGCACCCACCCCGACCTGCCCGAAGGCCAGCTGGCCAAGCTGCGGGCCGCGGTGGTCAACTCGCGTGCGCTTGCGGAGGTCGGTCGCGGCCTCGACCTGGGCTCCTTCATCCGGCTGGGCCGGGGTGAAGAGGGCACGGGCGGCCGGGACAAGGCGTCCATCCTCGCCGACACCCTCGAAGCGGTGATCGGCGCGGTCTACCTCGACCAGGGCCTGGACTCGGCGGCGGAGCTGGTGCACCGCCTGTTCGACCCGCTGATCGAGAAGTCCTCCAACCTCGGTGCCGGCCTGGACTGGAAGACTTCCCTCCAGGAGCTGACCGCGACCGAAGGGCTCGGCGTCCCCGAGTACCTGGTCACGGAGACCGGCCCCGATCACGAGAAGACCTTCACTGCTGCCGCCCGCGTCGGGGGCGTCTCGTACGGCACCGGCACCGGCCGCAGCAAGAAGGAGGCGGAGCAGCAGGCCGCTGAGTCGGCCTGGCGGGCGATCCGCGCCGCCGCGGACGAACGCGCCAAGGCGGCGGCCGAGGCCGCCGAGAAGGCGCAGTCCGCCGAGGGTGCCGACGAGGCCCCCGCCTCCGCCTGACAGCGACAGACAGCACCGGCCGAGCGCCCGTCCCGACCGCGGGACGGGCGCTCGGCTCGTGGATCATCCCGCCGTGGGGGAGCGCATGCCCGAGTTGCCCGAGGTCGAGGTCGTACGCCGGGGTCTCGAGCGGTGGGTCGCCCACCGCACCGTCTCCGACGCCGAGGTGCTGCACCCGCGTGCCGTGCGCCGCCATGTGGCCGGCGCGGAGGACTTCGCGCGGCGGCTGGCCGGGCATCGCGTCGGCACGCCCAGCCGGCGCGGCAAGTATCTGTGGCTGCCGCTGGAGGACAGCGGGCAGGCGATCCTCGCGCACCTCGGGATGAGCGGCCAGCTGCTGATGCAGCTGGCGGAGGCACCCGACGAGAAGCATCTGCGTATCCGTGTCCGCTTCGCCGACGACCTGGGCACCGAGCTTCGCTTCGTCGACCAGCGCACCTTCGGCGGTCTCTCCCTGCACGACACCGCACCGGACGGGCTGCCCGACGTCATCGCGCACATCGCCCGCGACCCCCTCGACCCGCTGTTCGACGAGGACGCCTTCCATCGGGCGTTGCGCCGCAAGCGGACCACCATCAAGCGGGCGCTGCTCGACCAGTCGCTGATCAGCGGGGTCGGCAACATCTACGCGGACGAGGCGCTGTGGCGGGCCCGCATCCACTACGACCGCCCCACGTCCGGCTTCACCCGCCCCCGCACCCTCGCGCTGCTCGGGCACGTCCGGGACGTGATGAACGCGGCCCTGTCCGCCGGCGGCACCAGCTTCGACAGCCTGTACGTCAACGTCAACGGCGAGTCGGGCTGGTTCGACCGCTCACTGGACGCCTACGGCCGTGAGGGCCTGCCGTGCCGCCGCTGCGGCACGCCGATGCGCCGCAGGCCGTGGATGAACCGCTCCAGCTACTTCTGCCTGCGCTGTCAGCGGGCGCCGCGCGTCGCGTCGTAGCGCTCCCGGGCGGCGAGAACGTCGTCCATGTTGCCCTCGACGAAACGGATGAGGGCCAGCAGCCGCTCGGCGACCTGACGGCCGAGCGGCGTGAGGTCGTAGTCCACGCGGGGCGGATTGGTCGGCTGGGCCTCGCGGTGCACCAGCCCGTCGCGCTCCAGTGCGTGCAGGGTCTGGGACAGCATCTTCTCGCTGACACCGTCGACGCGACGGCGCAGCTCGTTGAAGCGCAGCGATCCCTCGTACAGCGCGCCGAGCGTCAGCGCACCCCACCGGCCCGTGACGTGCTCCAGCGTGCCGCGTGACGGGCAGCACTTCGCGAACACGTTGTACGGCAGCTCCCGCTCCGGGGCGCGCTCCTGCGTGGTGGTCATGCCCAAAGCGTACGGCAGGGGAGCGCTAACCAACAGGTTGCACTAACTAGGAGTTAGTGCTTTCCTCTTCGCAGTGCCGGTGAGCAGCGCCTACTGCTCATCCCTGCCCCTACCGTCCTCTCCTCAGGAGCACTTCCGTGACCACGACCCCTGTCATCGCCATCGCCTACCACTCCGGCCACGGCCACACCGCCGTCCTCGCCGAAGCCGTCCGCGACGGCGCCGCCGGCGCCGGCGCCGAGGTGCACCTGATCAAGGTGGACGAGATCACCGACGAGCAGTGGGAGCTGCTGGACCGCGCCGACGCGATCGTCTTCGGCTCGCCCACCTACATGGGCACCGCCTCCGGCGCCTTCCATGTCTTCGCCGAGGCCACCTCCAAGCGCTGGTTCGGCCAGGACTGGAACGACAAGCTCGCCGCCGGCTTCACCAACTCCGGCTCCAAGAGCGGCGACAAGCTGCACACCCTTCAGTTCTTCCAGATCCTCGCCGCGCAGCACGGCATGCACTGGGTCAGCCTCGGCCTGCGCCCCGGCTGGAACAGCGCCACGGCCTCCGAGAACGACCTCAACCGCCTCGGCGTCTTCACCGGCGCCGCCGCCCAGACCAACGTCGACGAGGGCCCCGACGGGGTCCACAAGTCCGACATCGCCACGGCGGAACACCTCGGCCGCCGCGTGACGGAAACGGCCCGCACCTTCACCACCGGCCGCGCGGCGCGGGCGGCCTGACGGGGGGCGGGGGGCAGTCCTCCGGCCGGCGGGGCCGTTTTCCACGGTCACGCCGCAGGCGGAGGCCCCGTCACCCTCACCCTCCCGGAGTGCTTCACCCTCGGCGGCCGATCTCCTCCAGCTCGGCGAGGTCCTCCTCGCCGAGAGACAGGCCCGCACCGGCCACGTTCTCCCGCAGGTGCTCCACCGACTTGGTCCCCGGGATCACCAGGATGTTCGGCGCCGCAGCAGCCACGCCAGCGCGACGCCGAACGGCGTGGCGTCCAGCCGCAGCGCCACCGTCGACAACGCCTCGGACTGGAGCGGAGTGAACCCGCCGAGCGGGAAGAACGGTACGTACGCGATGTTCTCGGCGGCGAGCCGGTCGATCAGCTCGTCGTCCGTGCGGATCGCGAGGTTGTACATGTTCTGCACGGCGACGATCGGCGCGATCGACTGAGCCTCCGCCACTTGCTCGGCCGTCGCGTTGCTGACGCCCAGGTGCCTGATCACGCCCTGCCGCTGCAACTCGACGAGCGTTCCGAACGCCTCGGTGACCGGGCCCGGCCGCGGCCCGGTGGCATCGCCGAGGCGCAGGTAGACCAGGTCCAACCGGTCGACACCGAGACCGGCGAGGTTGTCCTCCACCTGCCGGCGCAGCTGTCCGGGTTCGCGAGCCGGCGGCCAGCCGCCCTGCTCGTCGCGGACCGCGCCGACCTTTGTCGCCACGAGCAGCGACTCGGGGTATGGATGCAGGGCCTCGCGGATGAGGTCGTTCACCACGCGAGGGCCGTACACATCCGCGGTGTCGATGTGCGTGATCCCCAGTTCGCGGGTCTCCCGCAGGACGGCGAGGGCCCCGTCACGGTCGGCCGGGGGACCCCACACGCCCGGCCCGGCGATCTGCATGGCGCCGTAGCCGACCCGCGTCACGGTCCGGTCGCCCAGCTTCCAGGTGCCGCCGGGCAGCGAAGAAGACGTCGTGCTCAAGTCCTTCCCTCATTTCAGTCGGTGGCGCGAAGCCGGCAGACGGCTCCAGCACCCCTTCGCTGTCACCGTCCGCCGCCGCGTGCGCGGAACGTCTGCAGACATGGTTGGTGAACGCACATGACACAGTCCAAGACCCGTTGGATCCCTGCTGATACCTCAGCGGTTTCAGCAGGTACGGTCCGGCCCGTGGACGGCCTGGAGACCCGCGAGCTGCGGTACTTCGTGGCGGTTGCCGAGGAACTGCACTTCGGCCGCGCCGCCGAGCGGCTGCGCATGGCCCAGCCGCCGCTGTCCCGTGCCATACAGCAGCTCGAACGCCGCCTCGGGGCCCGGCTGTTCGACCGGGACCGCCGAGGCGTCGCGCTCACCGCCGCGGGAAGGACGCTTTTGGAGGAGGCCCGGCGCGCGCTCGACGCCGTCGACGCCGCAGTACGCCGTACGCGCCGCGCCGCGCTGACGGAGCCCGCCCTGGCGCTCACCACGAAGGCGGGCGCCTCCCACGAACTGCTGAAACGGCTGCTCGACACCTACGCCGCACGCCCGGGAGCCGTCGAGATCGACGTACTCCTGTGCGAGATCGGTGAGCAGCGCCAGTTGCTGCTCGACGGCCGTGCCGACGTCGCGCTCATGCATGCGCCGTTCGACCTGATGACCGGACTGGAGAGCGTGGAGATCCTCACCGAGGGCCAGGTCGCGATCCTCCCGGCCTCACATCCGCTCGCCGAGCGCCCCAGCCTCACCACGGCCGAGGTGAGCGACGTCCCCGACCTGCCGATCGCCCGCTGGCCCCGCCACGACTTCACCTACCCGCCGGGCCCCGGGCCCGAGGTGCGCAGCCAGTCGCAGCTCGCGCAGCTCGTGGCCCTCGGACGGACACTGCTGGTCGTCCCGGCCTCCAGCCGAGCCTGGCAGTGGCCGGACCACGTCGCGGTCCCCGTCACCGATGCCCCGCCCGCAACCACCCTCCTCGCCTGGCCCGCGGGCATCGCATCCCCGGCACTGACCGGACTCGCCGAAACCGCGAGGGAACTCGGGGAACAACTGGGGGACGCTTCGTCACTCTGACCGCCCGCCGCGGCCGGCGGCCTGCCGCGCCGCGCGCCGCCCGCAACGACCGACGCCGTCGGTCACGCCCCCCGGGGGCATCACCGACGGCGGCTCGTGGAAAGGCTCAGTACCCGAAGTCCTGCGTCCACCAAGGTCCGCCCGCGCCGAAGTGGGCGCCGACGCCGAGGGTCTTGAAGTCGCAGTTGAGGATGTTGGCGCGGTGGCCGGGGCTGTTCATCCAGGCCTCCATCACCGCCGCCGCGTCCGCCTGGCCGCGGGCTATGTTCTCGCCGCCGAGGTCGCTGATGCCGGCCTTGGCCGCGCGGTCCCACGGGGTGCGGCCGTCGGGGTCGGTGTGGTCGAAGAAGTTCCGCTGGGCCATGTCCTCGCTGAACGCGCGGGCCAGCTGGGTCAGCGCGCTGTTCGCGGCGACCGGGCTGCAACCGACCTTCGCCCGCTCCTCGTTGACCAGGCGCAGCACCTCCGCCTCGGCGGCGGCCTCCGCGGACACCGTGACCGGGGCCGAGGTGCGCTGCCTCTCCTTCGACTCGGACGGCGTGGGCTTCGGCTTCGGCGTCGACGCCTCAGCCGGCTTCTCGCTCGGCGTGGCCGTCGTCGGCTTCTCGCTCGGCGTCTTCGTCGGCGTGGGGGAGGCCGTGGAGGCCGAGGGGGACGGGGTCCCGGGCGCCGAGGGCGACGAGGAGCGCTCGCCGCCGCGGTCGGCGGAGCCCGGCACGCCCGTGCGGTCCTCCTCGGCCGTGCCGGCGACGCCGCCCTGCTCGCTCGCCGAGTTCGTCGGGCCGTCGGCGGCCTGGACGTTGTCTCCGGGGCCGCTGCCGCTGCCGAGGCGGTAGTTGTCCAGGCCCGGCACCACACCGGAGGCGACGGCGACCGTGCCGATCGCGACGGCCGCGGACACCCCGAGCAGGCCGGTGCGCACCGGCGTCACCGTCTTCTTCTTGCGGCGCCGGTGGCCGCTCGCCCGCCGCTCACCGCCGCCGGGCGCGAACCCGTCGGAGGGCAGCACCGCGGTCTCGTCGGCAGGCGCCCCGTAGGCGCCCGCCCCGGCCCGGTCCCCGTCCGTGGCGAACAGGTACTCCTGGCTCTTCGCATACGCGTCGGCGTACGCCTCCGGGTTCAGATAGGGCGCGATGCCCAGCGGGGCGTCCCCGGCGTCGTACGGATCGGACCCCCCCGGGATGTGGCTGTCCGTCCAGGAACCGTCGTCGTGCATGGCCCCCGTGGCGCGGCCCGTGGCGGCGCGGCCGGCGTCAGAGCGTCGGTGGCGTCCCATGTCCTGGCCTTCCTCGTCCCTTGCGGTCGACCCGGGCCGGGCCCGGATCTGAGATGTCGGCTGAGCGGTCCGAGCACGTCCCCCCGGCCCGGCGCCGATCAGACTCACCCGATCGAGTGAGTTTCATATGAGATGCATTGCGTCGGGACGGTACCGCATGGCGCCGGGGGAGGGAGTGTCCCGAGTGACATTGGCCCGTTAGGTTGCAGGCATGAGCGACGATGTACGGCTGGTCGCCTGGGTGCGCGGACGCGTCCAAGGTGTGGGTTTCCGCTGGTTCACCAGGGCAAAGGCATTGGAGATCGGCGGCCTGAGTGGTTTTGCTCTCAATTTGGGCGACGGACGGGTGCAGGTCGTCGCCGAGGGCCCCCGCGAGGGCTGCCAGAGCCTCCTCGACTGGCTGCGGGGCGACGACACGCCCGGACGCGTGGACGGTGTCACCGAGATCTGGGACACACCCCGCGGCGGCTACGACGGCTTCGCCATCCGCTGACCCGGCCGCCCCCGGCGCCCCTCAGGGCCGTACGGGGGCGTGCGTCCGGCACCGCGCGCCGCGAGAAAGAAGCAGGTCGTTGCCGCGAACCGCTTGCATCGCGGGACGCCGCACGCAAGGATGATCGCCACGCCCCCTGGGCCCCGAGGACGCCGGGACGCCGCCGATTTCAGGCCGTCCGCGCCGGGCCGCCCGTCAATGCGGGGCGTGATCGTGTTGACCGTCAAACTTTTTGGTGAGACGCTGAAAGCACCCCGCGCACCTAGCTGTTTGGCATGGCTGAACGGCAGCACAACTCCAGGCCTGCCAAGCAACCGCGGGTGCGAATCCCTCACGACCCACCACCGCTTCGGTCGGTCACTCAGTGTGGAGGACCATCCATCATGGCAAAGGCGCTTCTCGGTTACGTCGGCGGCTCCGACCCTCGACTCCTCGCCGAGATGCGACGGCTCCAGCAGCGCGTCCAGGACCTGGAATCCGAACTCGTACGGATCCAGGCGGAGAACGACGCCCTGCAGGCTGCCGCTTCTCACGACAGGATCATGGAGAGCATCGACGCGAACCAGGCGGAGCCTGCGCTCACCTGATCACTGCATCACCGCTCCACGACAGCACCGCAGTGGTTGGGCTGCCCGTACAACCGCTCAGTTGTCAGAGTTGCAAGGGACGCTTCGGCGTCCCTTCTTTCTTGCCCCCGCGTTCTTTCCCCCGCGCACCCTTTCAGTCTCTTAACGTCTGG
The DNA here is from genome assembly GCF_023072675.1 of Streptomyces sp. XM83C. GTDB lineage: Bacteria > Actinomycetota > Actinomycetes > Streptomycetales > Streptomycetaceae > Streptomyces > Streptomyces thermocoprophilus. Next base: position 13,383 of record NZ_JALLGL010000095.1, read on the forward strand.
TCTGCCCTGCGCGTTCACCGGCGAAACCGCGCGTTCATGGAGCGAGACAACCTCGGAAGGTAGAGTCCGACGGCGTGCACCTCAAGGCCCTGACCCTCCGCGGGTTCAAGTCGTTCGCGTCGGCGACCACGCTGCGGTTCGAACCGGGCATCACCTGCGTCGTCGGCCCCAACGGCTCCGGCAAGTCGAACGTCGTGGACGCCCTCAGCTGGGTCATGGGCGAGCAGGGCGCCAAGTCGCTGCGCGGCGGCAAGATGGAGGACGTCATCTTCGCCGGCACCACCGGCCGCCCCCCGCTCGGCCGCGCCGAGGTGTCCCTGACCATCGACAACTCCGACGGCGCCCTCCCCATCGAGTACTCCGAGGTCACCATCACGCGGACCATGTTCCGCAACGGCGGCAGCGAGTACCAGATCAACGGCGACACCTGCCGCCTCCTCGACATCCAGGAACTGCTCTCCGACTCCGGCATCGGCCGCGAGATGCACGTCATCGTCGGCCAGGGCCAGCTCGACTCCGTCCTGCACGCGGACCCCATGGGCCGCCGCGCCTTCATCGAGGAGGCCGCCGGCGTCCTCAAACACCGCAAACGCAAAGAGAAGGCCCTGCGCAAACTGGACGCGATGCAGGCCAACCTCGCGCGCGTGCAGGACCTCACCGACGAGCTGCGCCGCCAGCTCAAACCCCTCGGCCGGCAGGCCGCCGTCGCCCGCCGCGCCGCCGTCATCCAGGCCGACCTGCGCGACGCCCGCCTCCGCCTCCTCGCCGACGATCTCGTACGGCTCCGTGAGGCCCTCGACGCCGAGATCGCCGACGAGGCCGCGCTGAAGGCCCGCAAGGAAGCCGCCGAGCAGGACCTGAAGAAGGCGCTCCAGCGCGAGGCCCTCCTGGAGGACGAGGTACGGCAGCTCAGCCCGCGCCTCCAGCGCGCCCAGCAGACCTGGTACGAGCTGTCCCAGCTCGCCGAACGCGTCCGCGGCACGATCTCCCTCGCCGACGCCCGCGTGAAGAGCGCCACCCAGGCCCCCCTGGAGGAGCGGCGCGGCCGCGAGCCCGAGGACCTGGAGCGCGAGGCCGCCCGCATCCGCGAGCAGGAGGCCGAACTGGAGGCGGCCCTGGAGGCCGCGCAGCGCGCCCTCGACGACACCGTCGCCCACCGCGCCGAACTGGAACGCGAGCTGGCCGCCGAGGAACGCCGCCTGAAGGACGCAGCCCGCGCCATCGCCGACCGCCGCGAGGGCCTCGCCCGGCTCCGCGGCCAGGTCGGCGCCGCCCGCTCCCGTGCCGCCGCCGCGCAGGCCGAGATCGACCGCCTGGCCGCCGCCCGCGACGAGGCACAGCAGCGTGCGGTCGCCGCGCAGGAGGAGTACGAAGCCCTCAAGGCCGAGGTTGACGGCCTCGACGCCGACGACGCGGAACTCGCCGAACGGCACGAGGAGGCCAAGCACCGGCTCGCGGAGGCCGAGGCCGCCCTGACCGCGGCCCGCGAGGCGGCCACCACCGCCGAACGCACCCGCGCCGCCACCCGCGCCCGGCACGAGGCGCTTGCCCTGGGCCTGCGCCGCAAGGACGGCACCGGGATGCTGCTGGAGGCCCGAGACCGCCTCAAGGGCGTCCTCGGCCCGGCGGCCGAACTGCTGACCGTGACCCCCGGCCACGAGGTGCCGCTCGCCGCCGCGTTCGGCGTGGCCGCGGACGCCGTCGCCGTGGAGAACCCCTCCGCCGCGGCGGACGCCCTGCGCCTACTGCGCAAACAGGACGCCGGCCGGGCATCCTTGGTCGTCGCGGGCGCGGGCCCCGCCCCGGACGACGAGCCCCGGGGGCTGCCCGACGGGGCCGTCCCCGCCGCGCGCCTCGTCAAGGCCCCCGACGAGCTGGCGCCCGCCGTCCGCCGCCTTCTGCGGGACATCGTCGTCGTCGGCACCCTGGACGACGCCGAGGCCCTCGTCTACGCCCACCCCCGCCTCACCGCCGTCACCGCCGACGGCGACCTCCTCGGCACCCACTTCGCCCACGGCGGCTCCGCCGGCGCGCCCAGCCTCCTGGAGGTCCAGGCCTCCGTCGACGAGGCCGCCGCCGAGCTGGAGAAGCTGGACGTCCGCTGCCGGGAGCTGGCCGACGAACAGCAGGCCGCCACCGAACGACGCCGCGAGGCCGCCGCCCTCGTCGAGGAGCTGGCCGAGCGTCGCCGCGCCGCCGACCGGGAGAAGTCCGCCGTGGCCCAGCAGCTCGGCCGGCTCGCCGGGCAGGCCCGCGGCGCCGCCGGTGAGGCCGAGCGGTCCACGGCCGCCGCCGCACGCGCCCAGGAGGCACTGGAGAAGGCCCTGGAGGAGGTCGAGGAACTCGCCGAGCGGCTCGCGGTCGCCGAGGAGATGCCGGTCGAGGAGGAACCCGACACCTCCGTACGGGACCGGCTCGCCGCCGACGGCGCCAACGCCCGGCAGACCGAGATGGAGGCCCGCCTCCAGGTCCGTACCCACGAGGAACGCGTCAAGGGGCTCGCGGGACGTGCCGACTCCCTCGACCGTGCCGCCCGCGCGGAACGCGAGGCACGCGCGCGTGCCGAGCAGCGGCGCGCACGCCTGCGCCACGAGGCGGCCGTCGCCGAGGCGGTGGCGTCCGGCGCCCGCCAGTTGCTGGCCCACGTCGAGGTCTCCCTCGCCCGCGCCGAGCGGGAACGCGCCGCCGCGGAGGCCGCCAAGGCACAGCGAGAGCGGGAGCTGGCCGCCGCCCGCGCCGAGGGCCGCGAACTGAAAGCGGAACTCGACAAGTTGACGGATTCAGTTCACCGAGGCGAGGTACTCGGCGCCGAGAAGAGGCTGCGCATCGAGCAGCTGGAGACCAAGGCGCTGGAGGAACTCGGTGTGGAGCCTGAGGGGCTGGTGTCGGAGTACGGGCCGCACCTGCCCGTGCCGCCCTCGCCCCCCGCCGAGGGCGAGGAGCTGCCGGAGGACCCGGAGCACCCGCGGAACCGGCCGCGCCCCTTCGTCCGCGCCGAGCAGGAGAAACGGCTCAAGGCGGCCGAGCGGGCGTATCAGCAGCTCGGCAAGGTCAACCCGCTGGCGCTGGAGGAGTTCGCGGCGCTGGAGGAGCGGCACAAGTTCCTCAGCGAGCAACTGGAGGACCTGAAGAAGACCCGCGCCGACCTGCTCCAGGTCGTCAAGGAGGTCGACGAGCGCGTCGAGCAGGTGTTCACCGAGGCTTACCGGGACACCGCCCGTGAGTTCGAGGGCGTCTTCAGTCGGCTCTTCCCGGGCGGCGAGGGCCGCCTGGTGCTGACCGACCCCGACAACATGCTGACCACGGGTGTGGACGTCGAGGCCCGGCCTCCGGGCAAGAAGGTCAAGCGGCTCAGCCTGCTCTCCGGCGGGGAGCGGTCGCTGACGGCCGTGGCGCTGCTGGTGTCGATCTTCAAGGCCCGTCCGAGCCCGTTCTATGTCATGGACGAGGTCGAGGCGGCGCTGGACGACACCAACCTCCAGCGGCTGATCCGCATCATGCAGGAGCTGCAGGAGACCTCGCAGCTCATCGTGATCACGCACCAGAAGCGGACGATGGAGGTCGCCGACGCGCTCTACGGCGTGTCCATGCAGGGCGACGGTGTGTCGAAGGTCATCTCTCAGCGCCTTCGCTGATCCATGCTGTCTACACCCATCTCACCTGCACCGATTCACTACTTCAACTCTTGAATGCAACTGTCGCGACGCGTGGGTTCAAACGATTTCATCTAGGCCTCTTGACTTCGGAACTTGAAGACATAGGGTCTGCAACGTTGCTTTAGTCTTCAGGTGCTGAGCGGGGTGCTCTCGTATGCCCACCGGACCTGGAAGGGCAGATCCCCACCCGGCAGCGCTGCCGGTGGCCCGAGGAGTACACGTGACCAGCACTGCGCAGGCACCCCAGCCAGCAGCCTCAAAGGCGCATCCCGATCATCTCGGGCATGTCATCTTCATCGCGGCGGCAGCCGCGATGGGCGGATTCCTCTTCGGCTACGACAGCTCCGTGATCAACGGCGCAGTCGAAGCCGTCCGGGACCGCTACGACATCGGGTCCGCGGCCCTCGCCCAAGTCATCGCGATCGCGCTGATCGGCTGCGCCATCGGCGCCGCCACCGCCGGACGCATCGCCGACCGCATCGGCCGTATCCGCTGTATGCAGATAGCCGCCGTCCTGTTCACCGTCAGCGCCGTCGGCTCGGCCCTGCCCTTCGCGCTGTGGGACCTCGCCTTCTGGCGCATCGTCGGCGGCTTCGCCATCGGCATGGCCTCCGTGATCGGCCCCGCCTACATCGCCGAGGTCGCCCCGCCCGCCTACCGCGGTCGGCTCGGCTCCTTCCAGCAGGCCGCGATCGTCGTCGGCATCGCCGTCTCCCAGCTGGTCAACTGGGGCCTGCTCAACGCCGCCGACGGCGACCAGCGCGGTGAGCTGATGGGCCTGGAGGCCTGGCAGGTCATGCTCGGCGTCATGGTGATCCCCGCCGTCCTGTACGGCCTGCTCTCCTTCGCCATCCCCGAGTCGCCCCGCTTCCTGCTCTCGGTCGGCAAGCGCGACCGCGCTCGCGAGATCCTCGAGGAGGTCGAGGGCAAGGGCATCGACCTCGACGCCCGCGTCGCCGAGATCGAGCACGCCATGAAGAGCGAGCACCGCTCCACCTTCAAGGACCTGCTCGGCGGAAGCTTCTTCTTCAAGCCGATCGTCTGGGTCGGCATCGGACTGTCGGTCTTCCAGCAGTTCGTCGGCATCAACGTCGCGTTCTACTACTCGTCGACGCTGTGGCAGTCGGTCGGCGTCGACCCGACGGACTCGTTCTTCTACTCCTTCACCACGTCGATCATCAACATCGTCGGCACCGTCATCGCGATGATCTTCGTGGACCGGGTCGGCCGCCGCCCCCTCGCCATCATCGGCTCCCTCGGCATGGTCGTCGGCCTCGCCCTGGAGGCCTGGGCCTTCTCCTACGACCTCGTCGACGGCAAGCTGCCCGCCGCGCAGGGCTGGACCGCGCTGATCGCGGCCCACATCTTCGTCCTCTTCTTCGCCCTGTCCTGGGGTGTGGTCGTCTGGGTCATGCTCGGCGAGATGTTCCCCAACCGGATCCGCGCCGCCGCGCTCGGCGTGGCCGCCGCCGCGCAGTGGATCGCCAACTGGGCCATCACCGCGAGCTTCCCGTCGCTGGCCGACTGGAACCTGTCCATCACGTATGTGATCTACACGGTGTTCGCCGCGCTCTCCGTGCCGTTCGTCCTGAAGTTCGTCAAGGAGACGAAGGGCAAGACGCTGAAGGAGATGGGCTGAGCCCCACCCTCCCCGCAGACTCGGGGAACGGGCCCAAGTCCCCGCTGGTCCGCTCCTCGACACCCGACACACCGCCCCGCACCGGTTCTTCCGGCGCGGGGCGGTGTGCGTCGGGCGATGTGCGGGGGTGCACGGTTCGCTCCACAGACATCTGTGCCGCGTCCGGGGTGTCCCCGGTGCCCTTTCATCTCAGTCGATACGCCCTGATCGGAGCGCTACCGCCCCGCACCGACCCGCACCCCCCGAACGCCGAACGGGCCGCCCGGCCGATGCCGGGCGGCCCGTCCAGTCCGGTGACGGTGGCGAGGTCAGGCGCCCGCAGTCACCCGTTCCGGGGTGTCGTCGGACACGGCACCCGCACCCTTCTCCCCGGCCAGCGACCGCACCGCCGGCTTCGGCAGCACCAGATACAGCAGGCCGGAGATCACGATCGTCGCCACCCAGCCGAGGCCGTACTCGCCGATCACGTTGTTCGCCGCGAGCGGCCCGGTGAACCAGTCCGACCTGGTGAACAGCAGCCCGGCGACCAGACCCACCGCCCACGCGGCCACCGAGGCGGGGGAGAACCCGCCCCGGTACCAGTACGCGCTGGTGCGCGAGGTGTCGGCCATCGCCGCGCCGTCGTACTCCGTGCGCCGCAGCATGTCCGCGCCGAACACGCCGACCCACGCGGAGAACGCCACCGCCAGCAGCGACAGGAAGGCGATGAACGAGCCCATGAAGCTCGTCGCCACCAGCATCAGCACCCCGCCGAACACCAGGGAGATCACGGCGTTCACCGACACCGCCCAGTGCCGCGGCACCTTGAAGCCCAGCGTCTGCGCGGTGAAGCCCGCCGAGTACATCGACATGGCGTTGATCAACAGCATGCCGATCAGCGCGATCAGCAGATACGGCACCGCGATCCAGGTCGGCAGGATCTCGCCGAGGAAGGAGACCGGGTCGGCGGCCGAGGCCAGGTCCGGAGTGGCGACCGCCATCACCGCGCCCATCAGCACCATCGGCAGGACGACGACACCGGCGCCGCCCACCGCCGTACCGACGATCGCCCGTGACGACGCCGTACGCGGCAGATAGCGGGTGAAGTCAGGGGCCGACGGGATCCAGCTGACGCCGCCCGCCGCGATCATGCCGATGCCGGTGATCACGGCGGCGGTGGAGCCCGCGGAGTGGTCCAGCACCTTCGACCAGTCGGTGTGCACGGCGAGATAGCCGAGCACCAGCACCGAGAAGGCGCCGAAGAGGTACGTCGCGTACTTGTTGCACTTCTGCACCGCCGTGATGCCGAGCCCGGAGATCGCGAAGGTCGCGACCACGAACGCCAGCAGCATCACCATGTCCAGGACGCTGTTCGCGCCGATGCCGAAGACGATGTCCAGGATGGTGAGCATCGCGTAGGCGCCGGTCACGGCGTTGATCGTCTCCCAGCCCCAGCGCGCGACCCAGATCAGCGAACCGGGCAGCAGATTGCCGCGCTGGCCGAACACGGCCCGCGACAGCGCCATGCCGGGCGCGCCGCCGCGCTTGCCGGCGATGCCGATCAGCCCGACCAGGCCGTACGACACGACCGGCGCGACGATCGCGACGAGCAGCGCCTGCCAGATGTTCAGGTGGTACGCGACGACCAGGCTCGCGCCCATGGTCAGCAGCAGCACGCTGATGTTCGCACCCACCCAGGTGGGGAACAGCTCGCGGGTTCTCGCCGTGCGTTCGTGGTCCGGTACCTGTTCGATGCCGCGGGTTTCGAGAGCGCCTTCGGTCTCGGCGGTCTTGCTCATGAAAGAACGTGCCTAGCGGTGGGGAATGATGGACGACGGGACTCTACGCGCGTTGATGAACTCCTGCCATAGTACCTTGACCCGACTTGATCCCTCCGGCGGCGTCTGTCCGTCGGAGGAAGTCACAAGCGGGGTCCGGCGGACCCCATGGCTGATACTGGACGCGTTATGGAAACCGTCATCCTTGCTGTAGTCATCGCCGTGGTGGTCCTCGGCGCGCTCGGCGGGCTCATCGTCGGCAGCCGGCGCTCCAAGCAGCTGCTGTCTCTTATACCAATCT
>NZ_JALLGL010000096.1 GCF_023072675.1 Streptomyces sp. XM83C
AGATGTGAAAAAGAGCCAGCCATGCCGCCGAGGCTGAACGCCGCGTGGAAACTCGGCATGACAGGGCGGCGCAGCGCGGCGACCACGGCGACGGCGGCACTGTTGAAAGCCACGTTGATGCCGCCGTACGCCATGCCGAACACCAAGAGCACCGCGCCGAGCGCGAGCACCGAACGGGTCAGCGGCGGCAGCGCGACACTGAGACACAGAAGTACGGCGCAGACGACGGTCACCCGGTGGTCGCCGTAGCGGCGGCACAGGCGCCCGGTGAGCGTCATGGTGACGACGGCACCGGCGGACACGCCCAGCAGGGCGAGGCCCAGGGCGCCGGCGGAGGCGCCGGTCCGCTCCTTGACGGCGGGGATGCGCACGACCCAGCCGGCGAAGACGAAGCCGTCCAGGGCGAAGAAGGCGGTGAGCGCGATCCGGAGGCGGGTGAGCTCGTGGCCGTGGCCCGGCACGACGCTGTGCGAACGGGCTTTGTTTATTTGCGGCACAAAAGCAGGCTAGGTCCCGGGTGGAATCGGGGCAAGGGGGGCGATCGCCGTTCGGCGGCAGGTGGTCGGCGGCCGGCGGTCGTCTGCGGGGCGCGGACAGCCACCGGCCCGGACGCCATTGGACGGAACGGCGTGCGGACACCCCGTGGTGCGGGACGTCTCGTCCAGTGCGCGGTCGCCCGGTCCCTCCCCACGACGGGCGCCGCACGGCAGCGCACCGACGTGGGAAGGCCCGTGCCCCCGAGCACAGGCGGGAACGGTACGACCGGCGGGAGCGGCCCGGAGGGACCCGCGCACCCCACCGGGAGGAACGGCGAGGGGCCCGGCGCCGGGCCCCTCGCCGGGATTCTCGTCGCCGACTTCGGGCGGGTCCTGGCCGCGCCCTGCGCCACGATGCTCCTCGCCGATCCGGGCGCGGACGTCGTGAAGGTCGAGCATCCGGCAGGCGGCGACGACACGCGCGCGTGGGGGCCGCCGTACGCGCACCGCGAGGCGACGCGCACGGACGACCTCGCGGCCTGACCGGACACCTGACACTCCGCACCCGCCGAGGGCGGCTCGCCGCACTCGTGCCGGCGCGCGACTGTCAGTGCCGGGTGCGAGGCTGTGGTGAGGCAGACCCGTCGAAGGGACGACCCACCATGACCACCAATGACCTCGTGCCCGGTTCGCCCTGCTGGATCGATCTCGGCACTCCGGACATCCCGGCCGCGGCGGCATTCTACCGGGCGGTCCTGGGCTGGGAGTACGAGCCGATGGACACCGGAGGCGAAGCCGAGGGCGGCACCTTCCGCAAGGACGGCAGGACCGTGGCCGGCCTCGGCGAACTCACCGAGAAGGGCGCCCGGTCGGCGTGGATGATCTACTGGACGGTCATGGACGCCGATGCGACGGCCCGGGCCGTGGAGGCCGGCGGCGGCACCGTCCGCGTGGCCCCCCGTGACCTCGGCGAATGGGGCCGCATGGCGCAGTTCACCGATCCGCTCGGTGGGCAGTTCGCCGCGTGGCAGCCGGGGCAGCAGCCCGGTCTCGGGCTGAGCGACGCGCCCGGCTCGCTGAACTGGACCGAGCTGTACACGAGCGACACGGCCGCCGCGAAGGAGTTCTACGGCTCGGTGTTCGGCTGGCAGTACAGCGACATGGAGATGCCGGGCGGTGAAGGCACGTACACGATGATCACGCCGGCCGGTCGGCCCGCGGAGCGCATGCAGGGCGGCCTGCTGGAGTTGCGCCCGGAGGATCTGTCCCTGGCGGGCGGCAAGCCGTACTGGCATCCGGTGTTCGCCGTGGCCGACTGCGACGCGGCGGTGGCCGAGGCCACCCGTCACGGCGGCCGGGTGCAGATGGGCCCGGCCGACGTCGAGGGCGTGGGCCGGCTCGCCGTCTGCATCGACCCGTACGACGCGGACTTCGTCGTGCTCCGGCCCGCCGAGAGGTGACGGCCGGCCCGGACCGGCCGGACCGGACGGCCGCCGACGCGTTTCGCGCCCCGTCAGCGGCCTTTCGCCGAGGCGCCCCGGCGAACACCCGCGACCGACACCAGGGCGCCGATCACACGGTGACGGGCCCGGTCCGCGCGCAGCGGGCGCCGGGCCCGGTGGGCGGCGACGACGGGTGCGCCCTGCCCGGCGCGGTCACGGACGCGTTCGGCGGACGTGCCGGGGACCTCGGCGGCGGTGACCGCGTGGTGGCGTCGCCGGAACACTGCGCCACCTGAAACCCTGCCGGTCACCCCGCTGACCTGCGGATCCGTCGGCCGGTACGGAGGATGCGCCCGTGCCGGGACGAGGGGCTGTTCGATCGCCGGGTACGGCGTTAAGATGAACCGAACGAATGGTCGGTAGGCATGCCGGCGGCACCGCTGCGGCACCGAACGGGCAAGGGAGACGGATGGACACGGAGCTCCAGGCGCACTTCGAGGCGACCGTCGCGCGCGACCAGCGCATCGAGCCGCGCGACTGGATGCCCGAGGGCTACCGCAAGACCCTGGTCCGGCAGATCGCGCAGCACGCGCACTCCGAGATCATCGGCATGCAGCCCGAGGGCGAGTGGATCACCCGCGCGCCGACGCTGCGCCGCAAGGCGATCCTGTTCGCGAAGGTGCAGGACGAGGCCGGCCACGGCCTGTACCTGTACTCCGCGGCGGAGACCCTCGGCGCCGACCGCGCGGATCTCACGCAGCGGCTCATCGAGGGCCGCCAGAAGTACTCGTCGATCTTCAACTACCCGACGAAGACCTTCGCCGACGTCGGTGTGATCGGCTGGTTCGTGGACGGCGCGGCCATCTGCAACCAGGTCCCGCTGTGCCGCTCCTCCTACGGGCCGTACGCCCGCGCGATGGTCCGCATCTGCAAGGAGGAGTCCTTTCACCAGCGACAGGGCTACGAACTGCTGATGACGATGATGCGCGGCACCGACGCCCAGCGCGAGATGGTGCAGGACGCCGTGAACCGCTGGTGGTGGCCGTCGCTGATGATGTTCGGCCCGCCCGACCACGACTCCCCGAACTCCGCGCAGTCCATGGCGTGGAAGATCAAGCGGCACAGCAACGACGAACTGCGCCAGCGCTTCGTCGACATGACCGTGCCGCAGGCCGAGAAACTCGGCGTCACCCTCCCCGACCCCGAGCTGCGCTGGAACGAGGAGCGCGGCCACTACGACTTCGGCACCCCCGACTGGGCCGAGCTCAAGCGCGTCATCAGCGGCGACGGTCCCTGCAACGCGCAGCGGATGGAACGCCGCCGCACGGCTCACGAGGACGGCGCCTGGGTCCGCGAGGCGGCCCTCGCCCACGCGGCCAAGCAGGCCTGGCGTGCCGAACGCGCCGCGCAGGCGCAGCACACGGCACACGCACGGAAGGAAACGGTGGCATGACCGACGGGAAGCAGGGCTGGCCCCTGTACGAGGTGTTCGTCCGCAGCAAGCGCGGACTGAACCACGTCCACGTCGGCTCGCTGCACGCCGCCGACGACCGCATGGCCCTCACCCACGCCCGCGACCTGTACACCCGGCGCAACGAGGGCGTGTCGATCTGGGTGGTCCGCTCGGAGCACATCGCGGCCTCCACCCGCGACGAGAAGGACCCCTTCTTCTCGCCGAGCGCCGACAAGGTGTACCGCCATCCGACGTTCTACGACATCCCCGAAGACGTCCCGCACATCTAGTCCCGCACGAGGAACAGGCATGAGTGACGACCACGTCTACATGACCCTCGCCGAGGGACACGAGGACGACTCCCGCTGGGCCTACGGCACCGGCTTCGAGGACCCGCTGCACGGCGTCGACACCACCGTCCCCGACGGCGTGGACGCGGCCGAGCTGGCCGCCCTGTGCGTGGCGCTGGGCGACGACGCCCTCGTCCAGGCGCAGCGGCTGGGCGAGTGGACGACCCGCGCCCCCGAGCTGGAGGAGGAGGTGGCGCTGGCCAACATCGGTCTCGACCTGCTCGGCCAGGCCCGCCTGCTGTACTCCCGCGCCGGGCAGGCCGACGGCACCGGCCGCGACGAGGACGCCTACGCGTACTTCCGCGACGCGGACCACTTCCGCAATGTGCGTCTCGCCGAACTGCCCAACGGCGACTTCGCGTTCTCCGTCGTGCGGATGCTGTTGCTGTCCAGCTGGCGGCTCGCCCAGTTCCAGGAGCTGACCTCCCACCCCGACCCCGTGCTGTCGGCGATCGCCGCCAAGGGCGTCAAGGAGCTGGCCTACCACCGGCAGTACGCCGCCGAGTGGTCCGTCCGGCTCGGCGACGGCACCGAGGAGTCGCACCGCCGTATGCGGGCCGCGCTGGAGCAGACCGCCCCCTACCTGGGCGAGATGTTCACCGCGTACGACGCCCGTGACGAGGTCGTCGCCGTGCTCCGACAGGTCACCGACACCGCCGGACTGCCCATGCCGGTCTACCGCCCCCTGCCCGGCTCCGGCCGCGCCGGGGAGCACACCGAGCATCTGGCCCCGCTCCTCGCCGAACTGCAGAGCGTGGCCCGCGCCCACCCGGAGGCGACATGGTGACCACCCTGCCCGACGCCCGGCTCGCCCGGCGCATCGCCGAGCAGGTGCCGGACCCCGAGCTGCCCATGCTCACCCTCGCCGATCTCGGTGTGCTGCGCGAGGTGCGGGTCGGCGACGACGGCACGGTCGTCGCCGAGCTGACCCCGACCTACTCGGGGTGCCCGGCCATGGCCGAGATGCGCGCCGATGTCGCGGCCCGTCTGCGCGACGCCGGCTTCGACCGTGTGGAGATCGTCACCCGGCTCGACCCGCCGTGGAGCAGCGACTGGATCACCCCGGAAGGCCGCCGCAAGCTCACCGAGCACGGCATCGCCCCGCCCGGCCCCGCACCGCACCGCGCCGCCGGGCCGGTCCCGCTCGTGCTGTCCCCGACGCGGCGCACCGTCCACTGCCCGCGCTGCGGCTCCGCCGACACCGAGGAGACCTCCCGCTTCGCCGCCACCTCGTGCAAGGCGCTGTGGCGCTGCCGCGCCTGCCGCGAGCCGTTCGAGTACGTCAAGGAGATCTGATGGCAGAGGTGATGGAGCCGGTCGCCGAGCGGGCCGCACGCCCGCGGACCCGGCGCCGGCCGGCCTTCCACCCGCTGCGGGTGGCCTCCGTCCAGCCCTTGTGCGACGACGCCGCGGCCATCGGCTTCGACATCCCGCCCGAGCTGGCCGAGGAGTTCACGCATCTGCCCGGCCAGTCCCTCACGCTGAGGCGCGAGATCGACGGACGCGACGAGCGGCGGTCGTACTCCATCTGCACGCCCGCCGGTTCCCCGCCGCGCATCGGCGTGCGCGTGGTGCCCGGCGGACTGTTCTCGTCCTGGCTGGTGAACGAGGTGCGCCCCGGCGACGTCGTCGAAGTGATGGGCCCCACGGGCTTCTTCACCCCCGACCTCGGCACCCCGGGCCACCATGTGCTGATCGCCGCCGGCTCCGGCATCACCCCGATGATGTCCATCGCCGAGTCGGTGCTCGCCGCCGACGACCGCTCCACCGTCACCCTCCTCTACGGCAACCGCCGTACCGGCACGGTGATGTTCGCGGACGAACTCGCCGACCTGAAGGACCTTCACCCGTCCCGCTTCCAGCTCGTCCACGTCCTCTCCCGCGAGCCCCGCGAGGCGGAGCTGCTCTCCGGGCGTCTCGACGCCGACCGGCTGTCCTCGCTGATCGACGGTCTCGTGGACGTGAAACAGGCCGACCACTGGTGGCTGTGCGGGCCGCACGGCATGGTCGTCGCCGCACAGCCGGTCCTCGCCGGGCTCGGCGTACCCGAGGAGCGGGTCCACCAGGAGCTGTTCTACGCCGACGACGAACCCGTACGGGAGGTCCACCACGAGGACAGCGGCCCCACGGGACCCGTCAGCGAGGTGACGATCACCCTCGACGGCCGCTCCAGCACCGCCGCGCTGCCCCGCGAACGGACCGTCCTCGACGGCGCCCAGAAGGTCCGCCCCGACCTGCCCTTCGCCTGCAAGGGCGGCGTCTGCGGCACCTGCCGCGCCCTGGTCACCGAGGGCACCGTGGACATGCGGCGCAACTTCGCCCTGGAACCGGCCGAGGTCGACGCGGGCTACGTCCTCACCTGCCAGTCCTATCCGGTGTCAAAGACGCTGGCCGTCGACTTCGACTCCTGACCGGCGCACACGCGTACACGCAGCCGCTCCCCGCTTCGAGCGCGGGGGGCGGCTGCGTGCGCCGAGCGGTGGCCCGGTCGGTCCGGCTCACCCGTCTTCTCGCCTCAGGTGAAGGTGCCCGGGTCGGGCGTGATACCCGGCGTTGCGTCCCCGGTGCCGGCCGGGCCCGCGGTGCCGCCCGCGTCGCCGGGCCGGATGCGCCCGCGCCAGGCGCCGCTCTGCGCGCCGCGCTCCTCCACGAAGCTCTTGAAGCGCCTCATGTCCCCCTTCACACGCCGGTCGAGGACACCGAGCAGGTCGCCGGCCTTCTCCACCGCACCGCTCGGCTCGACGTCCATCACCAGCTCCACGCGCGTGTGGTCGTCGTCCAGCCGCTCGAAGCGGACCGAGCCCCGCTGCCGGGTGTCACCGGACGTGGTGCGCCAGGTGATCCGCTCGTCGGGAAGCTGATCGACGATCTCCGTGTCGAACTCGCGCGTGACACCGCCGATCCTCGTCGTCCAGTGGTTGTGCCGGTCGTCGACCTGCCGTACCTCCTCCACCCCTTCCATGAAGTGCGGGAACTCCTCGAACTGGGTCCACTGGTCGTAGGCGGTGCGGACGGGGACGTCGACTTCCACGGCTTCCTTGACCGTGCTCATCAGCGTGCCTCCTCATGTCGTCGGTCGACGCGGGCGTCGGCAGGCCACCCGCGTGCGTGCCGCGCCCGGGTACCCCGCAGGCCCCGCCTGACGACAGCCGGCTCCGGTCACCGGCACCGCCGCGTCCGTCCGGCGGTCTCCTCCCGCGCCGGGCGCCGCCCCGGCAGGATGACCCCGACCGTGATCCCGCGACCGGAGGTACCCATGGACATCGGCATCGGCCTGCCCAACGCCGTCCCCGGAACCGAACCGCCCGCTCTCCTCGACTGGGCGCGCCGCGCCGAGGACGCCGGTTTCAGCAGCCTCGCCACCATCGGCCGCCTGGTGTACGGCGGTTACGAGGAGCTGGTCGCCCTCGGTGCGGTCGCCGCCGTCACCAGCAGGATCCGGCTCACCACGGGCGTACTGCTGGGACCGCTGTACACCAACGCCGCGCTGCTGGCGAAGCAGACGGCCACCCTGGACCGGCTCTCCGGCGGGCGTCTCGTCCTCGGTGTGGGCCTCGGCGGACGCGACGACGACTTCACCGCCAGCGGCCTCACGACCCGGGGCCGGGGTCGTCGGCTGACCGAGCAGCTCACCGAGGTGAAGCGTGTCTGGGCGGGCGAGGAGCGCGGCCTCGCCGGACCCGTCGGCCCCCGGCCCGCCCGGCCCGGCGGGCCCCAACTCGTCCTCGGGGGCACGAGCGAGGCGAGCTTCCGGCGGGTCGCCGAACTGGCCGACGGCTGGATCATGGGCGGCGGCACGCCCGACCGGTTCGCGGCCCACGCCGCCCGCGTCGAGGCCGCTTGGCGGAAGGCGGGCCGCGAGGGCCGCCCGCGCAAGCTCGCCCTGTCCTACTTCGCGCTCGGCCCCGACGCCCGCGCCCACGCGGACGCCTTCCTCCTCGACTACTACGGCTTTCTCGGCGATCTCGCCCCGCGTGTCGCCGCCGGCGCCGCCGTGACCCCCCAGGACGTCACCGCCCGGGTCGCCGCGTTCGAGAAGGCCGGCTGCGACGAGCTGATCCTCGTCCCCACCACGTCCGACCCCGGCCAGGTCGGTCTCCTCGCGGAGACGCTCGACTGAGCGGCACGGGGCCCGGCACCGGCCCCGACGCCCGCGCCGCGCCCGAAAGCCCTCGCACCCCGGCCCGCCCGCCGAAGAGCGAGGGCCTTCGGGTGTCCGCCCGCAGGCATCCCCTCGCGCCCCGGGGGAACGCGAGGGCCGTACAGCCGTGTCGAACCCGCCCCCTGGCCGTAGAAGCTCAGCCATTTGCCTAAAGCCTTTAGGGAAAGGCATACTCTCTTCAGTCAACATCCGACAGGCAGCGTCACACGAGGAGTGCACTCCCATGGCCCGGGCAGGACTCACCGCCGACCGGCTGGCCCGCATCGGAGCGGAACTGGCCGACGAGATCGGCTTCGAGCAGGTGACCGCGTCGGCGCTGGCCCGCCGGGTCGGCGTGAAGGTCGCGAGCCTCTACTCGCACATCGCCAACACCCACGACCTCAAGACCCGCATCGCCCTGCTCGCGCTCGAGGAAATGGCCGACCGCGCCGCGGACGCCCTCGCCGGACGCGCCGGCAAGGACGCCCTGATCGCCTTCGCCGACGTCTACCGCGACTACGCCCGCGCGCACCCCGGCCGCTACGCCGCCGCGCGGTTCCCCCTCGACCCCCGGACGGCCGCCGCGAGCGCCGGTGTCCGGCACGCCAGGATGACCCGGGCGATCCTGCGCGGCTACGACCTCGACGAGCCGGAGCAGACCCACGCGGTCCGTCTGCTCGGCAGCGTCTTCCACGGCTTCGTCAGCCTCGAACTGGCCGGCGGTTTCAGCCACAGCGCCCCCGACTCGCAGGAGAGCTGGACCCGCACCCTGGACGCCCTGGACGCACTGCTGCGCACCTGGCCCGCCCCCTGACCCACCGACCGCCCGAAGCGCCCCGCCGCGCTCCGTTCCCGAGACGCAGGACCCATGTCCCCCTGGATCACCACCCCCCTCACCGCCGCCCTCGTCAAAGGCGCCCTCGACCTGGAGCGCACCGAGCACGGCCTGCTGCCGCACCGGCTGCCCGCCCCGGCCCGCGCCCGCTGCGCCGACCCGCAGCTCTCCCTGGCCGAGGCCCAGCCCTCCGGCGTACGGATCGCCTTCCGCACCCGCGCCACCGCCGTCGAACTGGACACCCTGCCCACCAAGCGGTCCTACACCGGCGCACCGCCCCGGCCGGAAGGCGTGTACGACCTCCTCGTCGACGGCCGGCCGGCGGGCCGCGCGAGCGTGACCGGCGGCAACACCGTCACCGTCGACCTGGCGACCGGGACCACCGGCATCGAACCGGGACCCGTCGGCACCCTCCGCTTCACCGGTCTGCCCGACCGTGCCAAGGACGTCGAGATCTGGCTCCCGCACAACGAGATCACCGAACTCGTCGCTCTGCGCACCGACGCACCCGTGGAACGGCTGCCCGACCGGGGCCGCAAGGTGTGGCTGCACCACGGCAGTTCCATCAGCCACGGCTCCGACGCCGAGAGCCCCGCCACCACCTGGCCCGCTCTCGCCGCCGCCCTCGGCGGTGTCGAGCTGATCAACCTCGGCTTCGCCGGCAGCGCCCTGCTCGACCCCTTCACCGCCCGTGCGATCCGCGACACCCCCGCCGACCTCATCAGCCTGAAGATCGGCATCAACCTCGTCAACACCGACGTCATGCGGCTGCGCGCCTTCACCCCGGCCGTGCACGGCTTCCTCGACACCGTGCGCGACGGACACCCCGGCACCCCGCTGCTGGTGGTCTCGCCCATCCTGTGTCCCATGCACGAGGACACACCCGGCCCGACCGCCATGGACGTCTCCGCGCTGAGCGAGGGCCGGCTCGGCTTCACGGCCTCCGGCGACCCCGCCGAGGTCGCCGCCGGCAAACTCACCCTGCGCGTCGTCCGTGAGGAACTCGCCCGGATCGTCGCCGACCGCGCCGCCGAGGACCCGCACCTGCACCTCCTCGACGGACGCGACCTCTACGGCGAGGACGACGCCGCCGAACTGCCGCTGCCCGACGGCCTCCACCCGGACGCCGCCACGCACCGCCGTATCGGGGAGCGCTTCGCCGAGCGGGCGTTCGCGCCCGGCGCCGCCTTCGCGTGACGGCGGGCGCCGCCTTCGCGTGACGGTGAGCGGCGGCGTCCGCCCGACGGCCGGCGCCGGCCCGTCCCGCCGCGGCGACCCCTTTCCCGCCAGGGCGGCGCCGCGGCGACCCCGTTCCCCGCCAGGGCGGCGCCGCGGCGACCCGCCCCACGCCCCTGACCAGTTGTTTTACAGTGGCCTCACACCAGTTCCGGCGACTCATGACCGTGAGGTAATCGCGAACCATGCCGACCGAAACGTTTGAGTTCCAGGTCGAGGCACGTCAGCTGTTGCAGCTGATGATCCACTCGGTGTACTCGAACAAGGACGTCTTCCTGCGGGAGCTCGTCTCCAACGCCTCCGACGCCCTCGACAAGCTCCGCCTGGAGTCCCTGCGCGGGGAGATCCCCGACGTCGACGTGTCCGACCTGCACATCGAGATCGAGACGGACAGCGACGCCCGCACCCTCACCGTGCGCGACAACGGCATCGGCATGTCGTACGACGAGGTCGGACAGCTCATCGGCACCATCGCCAACTCCGGCACCGCCCGCTTCCTCAAGGAACTGAGGGAGAACAAGGACGCGGCCGGCGACGCCGAGGGGCTCATCGGCCAGTTCGGCGTCGGCTTCTACTCCGCGTTCATGGTCGCCGACGAGGTCACCCTCGTCACCCGCCGCGCAGGCGAGAAGCAGGGCACCCGCTGGAGCTCCCGAGGCGAGGGCACGTACACCCTGGAAACCGTCGACGACGCCCCGCAGGGCACCGCCGTCACCCTCCACCTCAAGCCCGCCGACCCCGAGAACCAGCTCCACGACTACACCTCGGAACGGCAGATCCGGGACATCGTCAAGCGGTACTCGGACTTCATCACCTGGCCGATCCGCTACGTCCGCAAGGCCGCCGACGGCAAGGACACACCCGGACCCGAGACCCTCAACTCGATGAAGGCGCTGTGGGCGCGCCCGCGTGACGAGGTGTCCGACGACGAGTACCACGAGCTGTACAAGCACATCAGCCACGACTGGCGCGACCCGCTGGAGACCGTCCGCCTCCAGGCGGAGGGCACCTTCGAGTACCAGGCGCTGCTGTTCCTGCCCTCGCACGCCCCGCACGACCTGTTCACGCAGGGCTACAGGCGCGGCATGCAGCTGTACGTCAAGCGCGTCTTCATCATGGACGACTGTGAGGAACTCCTCCCGCCCTACCTGCGGTTCGTCAAGGGCGTCGTCGACGCGGCCGACCTGTCCCTCAACGTCTCGCGCGAGATCCTCCAGCAGGACCGGCACATCCGGATGATCCAGCGTCGGCTCACCAAGAAGGTCCTGTCCACCGTCAAGGAGCTGATGACCAAGGACGCCGAGCGCTACGCCACGTTCTGGCGGGAGTTCGGCGCCGTCCTGAAGGAAGGCCTCGTCACCGACGCCGACAACCGCGACGCGATCCTCGCCGTCGCCTCCTTCGCCTCCACCCACAGCGCCGAGGAGCCCACCACCCTCAAGGCGTACACGGAGCGGATGAAGGACGGCCAGAAGGACATCTACTACCTCACCGGCGACTCCCGGCAGGCCGTCGAGAACTCCCCGCACATGGAGGCGTTCCGCGCCAAGGGCATCGAGGTGCTGCTGCTCACCGACCCCGTCGACGAGGTGTGGGTGGACGCCGTCGGCGAGTACGAGGGCAAGAAGCTGCGCTCCGTCGCCAAGGGCGAGATCGACCTCGACGGCGAGGACGAGCAGACCGAGGACACCGCGCGGGACGAGGAGTACGCCGGCCTGCTCGACTGGATGAAGGAGAAGCTGTCGGAGGACATCAAGGAGGTCCGCCTCTCCCACCGGCTCACCGTCTCCCCGGCCTGCCTGGTCTCCGACGCGCACGACCTCACCCCGGCGCTGGAGAACATGTACCGGGCGATGGGCCAGGAGGTGCCCCGCACCAAGCGCATCCTCGAACTCAACGCCGACCACGCCCTGGTGAAGGGCCTCAACCAGGCCTGGCGCGACGACAAGGACCGTGAGACCGTCGCCGAGACCGCCGAACTGCTGTACGGCCTCGCGGTGCTCGCGGAGGGCGGCCGGCCCGAGGAACCCGCCCGGTTCGTGCGGCTCGTCGCCGACCGGCTGGAGCGCAGCCTGTAACAGCCGTGTACCGGTGCGTCCGCGTCCCCGCGGGCGCACCGGTACCCCACCAGGCCGGATGTCGGCGCCGCCACGGCACCCGCGCCCGCCCCGCCCGTACGACGTCTTGACAGCGTGCGTACTGTTTCGCGACGTTTGATCCTCATCGAGCAGTGCGGGACGCGCGCAACGCGCCATGGGGGGAGCGGTCGCCGATGCACATCACCGTCCACAGAGCCGACGAACTGACCGATGCCCAGCGCAAGAGCTGGCACGAGGCCATGGACGAGTCACCCGAGTTCGCCAACCCTTTCCTGGCGCCGGAGTTCGCCGAGGGAGTCGCCCGGCACCGTGACGGGGTGCGGGTCGCCGTCCTCCACGACGGCGGGGAGCCGGTCGGCTTCTTCCCGTACGAACGCACGGCCCTGGGGGTGGGCCGGGCCCTCGGCATGGGCCTGTCCGACTGCCAGGCACTCGTGCACCGGCCCGGTGTCGTCTGGGACACCCGGCTGCTGCTGCGGGCCTGCGGGCTCGCCAGCTTCGAGTTCGACCATCTCGTCGAGCGGCAGAAGCCGTTCGGCCCGCATGTCACGGGCCTGTTCCCGTCACCCGTGATCGACCTGACGCCCGGCGACGACGACTACCCGGCCTGGCTGCGCGCCACCTACCCGGGGCTGGCCAAGACCACCCTGAAGAAGGAACGCCGGATCGGCCGCGACATCGGCGAGACACGGTTCGTCTTCGACGAGCGCGACCCGGGGGCGCTGCGGCAGCTGATGCGCTGGAAGTCCGCGCAGTACCGAAGGACCGGCCGTATGGACCGCTTCTCCCGGCCCTGGATCGTGGACCTGGTCACCGACCTGTTCGAGCAGCGCGAGGAACACTTCACCGGCGTGCTGTCCGTGCTGTACGCCGGTGACCGTCCGGTCGCCGCGCACTTCGGGCCGCGGTCCCGTACCGTCCTCGCCGCCTGGTTCACCGCGTACGACCCCGACGTCCACCGCTACTCGCCCGGGCTGATGATGCATCTGAGGATGGCCGAGACGGGCCGTCGGCAGGGCATCGAGCTGCTGGACCTGGGACGCGGCGACAAGGAGTACAAGGACTGGCTGAAGACCCGTGAGCTGCGTGTCGCGGAGGGGTTCGCCACCCGGCCGCACCCGGTCGCCGCCGCACACCGTCTGGTACGGCGGCCCGTGCGCGGCCTGCGCAACACGGTGCTGGCCCACCCCCGGCTGCGCGAGCCGGCCGACCGTCTGCTCAGGACGGTCGGCGCGCTGCGCACCTCCCGCGGGCTCTGACCGCAGCCCCGGACGCACCGCCTGCGCGGGCGCCCGGGGCGGCGGGTTCACCAGGTGTGCGCGACGTCCACCACGACGTGCCCGTCCAGGGTGAGCACCCGGAACGGCAGCCGCGCCCGGACGCCCAGACCGATCTGCGTGTCCCCTTCGAAACTGCCGGCGAACCGGGCGTCCCGGAAGGTGCGGTACCCGGCGAGACCGACACCCGGCAGCGGGTCTCCGGCCCGGCCCGGGTAGGCGGGGCCGCCCGTCGCCGGGTCGTACGCGGGTGCGGTCACCCTGACCTCCAGCACGGCACCGCCGGAGACGGGGATGACCCGGCCCGAGCCGTCCTGGTGGAGGCGGTCGACATAGCGGACCGAGTAGCCGAGACCGCCGGCCTTCACCCCGGGGACGTCGACGACCAGCCGGTCCCAGCAGGTGTGGCGGCCGGCGCGTACGTTCCTCACCGGGTGTGAGGTGGCGGCGGTCCGGGTCTCGGGAAGGCTGCCCCAGCCCGTGGGGCAGACCGTGCCGCTCTGCGTGGCCGTGGCTGTCGCCGGGGCGGCGTCGGCGGGGGCGGCGGTCAGTCCGAACGTCGTCCCGAGAAGAGCGATCGCGGCCAGGATTCTTGTGCTTCGTACCATGACGTCCCCCGACGTGGTGCTGTGTCTGATATCAGCTGAGACAGGCGGGATGCCCTCATGGTTGCGCTGTGACCGCCATCACTTTTCCGTGGGTGCGTGGCCCCGGCCGGATCGGGCGCGGCTGTCCGGGCGGTGCGCTCCTTGCCGTCGAGTATCGGCCCGATCACCCGGCGCCGCACTACAGCAGCGGCGCCTGCGGGCCGCCGGGCGCCTCCTGCCGCCGCTCTACCACGCTCCGCGCGACCGCCTCCACGTCCTCCTGCGGAAGCCGCCGATAGCCGTCCTCGGTGACCAGCGCGACCAGCGGGAAAAGCCGGCGGGTCAGATCGGGGCCGCCGGTCGCCGAGTCGTCGTCGGCGGCGTCGTACAGCGCCTGCACGGCCGCGGTGAGGACCTCGTCCTCGGCCATGCCGTCCCGGTACAGCTTCTTCAGCGCCCCGCGCGCGTACACCGACCCCGAGCCCGTCGCCGTGTAGCCGGTCTCCTCGGTGCGGCCACCCGTCACGTCGTACGAGAAGATGCGGCCCGCGCCCCGGTCCACGTCGTACCCGGCGAAGACCGGCACCACGGCGAGGCCCTGCATCGCCATGCCGAGGTTGCCGCGGACCATGGTGGTCAGCCGGTTGGCCTTGCCGTCCAGCGAGAGCGGGGTGCCCTCGATCTTCTCGTAGTGCTCCAGCTCCAGCTGGAACAACCGCACCAGCTCCACCGCGATGCCGGCGGTCCCGGCGATGCCCACCGCCGAGAACTCGTCGGCCGGGAAGACCTTCTCGTACTCGCGGTGCGCGATCACATTGCCCATGGTGACGCGCCGGTCGCCCGCGATCAGCACCCCGTCCGCGTACGTCGCCGCGACGATGGTCGTGCCGTGCGGGGCCTCGAAGCCCGCGTGCGGTCGCGGCAGACGGCGGTTGCCGGGCAGCAGCTCCGGGGCCTGCGCCGCCAGGAAGTCCAGGAAGGACGACGTCTCGGGCGCCATGAACGCGGGCGGCAGACCGTTTCCGGGCTGGATGCTCATGCGGGTGCCTTCCTGGTCGTCGTGACGGAACCGGCCCCCGGCCAGGGGGCCGTCCTCGTCGCCGACCTACCCGCCCCGGACGCATCGCATGCCCCGCCGTCCGGGCCCCCTCGGGGCCACGCCGGCGGCGGCCGTACGCTGGGAGACGCACTCGGACCGGGCTCCGCCGGGCTGTCCGAGCCACCCGCGAAGGAGGACGATGCACCCCGGTCCCACGGCACCCGCCGCGCCGCTCACCGCGCTGCTGGAGGACTTCTCCCTGGAGATGACCGCCAAGGACGTGCCCGCGCTGGAACAGGCCCGCCGCACCCTGCCCGCCGGCACCCGGGTCAACATCACCTACCTCGGCAACGAGGACCTGCCGATGCGGCTGGCCGCCGCCCGCGCGGTCAAGGCCCACGGTCTCGTCCCCGTCCCGCACATCTCCGCCCGCCGCCTGGGCTCGCGCGCCGCCCTGGAGGAGTTCCTGGCCGGTCTCCAGGACGACGGCACCGGTGAACACGTGTTCGTCGTCGGTGGTGACCCCGCCCATGCGCACGGCCCCTACGACGACGCCCTCGCCGTGATCCGCAGCGGGCTGCTCCAGCAGTACGGTGTGCGCCGCGTCGGCATCCCCGGCTACCCCGAGGGCCACCCCGCCATCGCCGACGGCGTGCTGTGGTCCGCGCTGCGGGACAAGAGCGCCGTGCTCGGCGGGCACGGACTGACCGGTGACGTCATCACCCAGTTCGCCTTCGACGCAAAACCCGTCCTCGACTGGATCGAACGGTCCCGCGAGCACGGCGTCGAGGCGCCCGTCCGCATCGGCGTGCCCGGCCCGGCCGGGGTGCGCCGCCTGCTCGCCTACGCGGGCCGCTTCGGCGTCGCCACCGGCGCCTCCATCGCCCGCAAGTACGGCCTCTCCCTCACCAATCTGATGTCCACCGCGGGCCCCGACCGCTTCCTGCACGCCTTCGCCGAGGGCTACGACCCCCACCGCCACGGCGATGTGAAGGTGCACTTCTACACCTTCGGCGGCCTGGCCGCCACGGCGGAGTGGGTGTCCCGCTTCCGTGCGGGGACATCCCCCGCGCACTAGCCGGCGGCGCCGTCGCGGCCCGGCGGGCCCCGCCCGGCGGGGCCCAGGGCCAGGTCCAGGTCGAACGCCGCGCTGATCGGCGCGAGATGCGTGAACGCCTGCGGGAAGTCGCCCTGTTGCTCACCGGTGCGGGAGATCTCCTCGGCGTACAGGCCGAGATGGTTGGCGTACGTCACATCCTCTCGAAGGCCGGCCGCGCCTCGTCGACCCGGTGGGCCCGCACGAGCGCCTCCACGTACCAGCGCGAGCAGATGGAGAACGTGCCCTCGTCGCCGCGCGGGCCGTCCGGGCCGGCCTGCGGGTCGCAGCGGCAGACCAGCAAGTCCGACACCAGGTCCCGGGTGAGCGCGTCCGGCATGGACAGCCACTTCGGGTCCGTCGGCGCGATGAACTTCGCCGGCGGCATCATCAGCACCGCCGCGTCCAGCACATCGCCGCGTGCTCGGCCACCGGCGGACACCCGCGTGCCCGCCCTGTGCCGTCGCCGCCGCGGCCGTCGTGCCCGATTCCGCCGCGGACCTTCCGGTCCTGCCGTCCGCCGTTGCGGCCACACCCGCCTCCGCTCCCGCGTCGAGCGCACCTCCCGGCGTAGGGAGGACCGGCCCTTCGGGCGAGGCGGCCGGGGCGACGGTCACACGGTCACGACCGTGATCCCGGCCTCCTCGAGACGGCCGATCTCCTCCGGCGTCGCCGCCCTGTCCGTCACCAGCGTGCCGACCATGCCGGGGCCGCAGATCCGGGCGAAGGCACGCCGGCCCAGCTTGCTGGAGTCGGCGGCGACGACGACCCGTTCGGCGCGCTCGCACAGCAGCCGGTTGATCGCCGCCTCCGCTTCGTCGTGCGCGGCGGCACCGTGCACCGCGTCGAAGGACACCACACCCAGCACGGCCACATCCAGGGTGATCTGCCCGAGCACCCCGTCGGCGAGCGGACCGATCAGCTCGTACGACTGTGCCCGTGCCACCCCGCCCGTCACCACGATCTTGAACTGGGGCCGCACCGCCAGCTCGTTGGCGATGTTCAGCGCGTTGGTGACCACGGTCAGCGCGGGCGAGCCGGAGGCGAGGTCGGCGCGGACCGCGAGCGCCCGCGCCACCTCCGTGGTGGTCGTACCGCCGGTCAGGCCCACCGCCTCACCCGGCGCGATCAGCTCCGCCACGGCCCGCGCGATGCGCTGCTTCTCGGAGGCGTGCCGGGCCGTCTTGTACCGCAGCGGCAGCTCGTACGACACCCCGTGCACCACCGCGCCGCCCCGCGTGCGCACCAGCATCTGCTGCTCGGCGAGCCGGTCGAAGTCCCGGCGGATGGTCGCCGCCGACACCGCCAGCTCGGCGGCGGCCTCCTCGACGTCCAGCCGGCCCCGCTCGACGAGCAGCTCCAGCAGCGCCTTCCAGCGGGCGTCGCGGGACATCCGCACCCTCCGTTTCCACCCGTTTCCACGGTCCACCTGTGATCCCCGGTGACAGTAGCGCACCCGCACCGACGCCGGATGCTTGAAGGTGCGCGAAACGGAGCTATATCTTGCAGGAACAATCATCCTGTGCCGGGGAGGTCCCGAATGACCCATGTCGAGGACGAGCTGAACAGCCAGCCCGAGTGCTGGGCCCGCGCCGCCGCCCAGGCCGCCGACCACACCGCCGTGCTCCCGGCGGCGGGGGAGCGGGTCGCGGTCGTCGGATGCGGCACCTCGTACTTCATGGCGCAGGCCGTCGCCGGACTGCGCGAGGCCGCCGGGCAGGGCGAGACCGACGCCTTCGCCGCCTCCGAGTTCCCCCACGGCCGCCGCTACGACCGGGTGATCGCCCTGACCCGCTCCGGCACCACCACCGAGGTGCTGGACCTCCTCACCCGGCTGCGCGGCCGCACCCGCACCACCGCCCTCACCGCGGACCCGGACACCCCGGTGCGCGACGCCGCCGACGACCTCGTCGTCCTCGACCACGCCGACGAACGCTCCGTCGTGCAGACCAGGTTCGCCACCAGCGCGCTCACCCTGCTCCGCGCCCACCTCGGCCTGCACCCCGACCACGCCGTCGCCGACGCCCGCACCGCGCTCGCCGAGGAGCTGCCGCAAGGCCTCGTCGGCTGTCGCCAGTTCACCTTCCTCGGCCGTGGCTGGACCGTCGGCCTCGCCAACGAGGCCGCGCTGAAGATGCGCGAGGCCTCCCTGTCGTGGACCGAGGCCTACCCGGCCATGGAGTACCGCCACGGCCCCATCAGCATCACCACCGACTCCACCGCCACCTGGATGTTCGGCGGGGCACCCGACGGGCTCGCCGACCAGGTACGGCGAACCGGCGGCCTGTGGATCGCCGGACACCTCGACCCGCTCGCCGAACTCGTCCGCGTGCAGCGCCTCGCCGTGGCGGTCGCCGCGGCCCGCGGGCTCGACCCCGACCACCCCAGGCATCTCACCCGCTCGGTGATCCTCGCCTCCTGACGCCCCGGAAAGGACGGGCCGTGCCCCTCGTCACCACCGGCGAACTCCTCACCTGGGCCGCCGCCGGCCGCACCGCACTCGCCGCGTTCAACATCGTCACCCTCGAGCACATCGAGGCCGTCGTCGCCGGCGCCGAGTCAGCCGGCGCGCCCGTCGTCCTCCAGGTCAGCGAGAACGCCGTCAAGTTCCGCTACGGCCGCCTCCTGCCGCTCGCCCGCGCCGCCGTCGCCGCCGGCGAACGCGCCGCCGTGCCCGTCGCCCTCCACCTCGACCACATCAAGAGCGACGCCCTGCTGAGGCAGGCGGCCGACGCCGGGTTCAGCTCCGTCATGTACGACGCCTCCGCCCTGCCCTACGCCGAGAACCTCGCCGCCACCCGCGCCGCCGCCGACTGGGCGCACTCCCGGGGCCTGTGGATCGAGGCCGAACTGGGCCAGGTCGGCGGCAAGGACGGCCGGCCCGCCCTCGACGCCCACGCGCCCGGCGCCCGTACCGACCCGACCGAGGCGCGCGCCTTCGTCACCGACTCCGGTGTGGACGCCCTCGCCGTGGCCATCGGCAGCGCCCACGCCATGACCAGCCGCACCGCCGCCCTCGACCACGACCTGCTCAAGCGTCTCGCCGCGGTGCTCGACGTGCCGCTCGTCCTGCACGGCTCCTCCGGCGTTCCGGACGACGAACTGCGGGCCGCCGTCGCCGGGGGCATCACCAAGGTGAACATCGGCACCGCGCTGAACATCGCCATGACCGCGGCGATCCGTGACCATCTGAGCGCCCACCCGGAGGCCGTCGACTCCCGCACCTACCTCGGCGTGGGCCGCGAGGCGATGGCCCGGACGGTGGAGCAGCTCATCACCGTGCTGTCCGGGGTGCGTCCGGCGGCCGGGCTCGCTCCCTGACCGCCGCCGGCACCGACGGACCGGCCGGGCTCGGCGCTCTTCGACCGCCTTGAGCGCCGACGGGCCGGCCGGTCTCAGCGCTCCTTGACCGCCTTCAGCACCACGAACTTCGGGTCGCTCGCGACGAGGCGGCTGTTGCCGAACAGCCGCCTCAGCTTCACGTGGTAGCCGAGGTGCCGGTTGCCGACCACCCACAGCTCACCGCCTGGACGCAGCGCGCGCCGCGCACCGGTGAACATGCGCCACGCCGTCGCGTCCGTCGTCGCCTGGTGGGAGTGGAACGGCGGATTGTTCAGCACGATGTCCACCGACCCGGCAGGCACCCCGGCGAGCCCGTCGCCGACGCGGAACTCGGCGTGCCCGGGCACCCCGTTCGCCTTGTACGTCGCCTCGGCCGACGCCACCGCCTGGAACGACTCGTCCACGAACAGCACTTCGGCCTCCGGGTTCGCCACCGCCACCGCCGTACCGACGACACCGTTGCCGCAGCCGAGGTCCACGACCCGCTGCGCGCCGCGGGTCTGCGGCAGATGGCCGAGGAAGAACCGGGTGCCGATGTCCAGGCGGTCGGCGCAGAAGACACCCGCGTGGTTGACGACGGTGCGGCCGGAGACGGGACCGATGCCGTCCGGCAGCCGGTACACGTACGGCCACGGGCTGGGGCCGGGCTTCAACGCCGGGTGGGGCGTGCAGAAGATCAGGCGGGCCTTCCGCCGGGCCAGGGACGTGCGCGTCGGGCCGAGGGCGCGTTCGAACATCTGGAGCGTCGAGGTGTGGATCTCCTTCACCATGCCGGTGCCGACGACGACCGTGCCCTCGTGCACCGAGGGCGCGAGCCGCAGCAGCTGGTCCTCCAGCAGGGCCAGGCTCTTCGGCACCCGCACCAGCAGCACGTCGATCCGCTCCGGCGGCGGGTCCTGCGTCGTCAGCAGCCGCACCGTGCCCGGTTCGACGCCCGCCCGCGCCAGGTTGGCCCGGGTCGCCTCCTGCGTGAGACAGGAGTCGGTGATCTGCGTCGGGGCGTGCGCCGCGAGCGCCGTGGCCAGGGCGCCCCAGCGGTCCCCGACGATCACGACCGTGCCGGTCAGTGGGGTCTCCTGCTCGGCGAGATGCGCGAGGAGGTAGGCGTCGGAGGCGTCCCAGGCGCGCAGCCTGTCACGGGGGTCCTCCGGGAAGCGGGTCAGCGCGAGTTCGCCCCACGGGGTCGTCATACGGTCGTCCATCGCGACAAGGCTAGCCGAGCCGCAGCTCAGGGCCGGTACGGGAACGGAGCGGGGGAGCGCGGGAACGGGGG
>NZ_JALLGL010000097.1 GCF_023072675.1 Streptomyces sp. XM83C
CCTGGAGTGCCGCGAAGCTCGGCTTGCCGCCGACACGGCACCCCTCGTCATCGACGGCTCCAACCTCGCCTGGAACGGCCGACCGCCGCGCGCGGCCGGCGGCAAGCCGAGCTTCGCGGCACTCCAGGCGGCCATCCGCTCCCTGCGGTTCAAGCATCCGCAACGGGACATCCACGTCGTCGTCGACGCCACCTTGCGCCACGACGTCCCGCCCGAGGAACGCCCGCTGGTGGAGGAGGCCATCGCCGACGGCACCGTCGTCCAGCCGCCCGCCGGCACTGAAGGACGCGGTGACGCCCTGGTCATCAGCATCGCCCACGAGGTGGGCGGCGTGATCGTCTCCAACGACAACTTCACCCCCTTCCAGCGCGCCAACCCCTGGCTGCGGGACCCCGGCCGGGTCATGGGCGCAACCCACTCCCAGGGCGTCTGGGTCTTCAACCGCCGCGTCCCCAACGCGGCCCCGCAGGCGCGCCGGGAGTGACCGGCGCCGGGGGCCGGCCGCGGGTTGCCGGGGGCGCGGCAGAAGCCGACCGGGAACCCGATCGGGCCAGGGGCCCGCACGTCACCGACGTCGAGCCCCCGGCCGTGGGCCGTCCGGACACCGCAGCCCCGGAGGCCCCCCTCGACCCGCCGATCCGCAGGCCGGACGGGGTGCGGCGGCATTCGCGTATCAGATGTCCCGGAAAATCTCGATCTGCGCGCCGATCGAGTTCAGGCGCTCGGCGAGATCCTCGTAACCGCGGTTGATGACGTACACGTTGCGGAGCACCGACGTGCCCTCCGCCGCCATCATCGCCAGCAGGACCACCACTGCGGGGCGCAGTGCCGGCGGGCACATCATCTCGGCGGCGCGCCAGCGCGTCGGGCCCTCGACGAGCACGCGGTGCGGGTCGAGGAGCTGGAGCCGGCCGCCGAGGCGGTTGAGGTCGGTCAGATAGATGGCGCGGTTGTCGTAGACCCAGTCGTGGATGAGGGTCTTGCCCTGCGCGGTCGCCGCGATCGCCGCGAAGAACGGCACGTTGTCGATGTTCAGGCCGGGGAACGGCATCGGGTGGATCTTGTCGATCGGCGCCTCCAGCTTGGAGGGGCGGACCGTCAGATCGACCAGGCGGGTACGGCCGTTGTCCGCGTAGTACTCGGCGGTACGGTCGTGGTCCAGGCCCATCTCCTCCAGGACGGCCAGCTCGATCTCCAGGAACTCGATCGGCACCCGGCGCACCGTCAGCTCGGACTCCGTCACCACGGCCGCCGCCAGCAGGCTCATCGCCTCCACCGGGTCCTCGGACGGCGAGTAGTCCACATCGACATCGATGTCCGGTACGCCGTGCACCGTGAGCGTGGTCGTGCCGATGCCCTCCACGCGGACGCCGAGGGCCTCCAGGAAGAAGCACAGGTCCTGGACCATGTAGTTGGAGGAGGCGTTGCGGATGACGGTGACGCCGTCGTGCCGGGCGGCGGCCAGCAGCGCGTTCTCCGTCACGGTGTCGCCGCGCTCGGTCAGCACGATCGGGCGGTCCGGGCGCACCGAACGGTCCACCACCGCGTGGTACTGACCCTCCGTCGCCGCGATGTCCAGCCCGAACCGGCGCAGCGCGATCATGTGCGGTTCGATCGTGCGCGTACCGAGGTCGCAGCCACCGGCGTACGGCAGCTTGAAGCGGTCCATGCGGTGCAGCAGCGGGCCGAAGAACATGATGATGGAGCGGGTGCGCACCGCCGCGTCCGCGTCGATCGCGCCCATGTCCAGCTCGGCCGGCGGCACGATCTCCAGGTCGACGCCGTCGTTGATCCAGCGGGTGCGCACGCCGATGGAGTTGAGGACCTCCAGCAGCCGGTAGACCTCTTCGATACGGGCCACGCGGCGCAGCACCGTACGGCCCTTGTTCAGCAGCGAGGCGCACAGCAGCGCCACACACGCGTTCTTGCTCGTCTTGACGTCGATGGCACCCGACAGCCGCCGTCCGCCGACGACCCGCAGGTGCATCGGGCCCGCATAGCCCAGAGAGACGATCTCACTGTCCAGGGCTTCACCGATTCGAGCGATCATCTCAAGGCTGATGTTTTGATTGCCGCGCTCGATGCGGTTGACGGCGCTCTGGCTGGTTCCGAGCGCCTCGGCAAGCTGAGCCTGCGTCCAGCCACGGTGCTGGCGGGCGTCGCGGATGAGCTTGCCGATGCGTACGAGGTAGTCGTCTGCCATGAGGCTGAGGTTATCTCAGATATGAGATGCCGCCTGTCGGGGGGGGCGTTCGGGTGAGGGCCGTGACGGCCCGTCAGCGGCACTGCACGGTACGGGTAACCGGGTGGGGCGAATAATGCAGGCAAATCAGGCGATGTCCTGATCTGTTAGGCCGAGTGGGTGGAACCCCGCCCCGCGCGTCTTCCTCTCACCTTCCGAAAGGGGGACACCCATGACCACTCAGATGCGGCGACTCGCCGTCGCCGCGGCCCTCCTCTGCTGCTGCGCACTGACCTCGTGCGGCACGGAGAGGGCGGACGGGCGCGCGGGCGCGGGGGACGGCGGCGGGGCGGTGACGGCCGCCTCACCGACGGCCCCGCGCCCGTCGGCCTCCGCGTCCGGCGCGTCCGGCGCGTCCTGCGACGTGTCGGCACCGGGAAGCGCCGACGAGACCTCCGAGGACGGCGCCGAGCTTCCCGACGCGACCTCCGAGGACAGTGCGGAACTGCCCGACACCACGTCGGAGGACGCCACCGACCTGCCCGACACCACCTCCGAGGGCCACGGTCCTACCCCCGTCGACACAGAGGAGGACGCCGACCTGTCCGACCGCTGGTACTCGATGACCGGCGATTTCACCACGTATCTCAAGTCGAGCCCCTCGAAGGCCGACGCCGCGCTCGCCGGCCGTGTGCGCAGCGCCAGTGTGTGCACGACCCAGGGCGGCGCCCGCATGCTTGCCCGTGTGCGGGTGGACCTCGACGTACGGGAGGACGAACCGCTGAACCGCACCGCCCGCGTCTTCGCCCGCTGGCGGCAGTCCCAGTACGGCGACCACGGCCACGTCGAGGTCCTGGCCCCGGACAGGATGAGCGCCGAGCTGGACTGGTAGCCGTCGTTCACCGGGGCGACACCCGTCGCCGTGGCCCGCGCGCCGTGACTCGCCATCGACGACGTCGTATGGCCGGCTTCGCCCGCCGCCCTCCTGCGGCCGTGCTCCACTGTCCCTGCGGGAGATCGGCGGGCGCGCTGCCCGGCGAGGTGTTTCACCGCAAGCGAGCACCCGCACCGGGTCGGGGCATGACCATCCGGCGCGCGTGTACTAGAGTTATCTCGACATCGAGATATCTGCCGAGGCGCACCGTGACCGCCATTCTGGTAAGGCAAGCCTAACTTAGCCGACCCTTACCGGAAGGCCAAGTAGGCGTGGCGGCACGATTCACGGTGGTACGCGCACATCAATGAAGGAGACTGTCGTGTCGGCGAACAGCTTCGACGCCCGCAGCACGCTGCAGGTGGGCGACGAGTCGTACGAGATCTTCCGGCTGGACAAGGTCGAGGGCTCCGCGCGCCTTCCCTACAGCCTGAAGGTGCTGCTGGAGAACCTCCTCCGCACCGAGGACGGCGCGAACATCACCGCCGACCACATCCGGGCGCTCGGGAACTGGGACTCCCAGGCCCAGCCGTCGCAGGAGATCCAGTTCACGCCGGCCCGCGTCATCATGCAGGACTTCACCGGTGTGCCCTGTGTCGTGGACCTCGCCACCATGCGTGAGGCCGTGAAGGAGCTGGGCGGCGACCCCTCCAAGATCAACCCGCTGGCCCCGGCCGAGCTGGTCATCGACCACTCCGTCATCGCCGACAAGTTCGGCACCAACGACGCGTTCAAGCAGAACGTGGAGCTGGAGTACGGCCGCAACAAGGAGCGCTACCAGTTCCTGCGCTGGGGCCAGACCGCCTTCGACGAGTTCAAGGTCGTCCCGCCCGGCACCGGCATCGTCCACCAGGTGAACATCGAGCACCTGGCCCGCACGGTCATGGTCCGAAACGGCCAGGCCTACCCCGACACCCTCGTCGGCACCGACTCGCACACCACCATGGTCAACGGCCTCGGCGTCCTCGGCTGGGGCGTCGGCGGCATCGAGGCCGAGGCCGCCATGCTCGGCCAGCCGGTCTCCATGCTGATCCCGCGCGTCGTCGGCTTCAAGCTCACCGGCGAGCTGCCCACCGGCACCACCGCCACCGACCTGGTGCTCACCATCACCGAGATGCTGCGCAAGCACGGCGTCGTGGGCAAGTTCGTCGAGTTCTACGGCGAGGGCGTCGCCGCCACCTCCCTCGCCAACCGCGCCACCATCGGCAACATGTCGCCGGAGTTCGGCTCCACCGCCGCGATCTTCCCGATCGACGACGAGACCCTGAACTACCTGCGCCTGACCGGCCGCTCCGAGCAGCAGGTCGCCCTCGTCGAGGCGTACGCCAAAGAGCAGGGCCTCTGGCTGGACCCGAAGGCCGAGCCCGACTTCTCCGAGAAGCTGGAGCTGGACCTCTCCACGGTCGTCCCGTCCATCGCCGGCCCGAAGCGCCCGCAGGACCGCATCGTCCTGGCCAACGCCGCCGAGCAGTTCAAGCAGGACGTCCTCAACTACGTCGACGTCGTCGACGAGGCGGGCAAGGAGTCCTTCCCGGCCTCCGACGCCCCGGCCGTCGCCCCGAACGGCGCCCCGTCCAACCCGGTCACCGTGACCGCCCCCGACGGCTCCACGTACGAGATCGACCACGGCGCGGTGACGGTCGCGGCCATCACCTCCTGCACCAACACCTCCAACCCGTACGTGATGGTCGCCGCCGCGCTCGTCGCGAAGAAGGCCGTCGAGAAGGGCCTCACCCGCAAGCCGTGGGTGAAGTCCACCCTCGCCCCCGGCTCCAAGGTCGTCACCGACTACTTCGACAAGGCCGGCCTCACTCCGTACCTGGACAAGCTCGGCTTCAACCTCGTCGGCTACGGCTGCACCACCTGCATCGGCAACTCCGGCCCGCTGCCGGAGGAGGTCTCCAAGGCGGTCAACGACCACGACCTCGCCGTCACCTCGGTCCTCTCCGGCAACCGGAACTTCGAGGGCCGTATCAACCCCGACGTCAAGATGAACTACCTGGCGTCCCCGCCGCTGGTCGTCGCCTACGCCATCGCCGGCTCCATGAAGGTGGACATCACCAAGGACGCCCTCGGCACCGACCAGGACGGCAACCCGGTCTACCTGAAGGACATCTGGCCCTCCGAGGCCGAGGTGAACGACGTCGTCGCCAACGCCATCGGCGAGGACATGTTCTCCAAGTCCTACAGCGACGTCTTCGCGGGCGACGCCCAGTGGCAGGCCCTCCCGGTCCCCACCGGCGACACCTTCGAGTGGGACCCCGAGTCCACCTACGTCCGCAAGCCCCCGTACTTCGAGGGCATGACCATGGACCCGGAGCCGGTCTCCGACATCACCGGCGCCCGCGTCCTCGCCAAGCTGGGCGACTCGGTCACCACCGACCACATCTCCCCGGCCGGTGCCATCAAGGCCGACACCCCCGCCGGCAAGTACCTCACCGAGCACGGTGTGGAGCGTCGTGACTTCAACTCCTACGGCTCCCGCCGAGGCAACCACGAGGTCATGATCCGCGGCACGTTCGCCAACATCCGCCTGCGCAACCAGATCGCGCCGGGCACCGAGGGCGGCTACACCCGCGACTTCACGCAGGACGGCGGGCCGGTCTCCTTCATCTACGACGCCTCGCAGAACTACCAGGCCGCCGGCATCCCGCTGGTCGTCCTGGCCGGCAAGGAGTACGGCTCCGGCTCGTCCCGCGACTGGGCCGCCAAGGGCACCGCGCTCCTCGGCGTCAAGGCCGTCATCGCCGAGAGCTACGAGCGCATCCACCGCTCCAACCTCATCGGCATGGGCGTCCTGCCGCTTCAGTTCCCCGAGGGCGCCTCGGCCGAGTCCCTCGGCCTGACCGGCGAGGAGACCTTCTCCATCACCGGCGTCACCGAGCTGAACAACGGCACCACGCCGCGCACGGTGAAGGTCACCACCGACACGGGCGTCGAGTTCGACGCGGTCGTCCGCATCGACACCCCCGGTGAGGCCGACTACTACCGCAACGGCGGCATCATGCAGTACGTGCTGCGCAGCCTGATCCGCAAGTAAGCGGTACGGCACGGCAGTTGAGGGCCGCATCCCCGGCGACGGGGGTGCGGCCCCTTCGCATTTTTTCGACGCCCCGAGCCCTGCCGCAGGCGTTCACAACGGGCCGCTCGGGCGCTAATCTCCGGATCAGGGGAGGTGGGAGCGCTCCCAGCGGTGGACCGGAACCTGCCGCGCGGGGCGCTTCCGCCTGCCCGCACACGGGCGGGCCTGTCCCGCGGCGGCGCACGGCGACATCCGGCGCTGTGCGGCGATGCGAGGCGACGTACGGCGCTGTACGGCGAACCGGCACCGCCGAACTCGCCTCCTCCGACTGGAGGCTCGGCGGCGGCAACGGCGAGGTCGCGTACGGCAACCGGATCGTCGCCCGCACCCCCTGCCGCAATGTGGCGGGCGCCGACCGGGACGAGGTCGTCACGTACGTCTTCGCCACCGCCCCCTTCACGGCACCCGACGGGAAACACGTCGCGAGCGTGACCCTGCCGCACGGCACCGACCTGCACGTCTTCACCCTCGCCACAGGCTGATCCGCCCCGGCACACGACTGTGCGACGCGGCGCGGACCCCGGCCAGGGTCCGCGCCGCACCCCGAACGCGTGGGCGCCCCACCGCCCGCTCAGGCCACCGCCGCCCCCGTGCCGCGCGCGGCGCCGATGAGGTCGCTCGGGCCGGCGTTGTCGTACACGGAGATGTCGACGAACGCGCCCTCGGGGATGTCGTAGTCCTTCACGGTCAGATCGACCACCTTGTCCGTGCCGGGCGGGGTCACGGTGCCGAGGCTGTGGTAGCTGCCGCCCGAGGAGTAGCCGATGGTCACATAGAAGCTGTCGCCGTCGTTGCGGGTGTCGTACACCCACAGCTTCTCGTCGTTCGGGTGGAACTCCACCTTGCCGACGAACGCGCCGCCGCTGAGCAGCTCCATCTTCACCGCGAGCGCGCCCGCGTCGTACGCGAAGTACGTGTTGTCGAACGGGTCGGTCAGGTTCCCGCCGCTGCACGGGCAGTTGTCGGTGTCGTAGTAGTACGTGTGCATCGTCGGGTTCGGGCTGTAGGCCTGCGCCGGTGCCGTCGCCCCGGCCAGCAGCGCCCCCGCCGCGGCCATCGCCGTGAGCAGGCCCGTGAACCGTCCGCTGACGCTCATGCCGTCGTCCCCCTCCGCATCGACGAGCCGCCCGGCGCGTGCCGGGCGGCAGTGGGGGCCATTGTGGTGCACGGGACGCCCGAGGGGTACGGGGCGTCCCGTGCCAGGGGTCGGTTCAGGCCAGCAACTCCACCTCCGTCAGGGTGTGTTCACCGTCCAGTACGAGGCGGTAGTGCCGGTAGGAGTCGGGCCGGGCCACCGTGAACGCGCGGGTCTGCCGGTCCCAGCGGAACGACTCGCCGGTCCGCCGGTCCAGGTCCCGCCACCGCGTGCCGTCGTCCGAGCCTTGCAGTACCCACCCGGTGGGCGCGTCGGTGTGATCGGCCGAGGTGAGGGTGTACTGCACGGCCCGCGCGCCCCCCGCCGGGACGGGCAGGTCGGCCGTGCTCACGGTGGCCTGCGTCGCGGAGGTGTCGTCGAACAGGGCGCCCGGCCCGGCGAGCACGTCGGCCCTCGGCCGCGGCACCCGGTCGTCCTGCGTGATGGACGGCGGCGCCGCGTGCTTCCCCGTGCCCCACGCCGACGGGCGCGGCCCCATGTCGAACTCCACCACCCCGCCCCGCGCGAGCAGCCGGTGGGGGAGCGAGGTCGATGTCCAGGGGCGCCCGTCGAACCGCACGCCCTGCACGTACACGTTCCGCGCGCTGTTCCTCGGCGCCTTGATCACCAGGTCGCGGCCGTTGTCCAGGTGCACGGTGGCCTGCCGGAACAGCGGGGAGCCGATCGCGTACTCGCCGCTGCCCAGCACCAGCGGGTAGAAGCCGAGCGCCGAGAACAGGAACCACGCCGACTGCTCGCCGTTGTCCTCGTCGCCGTGGTAGCCCTGCCCGATCTCGCTGCCCACATACAGCCGGGACAGCACCTCGCGGACCTTCTCCTGCGCCTTCCACGGTTCGCCGGCGGCGTCGTACATGTAGATGACGTGGTGGGCGACCTGGTTGGAGTGCCCGTACATGCCCATCCGCACGTCCCTCGCCTCCGTCATCTCGTGGATGACGCCGCCGTAGGAGCCGACCAGGTCGGGGGAGGCGGTCTCCGGGGTGGCGAAGTACGCGTCGAGCTTGTCGGCGAGCCCGCCCCGGCCGCCGTACAGGTTGGCGAGCCCGCGGGAGTCCTGCGGGGCGGTGAAGGCGTAACCCCAGCCGTTGGTCTCCGTGTAGTCGTGGCCCCACACGCGCGGGTCGTACTTCTCGGAGTCCACCCGCCACCTGCCCCGGTCGTCGCGGCCCTGGAAGAAACCGGCGCGCGCGTCGAAGAGGTTGACGTAGTCGCGGGCCCGGTCGAGGAAGTAGGCCGCCTCCTCCCGGTAGCGCTGCTCTCCGGTCTCGCGGTACAACTTCTGGCCCATTCGCGCGATGCCGTAGTCGTTGACGAAGCCCTCCAGCGCCCAGGACAGTCCCTCACGGGTGGCGGTGCTGGTGTAGCCGAGGAACGGGGAGGTCTCCATGCCCTTGCGGCCCACGCCCGGCGACGGCGGCACCACGGTGGCGTTCTTCACGGCCGCGTCGTACGCCGCCTTCGCGTCGAAGCGGACGCCCTTGACGTAGGCGTCGGCGAACGCCACGTCGGAGGAGGTGCCGGTCATCAGGTCGGCGTAGCCGGGGGAGGACCAGCGGGAGGTCCAGCCGCCGTCCTTGTACTGCTGCACGAACCCGTCGACCAGGTCGCCCGCCCGGCCCGGCGTGAGGAACGAGTACGCCGGCCAGGTGGTGCGGTATGTGTCCCAGAAGCCGTTGTTGACGTACACGCGGCCGTCGACGATCTTCGCGCCGGTGCGCGTCGGCGTGTCCTGCGACGGCATCGGCGAGAACGGCGAGGCGTACCGGTCCTTGCCGCCGACCCGTTCGAAACCGGAGTTCGGGTACAGATAGAGCCGGTAGAGGCTGGAGTAGAGCGTGGTCAGCTGCTCGGGTGTGGCGCCCTCGACCTCGACCCGCCCCAGCAGGTCGTCCCACGCGGCGCGGGCCCGGTCGCGGACCGTGGCGAAGGAGGTGCCGTCGGGGATCTCCTGCCGCAGATTGTCCTTCGCCTGGTCGATGCCGATCAGCGAGGTCGCGAGCCGCAGCGTCACCGTGCGGCCGGGGCCCGCGTCGAACCGCAGATGCCCGCGGTGGCCGCTCGCCGCGCCGCCGGTGACGGGCCGGTCGAACACGCCGTACACGAACAGCCGTGTCGCCCCGGTGGACAGCCCGGACTGCACGTCGGAGAAGGCGGCGAACGACCCGTGCTCCCGGTCGAGGGTGAGGCCGGCCTGCTCGGTGACGTTGTCGAAGAGGACGCTCGCGTCGTCGCCGGGGAAGGTGAAGCGCAGCGCGGCCGCGTGGTCGGTCGGCGAGATCTCCGCCTTCAGGCCGTTCTCGAACCGCACGCCGTAGTAGTAGGGGCGGGCGGTCTCGTTCTCGTGCCGGAACGGCAGCTTGCGCGCCTCCCGGCCGAGGTCCGGGGTGCCGGGGGCGGTGGACGGCATCACCTGGAAGGTCTGCCGGTCGCCCATCCAGGGGCTCGGCTCATGACTGGCGCTGAACGCCTGGATCGTGGGCAGATTGTCCGCGTTGTTCGCGCGGGCGTAGTCGTACAGCCAGGACAGCGAGCCCGCGTCGGTCACCGGCGTCCAGAAGTTGAAGCCGTGCGGGACGGCCGTCGCCGGGAAGGTGTTGCCGCGGGAGAAGCCGCCGCTGGAGTTGGTGCCACGGGTCGTCAGCGCATAGTCCGAAAGGTGCGCTTTGGGGCGTTCCGGGGGTACGGGCCGGATGCTGATGTCGTCGATCCAGCCGCGGAAGTTCGCCGGGCCCTTCGGGGAGTCGTACGCCACCAGGACGCGGTCGACGGTCCGGCCCGCCGCGACCTCGCCGATCCGCGAGGTGACGTCGTTCCACTGGTTGACGTACAGCACCTTGGACGCGCCCTGCCCGCGCGGTGTCAGCGGGAAGCCGTGCTGGTCGCGGGCGCCCAGCTCGCTGAGCCGGGTGCCGTCGGTGAAGACCAGGTCGACGGCGACGTTCGTGGCGTCGTAGTCCAGGTCGCCGTTGGCCATCGCCGGGTGGACGCGGTAGGCCAGCCGGGTGTCCCGGCCGACCTTCACGTTCACGTCGAAGACCTTGTTGTACGACCATGCGGCGCCGGACGCGGTGTGCCGGCCGGCGTAGCGCAGGGCCCTCTTTCCGGTGAACCCGGCGCGGGACTTGGCCGTGGGTGAACCGCCG
Source organism: Streptomyces sp. XM83C (assembly GCF_023072675.1). GTDB lineage: Bacteria > Actinomycetota > Actinomycetes > Streptomycetales > Streptomycetaceae > Streptomyces > Streptomyces thermocoprophilus. The sequence continues at coordinate 10,498 of NZ_JALLGL010000097.1, forward strand.
GGGCCGCTGTCGACCAGCGTCAGCATGTCCGGCGGGACGGGGCCCTGGCCGGCGCCGGTGGAGAACTGTACGTCGGCGAGCTGGAGGATGCCGGTGGCGCCGTTGTTCCGGGTGATCTCCAGGCGGAAGCGGCGGTATGTGCCCACGGTGTCGGCGGGCAGCGTGTACGTCTTCGTCTGGAACCGCTCGCTGAACGATTCCCCCGAACGGGTGTCCAGCGTCTTCCAGTTCGTGCCGTCCGCCGAGCCCTTCAGCGTCCAGTCCCTCGGGTCGCGTTCGGCGTGGTCGTCGGCCGAGGTGAGGGCGTACGCGGTGATGTTCTGCGGGGCGTCCAGGTCGAACTCGGCCCACCCGGTGGGCGTGAACGTCAGCCATTTGGTGCCGGGCTCGCCGTCGGTGAGGTTCTCCTTCACCTCACCGGCGCCGGTGTTCTCCGCGTTGGCGCGGACGTCCGTCACATGGTCGGTGACATTGCCCGGAATGCCTGAGCTGTACCCGCCGTCCACGCCCGAGGCGCGCTTGCCGCCGCCCGGCGCGGTGTCCACCGTGCTCACCCAGTCCGGCGCCGGCTCGCCCGCCTCGAACGACGAGGCGAAGGACGCCGCCGGGGCCGCGGACGGCGGTCCGGAGGGCAGCGCCACCGCCGTCCCCTGAGCGCCCGCCGCCATGACGAGGACGGCCGTGAAAGCGACCGTCCTGCCGTGTCTGTGCCGTGCTCCGTCGTGCATCGAGGCACCCCTCCCGCCCGCTGGACAACGTTGTCACTTCCTGCGCAGGGACCAGTAGTGGGCCAAGTGCTCAGTGATGTCAAGGGTGTTGGGTGTGGCATTCGGGCACTCTGGCGCGGATTTTTCCTTCGCCGGGCACACAGTCCGCTCATATTTCCGCGAGGTCTCAACTCGGAAAAGACCGACGGCCAACTTTGCATTCGATCTTGCTCAGCTGGCGGGAAGTGGACTATACCTGTCGGCACTTCGAAAGAACCGACCGAACCGAACTTCCGGCGCGACCTGCGCCACCGGCTCCACGATCCGCTGTACCACGTCGTGCACGATCTTCCTGTACGGCCACGGCAACACCACAGCACCACCGTTCGCACAACCCTGCTTGCACCACTCTGCTCGACCTGACCGCGGTGCCGGGAAGGATCCGGTTCACCGCCTGAGTCCTGTGAGAAGGCGAGGACTTGAGCATGGGATCCACTTCCGAAGAGAACCTCGGTTCGAACCGCACCCCCGAGGGTGTCGGCCGCCGCGCATTGATCAAACGGTCCGCCGCGCTCGGCCTGGCCTCCCTGCCGGCCATGGGCCTGCTCTCCGCGTGTGCCAGCGGCGGCGGCGACGATTCCGGCAACGAGAACACCAAGGGCAAGGCCACCAAGGACAACCCCTTCGGCGCACAGAAGGGCAGCAAGCTCGACGTCGTCATCTTCAAGGGCGGATACGGCGACGACTACGCCAAAGCATGGGAAGCCGACTTCCAGAAGAAACTCGGCATCGGCTCCACCCACACGGGCACCCAGGAGATCACCGGAAAGCTCCAGCCGCGCTTCAACGCCGGAAACCCGCCGGACATCGTCGACGACTCCGGCGCCCAGAAGATCAAGATCGACGTCCTCTACAAGAACGGCCAGCTCCTCGACCTCGCCGAAGTCCTCGACGCGCCCTCCGTCGACGACCCCTCCAAGAAGGTCCGCGACACCCTCATCCCCGGCACCCTCGACCCGGGCCTCCAGGAGGGCAAGATCGTCGCCCTCAACTACATCTACACCGTCTGGGGCCTGTGGTACTCCGGCAAGCTCTTCAAGGAGAAGGGCTGGCAGGAGCCCAAGACCTGGGACGACTTCCTCGCCGTCTGCAAGGACGCCAAGGACCAGGGCATCGGCGGCCTCGCCCACCAGGGCAAGTACCCGTACTACATCAACGTCGCCATCATGGACCTGATCGCCAAGAAGGGCGGCCTGGACGCCATGAAGGCGATCGACAACCTCGACCCCAAGGCGTTCGTCGGCTCCGACGCCGCCCAGGAGGCCGTCGAGGCGATCTACGAGGTCGTCGAGAAGGGCTACCTCATGCCCGGCACCAACGGCCTCACCCACACCGAGTCCCAGACCCGCTGGAACCAGTACAAGGCCGCCTTCATCACCTGCGGCTCCTGGCTGGAGAACGAGCAGCTCAAGCAGACCCCCGCCGACTTCGACATGAAGTTCATGCCGATGCCCAACCTGCCCGGCAGCGCCCTGCCCTACGAGGCGATCCGCGCCGGCTCCGGCGAGCCCTTCATCATCCCCGCGAAGGCCAGGAACCTCCCCGCCGCCAAGGAGTTCATGCGCCGCATGCTCTCCCGCGAGTGGTCCACGATGTTCGCCAAGGAAGCCAACTCGCTCACCATCCTCAAGGACGGCGTCGACCCCAGCGTGCAGCTGCGGCCCGGCACCCAGTCCACCGTCGAGGTGTCCAAGAAGGCCGGCGACAACACCTTCCGCTACCTGTACACCGAGTGGTACGGCGAGATGGACACCGAGATCCAGAACGCCTCCAACGAGCTGATGGCCAAGCGCATCCAGCCCAAGGAATGGCTGAAGCGCGCCCAGGCCGCCGTCGACAAGGCCGCCAAGGACCCGGCGTCCAAGAAGAACCACCGCGACTGAATCCGCGACAGCGATGGCCGCGCCCCCCTCACCACCGGCGGGAGGGGAGCGCGGCCACCGACCGGAAAAAGCAGGGGCAGGAACGCCATGCGCAAAGGGCAGTACCGGTTCGTCGCGGGATTTCTCCTCGTACCCGTGGCGCTCTATCTGATCTTCGTCATCTGGCCGTACATCCAGACGTTCGGCTATTCGCTGACGGACTGGAAGGGCCAGTCGCAGACCTTCGACTTCGTCGGCCTGGACAACTACAAGGCGCTGTTCCAGGACGACATCTTCACCGACGCCATCTGGCACAACATCCTGTTCCTGGTGTTCATCCCGGTGATCACCATTCTGCTCGCCCTGTTCTTCGCGTTCATGCTGAACGTGGGCGGGCGCAGCAAAGCCGGCGGGGTGCGGGGCGTGGCCGGATCGGGCTTCTACAAAATCGTCTTCTTCTTCCCGCAGGTGCTCTCGCTCGCCATCCTCGCGGTGCTCTTCGGCGCCGTGTACCGCAGCGACACCGGCGGCATGCTCAACGGCTTCCTGCTGAAACTCGGCATCGTCGACGCCGACCATCCGGTGGAATGGCTGAACGAGCCGGACTTCGTGCTGTGGGCGCTCATCGCGGTCGTCGTCTGGCACGGCGTCGGTTTCTATCTCGTGCTGTTCTCCGCCGCCATGCAGTCCGTTCCCAGAGACATCTACGAGGCCGCGCTCATCGACGGAGCCGGCCGCGCCCAGTCCTTCTTCCGCATCACCCTGCCCCTGCTGTGGGACACCGTGCAGACCGCCTGGGTCTATCTGGGCATCGCCGCGATGGACATGTTCATCCTGGTCTCCACCATGACCTCCGGTGAGTTCGGCGGCGGGCCCGACCACCACAGCGAGGTCATGGCGACGGTGATGATGCGCAACTTCCTCTACTACGGCAAGAGCGGCTACGCCTGCGCCATGGGCGTCGTCATGCTCCTGCTCACCCTGATCCTGTCCGTGGTCATGCTGCGCGCCACCCGCCGCGATCGCATCGAGTTCTGAGCGGGAGAGACGACGATGAGTGCACTCACCAAGGAGACATCCCCCGCGCCGGCCCCCCGGCCCGTGGACAAGGAACCCGTCCGCGCCGGCGAACACCGGGGCGAGGGCGTCGTCCTGAACGTCTTCAGCCACGGCTTCCTCGCGGTGTGGGCCCTGCTGATCGTGCTGCCGCTGCTGTGGCTGGTGCTCAGCTCCTTCAAGACCGACGCGCAGATCGGCGGCTCGGCCTTCGGCTGGCCCGAGCACTGGTCCCTCGACGTCTTCTCCCGCGCCTGGGACAAGGGCATCGGCGACTACTTCCTGAACACGGTCATCGTGCTGGTGTTCTCCGTGCCGCTGACGATGCTGTTCGGTTCCATGGCCGCGTACGTGCTGGCCCGCTACCGCTTCTGGGGCAACCGGCTGCTGTACTACTTCTTCGTCGCCGGCGCGATGTTCCCGGTGTTCCTCGCCCTGGTCCCGCTGTTCTTCATGGTGAAGCGGCTGGACATGCTCAACACCTACCAGGGCCTCATCCTGGTGTACGTCGCCTACTCGATGCCGTTCACCGTCTTCTTCATGCACGCCTTCTTCCGCACCCTGCCCACGGCGGTCTTCGAGGCGGCCATCCTGGACGGCGCCTCGCACACCCGGACCTTCTTCCAGGTCATGCTGCCCATGGCCAAGCCCGGCCTGATCAGCGTGGGCATCTTCAACACGCTGGGCCAGTGGAACCAGTTCATCCTGCCGACCGTGCTGATGCAGCCGCAGAGCGGCGACGACCCCGAGCGGTACGTGCTCACCCAGGGCCTGATCCAGCTCCGCCAGCAGCAGGGCTACGCCACCGACCTGCCGGTCCTGTTCGCCGGCGTCACCCTCGCCATGATCCCCATGCTGGTGGTGTACCTGTCCTTCCAGAAGCAGGTCCAGGCGGGCCTGACCTCCGCGACGCTGAAATGACCCGCCCCGGCGCCCGGCTCTGCCCGAGCGCCCCGGCTCCGCCGCGCGCCGCCCCCTTCCGCCGGGGGCGGCGCGCGGTCGTATACAACGCGGACACCGTCCGTGAGCTGCGCCGGAGGCCTCCCCGGGGGCCGCGGAGGGTGCGATTCCGGTCAGCTCTCCGCAGCCGTCCGTAAGCGGGCTGTGCCGGGCGCGGGGGTGTCGTGTGCCGATGTGTGCACAACCGCGGAAACAGTTCAACCTCTTGACGGGCGGTGCCCCGAACGGCTCAGCTTAGAGTTCACTAGTTGGACATGGACGGGGCCTCATCGAAGCGGCCCCGCGCGCAGGAGGTCGTCGTGGAGACTCCGGGGTCGCAGTCGTCGCTGCACCGAGCCAACCTGGAGCGGGTCGTACGCGCCGTGCGGCTGGCGGGTTCCCTCACCCAGGCGGAGATCGCCAGGACCACCGGCCTGTCGGCGGCCACCGTCTCCAATATCGTGCGGGAGCTGAAAGAAGGCGGAACCGTCGAGGTCACGCCCACATCGGCGGGTGGCCGCCGGGCCCGCAGCGTGTCGTTGAGCGGGGACGCCGGCATCGTCATCGGAGTCGATTTCGGCCATACGCATCTGCGGGTGGCGATCGGCAACCTGGCCCATCAGGTGCTCGCCGAGGAGTCCGAGCCGCTGGACGTCGACGCGTCCGCGCGAGAGGGCTTCGACCGGGCCGAAGGGCTGGTCAGTCGCCTGATCGCAGCAACGGGCGTCGATCGGTCCAAGATCGCCGGTGTGGGGCTCGGTGTGCCCGGCCCGATCGACGTGGAGTCCGGCACGCTGGGCTCCACCGCGATCCTGCCCGGATGGGGCGGCACCAGACCCGCCCAGGAGCTAAGAGACCGGCTCGGCGTGCCCGTCCACGTGGACAACGACGCCAACCTGGGCGCCCTCGGCGAGATGGTCTGGGGCAGCGGCCGGGGCGTACGTGATCTTGCCTACATCAAGGTCGCCAGCGGTGTCGGCGCCGGCCTGGTGATCGACGGGAAGATCTATCGCGGGCCCGGCGGAACCGCAGGAGAAATCGGACATATTACTCTTGATGAATCCGGTCCGGTCTGCCGCTGCGGCAACCGCGGCTGCCTGGAGACCTTCACGGCCGCTCGCTATGTGCTGCCGCTCCTCCAGCCCAGCCACGGCACCGATCTGACGATGGACGGCGTCGTACGGCTGGCCAAGGACGGGGACCCGGGCTGCCGTCGGGTGATCGCCGACGTCGGCCGCCACATCGGCAGTGGAGTCGCCAACCTGTGCAACCTGCTGAACCCGAGCCGTGTGGTCCTCGGTGGTGATCTCGCCGAGGCCGGAGAGCTGGTGCTCGGGCCCATTCGTGAGTCCGTCGGCCGCTACGCGATCCCCAGCGCGGCGCGTCAACTGTCCGTTCTCCCGGGGGCCCTCGGGGGTCGTGCGGAGGTGCTCGGAGCACTCGCTCTCGCGCTCAGCGAGATGGGTGATTCGACGCTTTTGGACGGCTCTCTCCCGGCGACGGCACCCGCCTTCACTTAGAGAACGCATGACGCCGTTGCCATCTCGTTAAGTATTTACTTCTTGACGTCGCACGTGTGGCCGAGTTGACTTCCAGCCACCTCGGCCGCAGCGTTGCGGCCCTGTCAGGGAGGCACAACCCAATGAACGCAACGATGCGTAGAGTCGTGATCGGCGCGACCGCCGTCTCCATGGCCCTTTCGATTGCCGCCTGCGGCAAGGCGGGCGACGACGACAACGACTCCGGCAGCGGCAGCTCCGGCGGCAGCAAGTCCATCGGCCTGCTGCTCCCCGACAGCGTCACGGCCCGCTACGAGAAGTTCGACAAGCCGTACTTCGAGGCGAAGGTCAAGGAGCTCTGCTCCGACTGCAACGTCGAGTACGCCAACGCCGCGGCCGACGCCAACAAGCAGGCCCAGCAGGTCAGCACCATGGTCACCAAGGGCGTCAAGGTCATCGTGATCTCCGCCCAGGACTCCGCGGCCATCAAGTCCTCGATCAAGGCCGCGGTCGACAAGGGCGTCAAGGTCGTCGCGTACGACCGTCTCGCCCAGGGCCCCGTCTCGGCGTACGTGTCCTTCGACAACGAGAAGGTCGGCGAGCTGCAGGGCCAGGCCCTGCTGGACGCCATGGGCTCCAAGGCCAGCCCCTCGGCGAACGTCGTCATGATCAACGGTGACGACGCCGACCCGAACGCCGCCCAGTTCAAGGCCGGCGCCCACAAGGCGCTGGACGGCAAGGTCAAGATCGCTTACGAGCAGTCCGGCCTGTGGAAGGACACCGTCGCCGCCGAGAAGATGTCGGCCGCGATCACCCAGCTGGGTGCCAAGAACATCGCCGGTGTCTACTCCGCCAACGACGGCATGGCCGGTGGTATCGCCAACACCCTCAAGGGCGCCGGCATCAGCAACATCCCGCTGACCGGCCAGGACGCCGAGCTCGCCGCCATCCAGCGGATCGTCGCCGGCACCCAGTCCGCCACCGTCTACAAGGCGTACAAGCCGGAGGCCGACACCGCCGCCGAGCTGGCCGTCGCCCTCCTGGACGGCAAGGACGTCAAGTCCCTCGCCACCACCGAGGTCACCAGCGGCTCCGGCGACAAGGTGCCCGCCAAGCTGCTGACGCCGGTGTCGGTCACCAAGGCCAACATCAAGGACACGGTCGTCAAGGACGGGCTGTACACCGTCGACCAGATCTGCACCGCGCAGTACGCCGCCGCCTGCAAGGCCGCCGGCCTCCAGTAAGGCCCCCGGCCCCCAACGGCGGCCAGGCCCACCGCACGGCCCGAGGCTCTGAGACAAGGCCCCGGGCCACGCGGCCGGCCTCCGGCCCCGGTACGGCACACCACGCCGGCCGGCGGTCCCCGTGACCGTCGGCACGGCCCCGCGAGACCCCTCCGGCGCCCGCCCCGCCCAAAGACCCCGCTGCGGGGCGGGCGCCGGATGGAGACCGTTGCCAAGCGCGACGGAATCGCGCATGTTCATCTTGTAAACCGCGTGCGTCATCGCCGCCGCCCCTGCGCGGCCGGCGCGTCCCGCACATCCCTCCGCGCAGATCTCACGCGCGGCATCCCCGCCGGTCAGGCGGCGAAGGAGATGGTTCACGTGTCCGCTACGCCCGTGCTGGCGTTGCGCGGAGTCTCCAAGCGATTCGGTGCGGTCCAGGCACTCACCGACGTCGATCTGGAGGTCCACGCCGGAGAAGTGGTCGCCCTCGTCGGCGACAACGGCGCAGGAAAGTCGACCCTGGTCAAGACGATCGCCGGTGTCCACCCCATCGATGACGGTGTCATCGAGTGGGAGGGCAAGCCGGTCACGATCACCAAGCCGCACGACGCCCAGGGACTCGGTGTCGCCACGGTCTACCAGGACCTCGCTCTCTGCAACAATCTCGATGTCGTCGGCAACCTCTACCTCGGGCGTGAGCTGCTTCACCGCGGCGTCATCGACGAGGTGACGATGGAGAAGAAGGCACGCGAGCTGCTGTCCACGCTCTCCATCCGCATCCCCAGCGTGCGCATCCCGATCGCGAGCCTCTCCGGCGGTCAGCGCCAGGTCGTCGCCATCGCGCGCGCCCTGATCGGCGAGCCGAAGCTCGTCATCCTCGACGAGCCGACCGCCGCCCTCGGTGTCGAGCAGACCGCCCAGGTCCTCGACCTCGTCGAGCGGCTGCGCGAGCGCGGCCTCGCGGTCATCCTCATCAGCCACAACATGGCCGACGTCAAGGCGGTCGCGGACACCGTGGCCGTCCTGCGTCTGGGCAAGAACAACGGCTCCTTCCCCGTGAAGGACACCACCCACGAAGAGATCATCGCCGCGATCACGGGTGCCACGGACAACGCCGTGACCCGTCGCGCGGGACGTCGCAGCGCGGAGGCGGCAAAGTGAGCGACACGTCCAAGACCGTGAAGAGCGACTCCGGCCCGGAGAAGGCCGCCGGCACGACGACCACCCCGGCCGAGGACCCCACGGCCGCCGGTGTCCTCGTCACCGACCCGCGCCTGCTGGTCCGCGAAGAGGGCCTCAAAGGCTACGTCACCGAGTTCAAGCGCAAGGTGAAGGGCGGCGAGCTGGGCTCCCTCCCGGTCGTCGTCGGCCTGATCATCATCTGGGCGATCTTCCAGTTCAAGAACGACCGCTTCCTCAGCGCCGACAACCTCTCCGACATCACCTTCTTCATGTCGGCGACCGGCATGCTGGCGATCGGCCTGGTCTTCGTCCTGCTGCTCGGCGAGATCGACCTGTCCGTCGGCTCCGTCAGCGGCCTGTCCTCCACCCTGTTCGCCGTATGGGTGGTCGAACACGGCCTGAACCCGTGGCTGGCCCTGGTCCTCGCCGTCATCAGCGGTGTCCTCGTCGGCGCCCTGCACGGCTGGTTCTTCGCCAAGATCGGCGTCCCCGCGTTCGTCGTCACCCTTGCCGGCTTCCTCGGCTGGAACGGCCTCATGCTGTGGCTGCTGGGCTCCAGCGGCACCATCAACATCCCCTCCGACGAGGGCCCCGTGAAGCTGCTCGGCCAGAGCTCCTTCTTCATGGACCAGGCCATCATCGGCGCCTACCTGCTGGCCGGCCTCGGTGTCCTGCTCTCCCTCATCGGCAACTTCGGCGAGCAGCGCCGCCGCAAGGCCGCGGGCGTCCCCTACCGGCCCACCGGTGAGATCCTCGTCCGCGTCGGCCTGCTGGCGCTGGCGGCCTTCGTCGCCGCCGCCGTGCTGAACAACGCGCAGGGCGTCTCCAACGCCCTGGTGATCTTCCTCGCCGCGCTGGTGATCACGGACTTCGTGCTCCGCCGTACCACCTACGGCCGCAAGGTCTTCGCGGTCGGCGGCGGCATCGAGGCCGCCCGCCGTGCCGGTATCAGCGTGCCCTTCGTACGGATCAGCGTCTTCGCGATCTCCGGCGGCTTCGCCGCCATCGGCGGTATGTTCTTCGCCGGCCAGACCGCGTCCGCGACGCTGAGCGCCGGTGGCGGCAACACCCTGATGCTGGCGATCGCCGCCGCCGTCATCGGCGGTACGAGCCTCTTCGGTGGCCGTGGCTCCGTGTGGTCCGCCCTCCTCGGCATGCTGGTGATCCAGTCGATCACCACCGGCCTGAACCTGCTGAACATGAACACCTCGATCCAGTACATGATCACCGGTGGTGTGCTGCTGGGTGCCGTCGTCATCGACTCGGTCTCCCGCCGCAGCCAGAAGGCCGCGGGCCGCGCCTAGGCAGTTTCGTTTGGATCACCGGGCGGACCAGAGGAAGATGCCTGCGATGTGGAGTCCGGCCAGGTAGATGGTGGCGGTCTTCTCGTAGCGGGTGGCGATGCCTCGCCATTGCTTGAGGCGGTT
>NZ_JALLGL010000098.1 GCF_023072675.1 Streptomyces sp. XM83C
TGTCGGGGGTCTCGGGCGGGGTCATGAATCAATGATATCGAGCGATTGCTTCCAGTGATATTCCGGTGTTACCGTCGAAGTGATTCCACTGGAAACATGCCTGGCGGCACGCCCGGGGGCTCGTCTGGCCCCCGCCTGTGTCACGCCCCTGAGCGCGCCCGTGGGCGTGCCCGGGCACACCCGGGCACGCCGGGAACATCACGACATCCACCTTGAGGGACACCCATGATCATCGTCACCGGAGCCACCGGAAAGCTCGGCAGCCGCGTCGTGGAACGCCTGCTGGAACACCTCCCCGCCGAGCAGGTCGGCGTCAGCGTCCGCGACCCCGGCAAGGCCGCCGACCTCGCCGAGCGGGGCGTACGCGTCCGGCGCGGCGACTTCGACGACCCCGCCTCGCTCGTGCACGCCTTCGAAGGGGCCCGGCAGGTGCTGCTCGTCTCCCTCGACCGGGCGGGCGAGGAATGCGTCGCCGGTCACCGCAACGCCGTTGACGCCGCCGTGAAGGCGGGCGTCGGCCGCATCGTCTACACCAGCCAGATGGGCGCCGCCCATGACTCCGCGTTCCAGCCGTGTCGCGACCACGCCCGCACGGAGGACCTGCTGCGCGAGTCCGGCCTGCCCTGGACCTCACTGCGCAACGGCTTCTACGCGGCCAGTGCCCTGCGGTTCCTCGAGGCCGCCCGCCACACCGGGGACATCGCTCTGCCCGCCGACGGGCCCGTCGCCTGGACCGGGCACGACGACCTCGCCCAGGCCGCCGCGGCGATCCTCACCACCGAGGAGGGCCGCTTCGAGGGGCCCACCCCGCCGCTCACCGGCCCGGCCGCACTCGACTTCGACGCCGTCGCAAAGATCGCCGCCCGCGCCACCGGACGGTCCTTCACCCGCACCGTCGTCACGGACGCGGAGTACCGCGAGCAGCTCCTCGCGCACGGCGCGCCCGCACCCCTCGCCGACCTGCTGCTGGGCGTCTTCGACGCGGCGCGGGCCGGCGAGTTCACCGCCGTCGGCCCGACGCTCGCCGAGCTGACGGGCCGCGAGCCCGCCCCCTTCGGGACACTGCTGGCACAGGCCTGGGCCGAGCGGCCGGCCCCGTAGCCCCCCGCGCGTCAGCTGCCGGCCACGACCGGCTTCCCCGTCAGCTCCACGCCCGCCGCCCGCATCTCCTCCAGCGCCTTCTCGGTGGTGGCCGGCGCCACCCCCGCGGTCAGATCGAGCAGGACATGGGTGCGGAAACCCTCCTTCACCGCGTCCAGCGCGGTGGCGCGCACACAGTGGTCCGTGGCGATGCCGACCACGTCCACCTCGTCCACCCCGCGCTCCCGCAGCCAGTCGGCGAGCCCCGTACCGTTCTCGTCGGTGCCCTCGAAACCGCTGTACGCGGCAGCGTAGGCGCCCTTGTCGAACACGGCGTCGATCGCGCCGGAGGCCACGGCGGGCGCGAAGTTCGGGTGGAACCCCACCCCCTCGGTCCCGGCGACACAGTGCGCGGGCCAGCTGTGCACATAGTCGGGGTTGTCGGCGAAGTGGCCGCCGGGGGCGATGTGATGGTCGCGGGTGGCCACCACATGCCGGTAGGAGGGCGTCGCCTGCCCGATCAGCTCGGTGATGGCGGCGGCGACATCGGCACCCCCGGCGACCGCGAGGCTGCCTCCCTCGCAGAAATCGTTCTGCACGTCTACGACGATCAGGGCGCGGCGCATGGTGGGTGTCCTTCGGCAATCGCGGTCGGCATGAAGGGTTCTGCGGCCCGGCCGGTGAACTTCCGAGCCTAGGCAATCCAGGGGCGGTACGGGAGGGGGCATCAGGGGGCGTGAACGGGGGCGCATCCGCCGGTGTCCGCCCCCGCGGGCTCGTTCCGCCCGCTCACTGGCTACCCGAGCGCAGGTGGACGTATTCCGTCGGAATGACCGGCTCGCCGCGCGAGAGCTGCGTCGCGGACAGCGGAAGACCCGCGCGGGCCGCGAGGTGCCGGTCGCGGGCCGCGTCCAGCGGCTCCCGGCCGACGATCTCGCCGCCCTTCACCAGCTCCACCAGCAGCTGCCGGTCGGCGAGTTCGGCGGGAACCGGCCCGGTGCCGACGACCTCGGCCTCCGCCACCCCGTCCGCGTCCAGCCGCCGCGCCGCCCACTTGCGCCCGCCGATCGACGTCTTCCCGCCGGACGACTTCTTCGCCACCGGCCGCAGCGGTGCCTTCGGGTCGGCACTCTCGGCGCGGGCGACCAGCTTGTACACCATCGACGCGGTCGGATGCCCCGACCCGGTCACCAGCTGGGTGCCCACGCCGTACGCGTCCACCGGCGCCGCCGCCAGCGACGCGATGGCGTACTCGTCGAGGTCCGACGTCACCAGGATCCGCGTGCGGTGCGCGCCCAGCGCGTCCAGCTGCTGCCGCACCCGGTGCGCGACCAGCAGCAGATCGCCGGAGTCGATCCGCACGGCGCCCAGCTCGGGCCCGGCCACCTCGACCGCCGTACGCACCGCCTCGGCGACGTCGTACGTGTCCACCAGCAGCGTCGTCCCGCGGCCCATGGACTCCACCTGCGCCCGGAACGCGTCCCGCTCGCTGTCGTGCAGCAGCGTGAACGCGTGCGCGGACGTGCCCACGGTCGGGATGTTGTAGCGGAAACCGGCCGCCAGATCCGAGGTGGAGGCGAAACCGCCGACGTACGCGGCACGCGACGCGGCCACCGCCGACAGCTCGTGGGTGCGCCGGGCGCCCATCTCGATCAGCGGCCGGTCACCGGCGGCCGACGCCATCCGGGAGGCCGCCGCCGCGATCGCCGAGTCGTGGTTGAGGATGGAGAGGATCACCGTCTCCAGCAGCACGCACTCCGCGAACGAGCCCTCCACACGCAGGATCGGCGACCCCGGGAAGTACACCTCGCCCTCCGGATAGCCCCAGATGTCACCCGAGAAGCGGTACCCGGACAGCCACTCCAACGTGGCCTCGTCGACGATCCGCCGCTCCCGGAGGAAGCCCAGGACACCCGCGTCGAAACGGAAGTTCTCCACGGCGTCCAGGACACGCCCGGTGCCCGCCACGACGCCGTACCGCCTGCCGTTCGGCAGCCGCCGCGTGAAGACCTCGAAGACGCTGCGCCGTTCGGCCGTGCCCGCCTTCAGGGCGGCCTGGAGCATCGTCAGCTCGTAGTGGTCCGTGAAGAGCGCCGTCGAGGGGACATCCACCGGCAGCCCAAGGTCCGCAGTGTTCATGGCAAGGGATCGTACCTCCATTTCGTCAGTGTGACGATTTCTGGGGTGCGTGGCAGCATGGTCACTGTGACGGCAGCCGCACCCATCGAGATCGAGAAGACCGAGTCGGCGGAGGAGGTTTCCGCCGTACCCGAGCCCGACGTGCCCTGGGTGACGATCGTCCACAACGACCCCGTGAACCTCATGAGCTATGTCACGTACGTCTTCCAGACGTACTTCGGCTACAGCAAGGACAAGGCCACGAAGCTCATGCTCGACGTCCACCACAAGGGCCGAGCGGTCGTCTCCAGCGGTACGCGCGAGGAGATGGAGCGCGATGTGCAGGCCATGCACGGCTACGGCCTGTGGGCCACGCTCCAGCACGACCGGAACTAGCGCAGACCGGAAAGCCGCGCTCTCCCCGCCCCCGCCCCTCAGCGGAAAGACCCCATGCCAGGACACTTCGAACCGCTCCCCGGCGGCGGTGCCGCCGTCGCCCTCGACGACGTCGAGATCTCCATCATCCGGTCGCTCGCCGTGCAGCTGCTGGAGCTCATCGGCCCCGGCCCCGCCGAGGACGCCGGTGACGACCCGCTCGCCGAGCTGTTCGCCGAAGGCCCCAGCGAACCCCCCGCCGACCCGGTCCTGCGCCGCCTCTTCCCCGACGCCTACTCCGACCCCGAACGCGAGCCCGCCGACGCCGAGGAGGCCGCCGAACGCACGGCACGCTCCGCCGAGTTCCGCCGCTACACCGAGAACGACCTGCGCGCCCGCAAACGCGACGACGCCCTCGCAGTCGTCCGCTCCCTCGACGCGCTCTCCCCGGCCGGCGACGGGGGAGCGGTCCTCAAGCTGACCCCGCAGGAGTCCCGGCAGTGGCTCGGCGCGCTCAACGACCTGCGTCTCGCGATCGGCTCCCGGCTGGACATCACCGACGAGGACGACAGCGACCTGCTGTTCCGGCTGCCCGACGACGACCCGCGCAAGCCGATGGTGATGGCGTACCTGTGGCTGGGCGGGCTCCAGGAGACCTTGGTCAACACGCTGATGCCCTGAGGGCCGAAGCCTGCGAACGCGTGCGCCCCCGGCCCGGGGGCGAATTCCAGGGGGCGTTGCCGCGCCCGCGGACGGACAACCTCGTGCCCGGACGGACAAGCTCGTGCCTGCGGACGGACAAGCTCGTGCCTGCGGACGGACAAGCCGCGCCCCCCGAACGGGGACCCCGCCGTCCCTACCCGTGGGTTACCCCTTGTACGCTGGCCATGTCCCGTTCTGTCCTGCTTCGCTCACCCTGAGTGTTCGCTCAGAGGACGCTCAAATCCGGATAACGATCGCGTTACCGCAGCGGCCGGGAGCGCCCAGCGACACGCCCATTTGTCCGGTTCTCGTCGTGGTCTGTGTCACACGCCGGTACGCCGATCAATGTTGCGGCCGTGATAAATCTTCACGACCGCCCGACGAACGCCACCCGTACGTTCGGTCGGGTGCGCCACCGAGCCGGTAACCGCCGGCCAGGCAGTGAGCGGGCCCCCGCGGCCCGCTCGGCTCCATCAATCCGGGGGGATCGAAACCCGATCCGAGGCCGACAAGAGGCCTGGGGTCGGCATGGAGAAAGGCGCACCACACATGACCTCGAAGCAGGTCGAGCAGGGGGCAACCCCTGAGGAGGGCTACGAGCGCGGTCTCGGCAGCCGTCAGGTCCAGATGATCGCGATCGGCGGCGCCATCGGCGTCGGCCTCTTCCTGGGGGCCGGGGCCAACATCGCGAAGGCCGGACCCAGCCTCATCGTCATGTACGCCCTCGCGGGCGTGATCATCTTCTTCATCATGCGGGCGCTCGGCGAGCTCCTGCTGTACCGGCCGGTCTCCGGCTCCTTCGCCGAGTACTCGCGCGAGTTCCTCGGCCCGTTCTTCGGCTACTTCACCGGCTGGACGTACTGGCTGATGTGGGTCGTCACCGGCATGGCCGAGCTGACGGCCGCCGCGATCTACGTCAACTACTGGTTCCCGCACATCCCGCAGTGGGTCACCGCCCTGGCCTTCCTGGTGATCCTCTTCGGCGTCAACCTGATCTCCGTGAAGCTCTTCGGCGAGCTGGAGTTCTGGTTCTCGATGGTGAAGGTCACCGCCCTCATCGGCATGATCGTCATCGGTCTCGGTGTCCTCACCTTCGGCTTCTCCTCCGCCGGCGACACCGCCGCGGTCTCCAACCTGTGGGCCTTCGACGGCTTCTTCCCCAAGGGCATCGGCTCGTCCCTGATGACGTTGCAGGGCGTCATGTTCGCCTACCTCGCCGTCGAGCTGGTCGGCGTCACCGCCGGTGAGTCGGAGAACCCGGAGAAGACCCTCCCCAAGGCCATCAACACCCTGCCGTGGCGGATCGCGCTGTTCTACGTCGGCGCCCTCACCGTCATCCTGTGCGTGGTGAAGTGGACCGAGTTCGGGCCGGGCGTCAGCCCGTTCGTGGCGGCGTTCGCGAAGATCGGCATCCCGGCCGGCGCCGGCATCGTCAACTTCGTCGTGCTGACCGCGGCCCTGTCGTCCTGCAACTCCGGCATGTACTCCACCGGCCGCATGCTGCGCAACCTCGCCTCCAGCGGCGAGGCGCCCCGCGTGTTCGAGAAGCTGTCCTCCACCAAGACGCCCGCCCTCGGCGTCACCGTCTCCGTGCTCTTCATGGGCATCGGCGTGATCCTGAACTACGTCGTCCCGGAGAAGGCCTTCGGCTACGTCACCTCGGTCGCCACCGCGGCCGGCATCTGGACCTGGCTGATGATCCTTGTCAGCCACGTCCGGTACCGCCGCGCGGTCGTCGCGGGCCGGCTGCCCGCCTCCCCGTTCCCGGCGCCCGGCGGCGCGAAGTGCTCCTGGGTCGCGATCGTGTTCCTGGTGTTCGTGACCGGCCTGATCGCCGATGACGCCGAATCCCGGATCTGCCTGTACGTCATGGCGGGCTGGGCCGTCGCACTCGGCATCGGCTGGGCGGTGCTGAAGAACCGCCACCCGCAGGTCACCCAGCGCCGCGAACCGGAGCTGGAGAAGGTCGGCTGAACCCGGCCGACCCGCCACCCCCCAGGGGACGTCCGGCCGGAGGGAGCGTACTCGTGGAGTTCTCTCCGGCAGCCGCTCAGGACGTCCATGATCCGGGCCGTCCCGTACCGAACCCCGGTACGGGACGGCCCGTCCGTCCGCCGCCCGCCGCACCGCCCGGCCCGCTTTGCCCGTCCGGGGCCCGCTTATCCTGACGGACATGCTGACCATCACCCAGGCCCTCGTCGACCAGATCGTCGCCCACGCGCGCAAGGACCACCCCGACGAGGCGTGCGGCGTCGTCGCGGGCCCGGCGGGCTCGGACCGCCCCGAGCGCTTCATCCCCATGCTGAACGCGGCGATGTCGCCCACCTTCTACGAGTTCGACTCGGGCGACCTGCTCAAGCTGTACCGCGACATGGACGACCGCGACGAGGAACCGGTGGTCATCTACCACTCCCACACCGCCACCGAGGCCTACCCCTCGCGCACCGACATCTCCTACGCCAACGAGCCCGGCGCCCACTACGTCCTCGTCTCCACCGCCGACACCGACGGCCTCGGCGACTTCCAGTTCCGCTCGTTCCGCATCGTGGACGGCGAGGTCACGGAAGAGGAAGTCCGGATCGTCGAGGCCTACTGAGGCGTAGGGGGACCCGCCCCCGTCCCAGCGGGCGGACGAAATCCGTCCGGCATACGGAATCACACTCCGGGAACCCGGCCGGGAATCGATACGATGAACCCATGGTTCTTCTCGACGTGAGCGACAAAGCGCCGGGCGTGCTGCTCGTGGCGCGGCTGCACGTCGACCTGTGCAGGCTGAACAGCGCCATCTGTTGACCCACGCCGCTGCCGCCGAACGGCCGGAGAGCCGCGGCGTGCCTCCCCCCGCGCCGACCGCCCGGGGAACCCCTCGCGCGCCTCACGAACCGACGACACCTTCCGACAGGAGCCCTGAGCCATGGCCATCGAGGTCCGCATCCCGACCATCCTCCGCCAGTACACCGACGGTCAGAAGGCGGTGGAGGGCACCGGCGACACCCTCGCCGAGCTGTTCGCCGACCTCGAGACCCGGCATGCGGGCATCCAGGCCCGCATCGTGGACGGCGACCAGCTGCGCCGCTTCGTCAACGTCTATCTCAACGACGAGGACGTCCGCTTCCTCGACGGCATCGAGACCAAGCTGTCCGACGGTGACAACGTGACGATCCTGCCGGCCGTCGCCGGCGGTATGGCCTGATCCGCGATGCGCTACGACTCCCCGCTGGCCGCGGTCGGCAACACCCCCCTGGTGCGCCTGCCGCGGCTGTCGCTCTCCGAGGACGTGCGGATCTGGGCCAAGCTGGAGGACCGCAACCCCACCGGCTCGGTCAAGGACCGCCCCGCCCTGCACATGATCGAGCAGGCGGAGAAGGACGGCCGGCTCACCCCCGGCTGCACCGTCCTGGAGCCCACCAGCGGCAACACCGGAATCTCGCTCGCCATGGCGGCCAAGCTCAAGGGCTACCGCATGGTGTGCGTCATGCCGGAGAACACCTCGCAGGAACGCCGTGACCTGCTCCGCATGTGGGGCGCCGAGATCATCTCCTCCCCGGCGGCCGGCGGCTCCAACACCGCCGTACGCGTCGCCAAGGAGCTGGCCGCCGAGCACCCCGACTGGGTGATGCTCTACCAGTACGGCAACCCGGACAACGCCGGCGCCCACTACGCCACCACGGGCCCGGAGATCCTCGCCGACCTGCCGTCCGTCACCCACTTCGTGGCGGGACTCGGCACCACCGGCACCCTCATGGGCGTCGGCCGCTATCTGCGCGAGCACAAGCCCGACGTGAAGATCGTCGCCGCCGAGCCGCGCTACGACGACCTCGTGTACGGCCTGCGCAACCTCGACGAGGGGTTCGTACCCGAGCTGTACGACGCCTCCGTGCTGACGACGCGTTTCTCCGTCGGCTCCGCGGACGCCGTCACCCGCACCCGGGAGCTGCTCCAGCAGGAGGGCATCTTCGCGGGCGTCTCCACGGGCGCCGCGCTGCACGCCGCGATCGGCGTCGGCAAGAAGGCGCTCAAGGCGGGGGAGAGCGCCGACATCGTCTTCGTCGTCGCCGACGGAGGCTGGAAGTACCTGTCGACCGGCGTGTACACGGCCGCGACGACCGAGGAAGCCATCGAGACACTCCAGGGCCAGCTCTGGGCGTGACCGCGCGCGGTCGCCGGCCTCATGTGGCGAGGTGACGGACCTGGTCCCACAGGACCGGGTCCACCACCCCCACACGGCGCCGGAAGTCACGTACCGGCACCTCACGCACCTCGTCCGTCTGCAGGAAACTCGCCCGCCCCCGCGTGTCCCCGACCGAACCCGGCGGCAGCGGGATCACCCCGGCCCGCTCGTCGTGGTACTTCGTGCTGATCTCCACGACCACCGCCCGGCCGCCCCGCACCGACAGCACCAGACACGGCCACTCCCGCGGACCCGCCCCGTCCTCCCGGACGTCGTCGCCCTTCCCGGCCCCGCCTTCACGGGCCCCGTCATGAGGGGCCCCGCCCTCCGCGCCCGCTCCCGGGCCGCGCCGGCCGTCCAGCCCGCCGTCGAGCGGCACCACGTACGCCCACCAGATCTCCGCCGGCGCCGGCCGCAGCCCCGTCCCACCGCCGCGGAACCGCCGCGCACCGCCCGGCGGCCGGGGCGCCCGGCCCCACCCGTCGACGAGCACCGCGACGAGCGCGAGCAGCACCACCGCCACGAGCGCCAGCCACCACGACGTGTCCATAGGATGACGTTAGCGGCGCACGATCCACACCGCGCGCCCTTCGGTCACTCCGCGCTTCCCGACACGCGCCGCCGGCGCCCCACGTCCAGCCGAACCGGTGACAGCACAGGTGAGTTCGCCCACAACAGCCCTTGGCGGAGGAGCGACCCCGGGTTTTGCGCCTTACGCTCGACGGACCGCATGACCCCCGACGCCCCGCACAGGATCTCGTTCCGCAGATCTGTCCGCACCCGCACTTTCCGCCACGGAGGTTTCTGCTCCATGAAGCTCACCGTCGTCGGCTGCTCGGGGTCGTTCCCGTCCGCGGAATCGGCCTGCTCGAGCTACCTCGTCGAGGCCGACGGCTTCCGGCTGCTCCTCGACCTGGGCAACGGCGCCCTGGGCGGGTTGCAGCGCCACTGCGGTCTCTACGACCTCGACGCGATCTTCCTCAGCCATCTCCACGCCGACCACTGCATCGACATGTGCGCGTACTTCGTCGCGCGCTACTACCGTCACGACGGAGGCCGCTGCGCCCCCCTGCCCGTGTACGGCCCGGAGGGCACCGAGCACCGCCTGACCACGGCGTACGCGGACACCCCCTCGTCCTCCTCGATGAGCGAGGTCTTCGACTTCCACACGGTCAAGCCGTCCACCTTCGAGGTCGGCCCGTTCACCGTGCACACCGAGCGCGTGGCCCACCCGGTGGAGGCGTACGGCATCCGCATCGAGCACGCCGGCAAGGTGCTGGTCTACTCCGGCGACACCGGCGTCACCCCGGTGCTGGACGAACTCGCGCGCGACGCCGACCTGTTCCTGTGCGAGGCCGCGTTCACCCACGGCAAGGAGAGCATCCCCGACCTGCATCTCAACGGCCGCGAGGCCGGCGAGACCGCGACCCGGGCCGGCGCCCGCCGCCTGGTTCTCACCCACATCCCGCCGTGGACCGACCCCCAGGTCAACCTGGCCGACGCCCGCGCGGTGTACCCCGGCCCGGTGACACTCGCGGCACCCGGGCAGACGTACGACATCTGAGGCCGCCGTAGGGCCGGCGTCCGATGCCGCCGTGGGGACGGGGCGGCCTCCCCGCGCCCGACGGCCCCGCCCCTCGTGACGCCGAAGGCCCCCGGAACCTTGGGCTCCGGGGGCCTTCGAGTACGCCGTACGGCAGGGGCTCACGCCCTGGTGAGGTCCTCGACCTCCTCCTCGGGCTCGCGGCCCGGGGTGGGGAGGTTGAACTTCGTGATGGCGAAACGGAAGAGGAAGTAGTAGATCGCCGCGAAGACCAGACCGATGGGGATGATCAGCCAGGGCTTCGTCGCCAGGTTCCAGTTCAGGGCGTAGTCGATGAAGCCCGCCGAGAACGTGAAGCCGGCGTGCACCCCGAGCGCCCAGGTGACGGCCATGGCCACCGCGGTCAGCACCGCGTGGATGACGTACAGCACCGGCGCGATGAACATGAACGCGAACTCGATGGGCTCGGTGACACCCGTGACGAAGGAGGTCAGGGCGAGCGAGATCATCATGCCCATCACGGCCTTGCGGCGCTCCGGGCGGGCCGCGTGGGCGATGGCGATCGCGGCGGCCGGCAGACCGAACATCATGATCGGGAAGAAGCCGGACATGAACTGGCCGGCGGTCGGGTCGCCCGCGAAGAAGCGGTTCAGGTCACCGTGGACCATCTCACCGGCGGCGTTCTTGAAGTCGCCGAGCTGGAACCAGGAGACGGTGTTGACGAACTGGTGCATGCCGATCGGGATCAGCGCACGGTTGATCAGACCGAACAGACCGGCACCCACGGCGCCCAGACCGGTGATCCACTCGCCGACGTTCGAGATGCCCTCACCGATCGGCTCCCACACCAGGCCGAAGAAGACACCCATCAGCGTGCCGACGAACGCCATGATGATCGGGACCAGCCGGCGGCCGTTGAAGAAGCCGAGCCAGTCCACCAGCTTCTTGCGGTGGTACCGCTGCCACAGCACGGCGGCCAGCAGACCCATCAGGATGCCGCCGAGGACACCCGGATTGTTGTACGTCGCCGCGACGTCCTCGCCGGCCTTGATCTGGGCCTCGGTGACGGGGAACGCCTTCAGGACGTTGCTGTACACCAGGAAGCCGACGAGGGCGGCGAGGGCGGTCGAACCGTCGGCCTTCTTGGCGAAGCCGATCGCGACACCGATGCAGAACAGCATCGGCAGGTTGTCGAATATCGCGCTGCCCGCCGTGTCGAACACCGCCGTGACCTTGTCGGGCAGGTTCAGCTTGTCGTGGACGTCGGCCTGGCCGAGGCGAAGGAGAATGCCCGCCGCCGGCAGCACGGCGATGGGCAGCTGAAGGCTGCGGCCGACCTTCTGCAGGCCCTGGAACAGGCCGGATCCCCGCTTCTTCGCGGGGGCCGCCGTTGCGGTGGCGGTGCTCATAGACTTCCTCCATCAGGTGGTGGTCTACACCACTCAGTGGTGTAGACCTGTTGTAGCACGATGCAGGCGCTATAAGGAACCCGTCAAAACCGCAACCGGAGCACTACGCCCCGTACCGTCTCCGGAACGTGACAAAGGGCCTCCGGACCCAGCGGTCCGAAGGCCCCGAAGCCCCCTCTGATCAGGCCCTTGTCACATCCTCGACCTCCTCTTCGGGCTCCCGCCCCGGCGTCTTCAGATCGAACTTCGTGATCGCGAAACGGAAGATCACGTAATAGACCACGGCCAGGCACAGCCCGATCGGAATGATCAGCCACGGTCGCGTCGCCAGACCCCAGTTGATGACGTAGTCGATCAGCCCGGCGGAGAAACTGAACCCGTCGTGCACCCCCAGCGCCCACGTCACGCCCATCGACACACCCGTCAGCACCGCGTGCACCGCGTACAACACCGGCGCCACGAACAGGAACGAGTACTCGATCGGCTCCGTGATCCCCGTGACGAACGACGTCAGCGCCACCGACAGCATCAGCCCGCCCACCATCTTGCGCCGCTCCGGCCGCGCAGTGTGCGTGATCGCCAGCGCCGCCGCCGGCAGCGCGAACATCATGATCGGGAAGAACCCCGACGTGAACTGACCCGCGTCCGGATCACCGTGCAGGAACATATTGATGTCGCCGTGCCACACCTGACCGTCCGGCGCCGTGTACGACCCGAACTGGAACCAGATCGGCACGTTCAGGAACTGATGCAGACCGATCACCAGCAGAGCCCGGTTCGTCACACCGAACAGCGCCGCGCCCCACGACCCGGCATCCCGCAGCCAGTCCGCGAAATCCTCCAGACCACTGCCGATCGGCGGCCACACCCACAGACACACCACCGCGAACACGATCCCCACGAACGACATGATGATCGGCACCAGCCGCCGCCCGTTGAAGAACCCCAGCCAGTCCACCAGCTTCGTCCGGTGATACCGCTGCCAGAAAAACGCCGTCAGCAGACCGATCACGATCCCGCCGAACACCCCAGGATTCTGATACGCCGCCGCGGTCGCCGCCCCGCCGTCCGGCACCGTGCACACCCCGCCCAGCGCACCGCCCAGCTCCTGGAACGTCCCCGACGGACAGTCGTCAGGGAACTGATGCAGCACCACGTAATAGACAAGGAACCCGACCACCGCCGCCAGCGCCGTCGACCCGTCGGCCTTCTTCGCCATGCCGATCGCCACACCCACGCAGAACAGCAGCGGCAACCCCAGCGACCCGTCCAGCAGCGCCCCGCCCGCCGCCGCCATCACCTTGGAGACGTTCGTCCACCCCAGCCCGTCGTCCCCGAACACATCGTTCTGCCCCAGCCGGTTCAGGATGCCCGCCGCAGGCAGCACCGCGATCGGCAATTGCAGACTGCGGCCCATCTTCTGCAGGCCCTGGAAGAAGCGGTTCCAGCGTTCCCTCGCGGGAGAGACCCCGCGACCCTCGGCGGCACTTTCGGCACTCATCGGTATCCTCTGGTGTAGACCAGTTGACCGACAGTCGGCTGCGCTGTCGTGTCCGCCATCCTTCGGCACAGACGACGGCAACGCTCGCGAAGTTGGGCCGACTGTGGGTTACTGCGAATACCGCGACCACCGCCACCGACGCGGCCCGCGGTCCGCACCAGGGATTTCAGGGAGACGGAACATGGCCAGCAAGGCTGAGAAGATCGTCGCCGGCCTCGGCGGCATCGACAACATCGACGAGATCGAGGGCTGCATCACCCGCCTGCGCACCGAAGTGCACGACGCCTCCCTGGTCGACGAGGCCGCGCTCAAGGCCGCCGGCGCCCACGGCGTCGTCAAGATGGGCACCGCCATCCAGGTCGTCATCGGCACCGACGCCGACCCCATCGCCGCGGAGATCGAAGACATGATGTGAGCCCCACCAGGCTCACAGGCCCACCAGGCTCACCCGGAAGGGGCTCTTCCCGCACAGGGAGGAGCCCCTTCCGCCACTCGGGCTAGGCTCAGCGACATGTCACGCATCGACGGCCGCACCCCCGAACAACTCCGCCCGGTCACCATCCAGCGCGGCTGGAGCAAGCACGCAGAAGGCTCCGTCCTCGTCTCCTTCGGCGACACCAAGGTCCTGTGCACCGCCTCCTTCACCGAAGGCGTCCCCCGCTGGCGCAAAGGCACCGGCGAAGGCTGGGTCACCGCCGAATACGCCATGCTGCCCCGCGCCACCAACACCCGCGGCGACCGCGAATCCGTCAAGGGCAAGATCGGCGGTCGCACCCACGAGATCAGCCGGCTCATCGGCCGCTCCCTGCGCGCCGTCATCGACTACAAGGCACTCGGCGAGAACACCGTCGTCCTCGACTGCGACGTCCTCCAGGCCGACGGCGGCACCCGCACCGCCGCCATCACCGGCGCCTACGTCGCCCTCGCCGACGCCATCGCCTGGGCCCAGGGCAAGAAACTGATCAAGGCCGGCCGCCAGCCCCTCACCGGCACCGTCGCCGCCGTTTCTGTCGGCATCGTCGCCGGCGTCCCCCTCCTCGACCTCTGCTACGAGGAGGACGTCCGCGCCGACACCGACATGAACGTCGTCTGCACCGGCGACGGCCGCTTCGTCGAGGTCCAGGGCACCGCCGAAGCCGAACCCTTCGCCCGCGACGAACTCAACGCCCTCCTCGACCTCGCCGTCGCCGGTTGCACCGAACTCGCCACCGCCCAGCGCACCGCCCTCGACACCCTCCTCGAACGGTAAAGCGCGCCCCCCGCCCCACCCGAAGGCAGGCCAGGACACCGAGGGCGGCACGGGCAACCGTGCCGCCCTCCGGCGCGTCAGTAGGGGTACGAAACAGGGGCCGGCGAAGGCCGGACAAAGGGCCGGTCCACGACCACCCGGCCCGAGGGAGGGAACACAGCCATGGCCGCGAGCCGACGCCCACGTCGAGGCCGCCGAATCGCCATCGTCACCGCCGCCGTCGCGGCCACCGCACTCACCGCCGCGCTCACCACCGGCTGTGACGCCGTGAACAAGGCCCTGGACTGCATCCAGACCGCCGACGCCATCGCCGACAGCGTCACCGACATGCAGCAGGCCGTGGAGAACGCCTCCGACCCGACCCAGCTGGCCGAGTCCCTCGACAGCATCGACAGGAACCTCGACAAGATCGGCGACAAGACCGACAACGCCGATGTCAACAAGGCGGTCGACGACCTCTCCAAGGCCGTCGACAACGTCCGCACCGCCGTCAAGAACGGCGACCGCACCCCCGACCTGAGCCCCGTCACCGACGCGGCAGGCGAACTCACCAAGGTCTGCACGCCGTAACACCCCCGAGGCCGCCGCGCCGACAGGCCCCCGGACCCACACCGGGATACTGGGGGCCATGACCCGCTTGATCCTCGCCACCCGCAACGCCGGAAAGATCACCGAGCTGAAGGCCATCCTCGCCGAAGCCGGGCTCCCGCACGACCTCGTCGGCGCCGACGCCTACCCCGACATCCCCGACGTCAAGGAAACCGGCGTCACCTTCGCCGAGAACGCCCTCCTCAAGGCCCACGCCCTCGCCCGCGCCACCGGCCTGCCCGCCGTCGCCGACGACTCCGGCCTCTGCGTCGACGTCCTCGGCGGTGCCCCCGGCATCTTCTCCGCCCGCTGGGCCGGCCGCCACGGCGACGACAAGGCCAACCTCGACCTCCTCCTCGCCCAGCTCGCCGACATCCCCGACGAACACCGCGGCGCCCACTTCGCCTGCGCCGCCGCCCTCGCCCTGCCCGACGGCACCGAGCGGGTCGTCGAAGGCCGCCTCCGCGGCACCCTCCGCCACACCCCCGCCGGCACCAACGGCTTCGGCTACGACCCGATCCTCCAGCCCGACGGCGACACCCGCACCTGCGCCGAACTCACCCCCGACGAGAAGAACGCCATCAGCCACCGGGGCCAGGCCTTCCGAGCCCTGGTACCGGTGGTGCGGGAACTGCTGGGCTGAACGCCGCGAGGGGTGGGCCCACGAGCTGCGTGAACCCACCCCTCGGCGGAAGAGCCGTGCGGCCGGTGGGACTCGAACCCACACGGGATTTCTCCCACGGGCACCTAAAACCCGCGCGTATGCCGATTTCGCCACGACCGCCCCGAAGCGGACATCGGGCCGACCCGTGCCGCTTGGTGCCCCTCAGTGTACGGGGGCTGATCTCACCGCCGTGCCGGGTCTCCTGCGGCATCATGTCGGCGTCAGGGCGTGGCAGTTCGGGCACGGACAGCGGAGGTTCTCCGCGCGATGTCGAGCCACTTGCCGTCGATGTGGTCGATGTGGAGCGTGATCGGCTTGCCGCGCTCACGGCGGGTGCCGGCACTTCGGGCGCGTACGGGGCGTCGTGGCCCCTTCCCCCTCCGGTTCCGGTCGGATGTTCGTCGCTCGTGCAGAGCGAAGAAGCCGGGTCCGGAAGGTCACGTCCGGGTGGGGGTCAGAGGGACAGGTCCTTGATGATCTTGGCTACGTGGCCGGTCGCCTTGACGTTGTACAGGGCGCGCTCGACCTTGCCGTCCTCGTCGACGATGACCGTGGAGCGGATCACGCCGACCACCGTCTTGCCGTACAGCTTCTTCTCGCCGTAGGCGCCGTACGCCTCCAGGACCCGCTTGTCGGGGTCGGCGAGGAGGGTGACCTTCAGGTTCTCCTTCTCGCGGAACTTGGCCAGCTTCTCCGGCTTGTCGGGGGAGATGCCGATGACGTCGTATCCCGCACCGGCGAGGAGGTCGAGGTTGTCCGTGAAGTCGCAGGCCTGCTTGGTGCAGCCGGGTGTCAGCGCGGCCGGGTAGAAGTAGACGATGACCTTGCGGCCCTTGTGGTCCGACAGGGAGATCTCGTTGCCGTCGGCGTCGGGCAGAGTGAAGGCGGGGGCCACGTCCCCGGGCTGGAGTCGCTCGCTCATCGGTCCAGCGTAACCGGGGGTCCTGACAGTGCGGCCGGGCGGAGAGCTGACAGACTGTCCAGAACAGGATCAGATCGACTTCGGAGGCCGTACGGTGGCGGACACGTCGGACACGAGAACCCCGGCGCAGATCGAGGCGGACATCAAGCGCCGCCGCGAGGTGCTGGCCGAAACGCTCGACGAGATCGGGGTGCGGGTGCATCCGAAGACGATCGTCGGGGATGCGAAGGCCAAGGTCGTCGCCAATATCGATCACACGGTCGGGAGGGCCTATGTGCAGGTCAACCGGGTCGTGAGTGATGTTCGGGCGAAGTTCACGGACGAGGACGGGGCGCTGCGGATGGACCGTGTGGTGCCCGTCGCGCTGGTGGCCGTGGGTGTCGCCGGGCTGCTCGTGCTGGGTTCCCGGCGTCGCGGGCGCTGAGGGCCGGGCGCCGGGCGGCACCCTCCCGCGTACGGATCGTTTCCAGGCAGGTAGGTTCAATGGCGTGAGCGCCAACAGAAACGAGCACAGCACCCATCCCGACAAGCTGCCCATCCGCATGCTGCACGACCGCGTCCTCGTGCGGCAGGACAACAGCGAGGGCGAGCGGCGTTCCGGCGGCGGCATCCTGATCCCGGCCACCGCGGCCGTGGGCCGTCGGCTGGCCTGGGCCGAGGTCGTCGCGGTGGGGCAGAACGTACGGACCGTGGAGCCGGGCGACCGGGTCCTGTACGACCCGGAGGACCGTGCCGAGGTCGAGGTGCGCGGTGTCGCCTACGTGCTCATGCGCGAACGCGACCTGCACGCC
This sequence comes from Streptomyces sp. XM83C, assembly GCF_023072675.1. Classification (GTDB taxonomy): domain Bacteria; phylum Actinomycetota; class Actinomycetes; order Streptomycetales; family Streptomycetaceae; genus Streptomyces; species Streptomyces thermocoprophilus. The sequence goes on from NZ_JALLGL010000098.1 coordinate 17,114, forward strand.
GTGGCCGCGGACCGGTTCGAGGGGTCGGAGGACTCCACCGGCCTGTATCTGTGACGCAGCCCGTGTGACCAGCGGCGAAAGGGGCCGGTGACGAGTGTCACCGGCCCCTTTCGCCGTTGTTTGCTAGCGTCGGAGGTGACCCGACGAGACGCGCCGTACCGGGCCGTGCCGTCGGCGGTACGAAGGAAGTCACCGCCGCCGGCGCGAAGGAAAAGACGACGCACCCCCGTTCCGCTGCGTTGTCCGGAGGTGCCCGTCGTGGCCTGGGTCCTGCTTGTCGTCGCCGGTCTGCTGGAGGTCGGCTGGTCGGTCGGCATGAAGTACAGCGAGGGTTTCACCCGGCTGTGGCCGAGCCTGTTCACCGGCGCCGGCATCGTCGCGAGCATGCTGCTGCTGTCGTATGCCGCCCGTTCCCTTCCCATCGGTACCGCCTACGGCGTGTGGGTGGGCATCGGTGCGGCCGGTGCGGCGGTGGTCGGCATGCTGGTGCTGGGTGAGCCGGTCACCGCCGCCCGGATCTTCTTCGTGTGCTTGCTGCTGGTCGCCGTCGTGGGGTTGAAGGCGACCGGCGGGCACTGACCGCCCGCTGTGGGCGGGTACGGCTCCGGCGGCGGGGCTGGTGCCCTGCTGCCGGAGCGTGCCGCTATGGCCGTACGACGCCTTGGCCGAAGGTTGTGCCGAAGGTGGTGGAGCTGTCGCCGCCTGTGGCGCCGTTGGCGCCGTCGCCTGTGCCGCCGCCGTCTCCGCCGCCTCCGTCGCCGCCTGTGGAGGCGTCGCCTGTGCTGCCGCCGTCGGCGGTGTCGCCGGTGCCGCCGTCGGTGGCCGGGGTGCCGCCGGTGGTGGTGCCGGTGTCGGTGCCGCCGCCGGTCTGGCCCTGGTTCTGGCCGGGGGTCTGCCCGCCGGTCTGTCCCGCGGTGGCGGGGGTGCCGGTGGGGGCGCCGGTGGTGGTGCCGCCGTCCTGGTCGCTGTCGTCGTCCGACGAGTCGTCGCCCGGGTCGGTGCTGGGCGGGGCCTGGGTCTCTTCGGCGCCTTCCTGAAGCTCCAGGTCGAACTCGCTGACGGGCTTGCCCTTGAGCGCGTCCCGGGTGAACTGGGCCCAGATCTCGGTGGGCGCGCCGCCGCCGTTGATGCGGGGCAGGCCCATCACGCCGTACAGCGATTTGTGCGCGGCGGTGTCGGGGTCCTGGCCCATCACGGAGACGACGGTGGCCAGTTCGGGCGTGTATCCGGCGAACCAGGCGGCCTGGTCCTTCTCGGCGGTGCCGGTCTTGCCGGCGGCGGGGCGGCCGGCGGCCTGCGCGGCGGTCGCGGTGCCCTGGTCGACGACGCTCTGCAGGATGGCCGTGGTGGTGTCGGCGGCCTCCCGGCTGACGGCCTGGTACTGCTCGGCCTTGGGCAGCTCCATGTCCTGCCCGTTGCGGCTGATCTTCTCGACGAGGGTGTACGTGCCGCGCTTGCCGTGGTTGGCGAGGGTGGCGTAGGCCTCCGCCATGTCCAGGACGCTGGCGTTGGCGGTGCCGAGCGCCATGGACGGGTAGGCGTTGAGTTCCTTGGTGTCGGCGGGGATGCCCAGGTCGATCGCGGTCTGCTTGACCTTGGCGGGGCCGACGTCGACGACCATCTGGGCGTACACCGAGTTCACCGACTTGTCGGTGGCCTCGCGGACGGTGATGGGGCCGTAGTTGACGCCGTCCTCGTTCTCCGGGGCGTAGTAGTCGCCGTTCCAGCCCTCCACGGGGCGTTCGCTCTCGCCGCTGTAGATCGTGTTGGGGGTGATGGTGCGGCCGTCCTGGGTGCTGGACTCGTTCTCCAGGGCCGAGGTGAACACGAACGGTTTGAAGGTGGAGCCGACCTGGAAGTCGCCTCGGGTGGCGTTGTTCGTGTACTGCTTGACGTAGTCGATGCCGCCGTACATCGCGACGACCTTGCCGGTCTTCGGTTCGACGGCGGCGCCGCCGGCGCGGACGAACCGGTCCTTCGGGTTCTCCTTCGGGTCGAGCTTCGACATCAGCTGGTCGTCGACCGCCTTCACGAACGCGTCCTGCTTGCTCTTCTGAAGGGTGGTCGTGATGCGGTAGCCGCCGCCGCGCAGCTCCTCCGCGTCGACGATCTTGTTCTCGTAGAGGTAGTCCTTGATCGCGTCGACGAGGTAGCCGCGCTGTCCGGCCATCCCGGTGGGCAGGGTGGCCTGCCGGGGCATGGGGAACTTCTGGGTCGCCCGTTCCGAGGCGCTGAGCCAGCCTTCCTTGACCATGCCGTCCAGGACGTAGTTCCAGCGGGCCTCGGCCGCGGCCTTGTTCTCCGGGTGGGCGACGACGTCGTACTCGCTGGGCGCGTTCAGCAGGGAGGCCAGGTAGGCGCCCTGGGCGGCGGTCAGGTCCACGGCGTCGATGCCGTAGTAGGCGCGGGCGGCGGCCTGGATGCCGTAGGCGTTGCGGCCGAAGAAGCTGGTGTTGAGGTAGCCCTCGAGGATCTCGTCCTTGCTCTTGTTGCGGTCGAGCTTGATCGCGATGAAGAACTCCTTCACCTTGCGGGTGACGGTCTGTTCCTGGCCCAGGTAGTAGTTCTTCACGTACTGCTGGGTGATGGTCGAGCCGGACTGCTTGCCCCCGCCGGTGACGGTCTTCCAGCCGGCGCGGACCATCGCCTTGGGGTCGACGGCGGACTCGCTGTAGAAGTCGCGGTCCTCGGCGGCCAGTACGGCGTGCTGGGCGTCCTTGGAGATCTGCGCGAGGGTGACGTTCTCCCGGTTGATCTCGCCGTCGCGGGCGATCTCGGTGCCGTCCGCGTACAGGTAGACGTTGGCCTGCTTGGTGGCGAGAGCGTTGGCCGGGGGGATCTTCACCATGGAGTAGCCGAGAAAGAACAGCCCGGCGAGCAGCACGATGCCGGTGATGAAGGTGCCGAGCACCATGCGCCAGGTGGGGATCAGCCGTCGCCAGCCGGTGCGCTTGGGACGCTTGGGCTGCTTGCCGGCCTTGCCGCCGCTGCCGCCGTTCCCGCCGTCTCCGCCGTTTCCGCCTCCATCGGCGGCGACGGCGCCGGATGCCGCTTCGGGGGCGGCCGTGCGGGCTCCGGGCGCCTGGGCCTGGGCGGGCACCTGGCCCGCGGCCGGTGTGCGGGCGGCGGCTGCGGACGCCGCTGCCGCTGCCCCTGCCGCGGCCGATGCCGGTGCGGACGCCTGGGTGCCGGCTGCCGCGGCGCCGAGGGCTGCCGCGCGGGTGGTCGGGGCGCCGGGCGTGCGTCCGGGGGGCGTCTTTCCGGGG
>NZ_JALLGL010000099.1 GCF_023072675.1 Streptomyces sp. XM83C
CCTCTGCCCCCACCGCCGAAGCCCCTGAAGCGCGACGCGCCATGACGGCCCCCGTCCCCGCCGAAACCCCCGGCTCCCTCCGCATAGGCAACTTCTCCGGCTTCTACGGCGACCGTTTCGACGCCCTGCGCGAGATGCTGACCGGTGGTGACCTGGACGTCCTCACCGGCGACTATCTCGCCGAGCTGACGATGCTGATCCTGGGCAGGGACCGGCTGAAGGACCCGTCGGCCGGGTATGCGCGGACGTTCCTGCGGCAGCTGGAGGACTGTCTCGGCCTGGCACACGCGCGTGGCGTGCGGATCGTCACCAACGCGGGCGGGCTGAACCCGGCGGGGCTGGCCGAGGCGATACGGGGACTGGCGGAGCGGCTCGGGGTGCCGGTGCGGGTGGCGCACGTCGAGGGCGACGACCTCACCGCCGTACACCCGGGTGCCCTTGCCGCGCATGCCTACCTCGGCGGTTTCGGGATCGCAGCGTGTCTGCGCGCGGGCGCGGACATCGTCGTCACCGGGCGGGTCACCGATGCCGCGCTGGTCACCGGGCCGGCCGCCGCGCACTTCGGGTGGGGGCCGACGGAGTACGACCGGCTCGCGGGTGCGGTCGTCGCCGGGCATGTGCTGGAGTGCGGCACGCAGGCCACCGGCGGGAACTACGCCTTCTTCCGCGAGGGCGACGTCCGCCACCCCGGTTTCCCCCTCGCCGAGATCCGCGCCGACGGCAGCAGCGTCATCGGCAAACACCCCGGCACCGGCGGTTTCGTCGACACCGGCACGGTCACCGCGCAGCTGTTGTACGAGACGGGCGGCGCCCGGTACGCGGGACCGGACGTCACCGCCCGGCTGGACACCGTACGGCTCACGCAGGACGGGCCGGACCGGGTCCGTGTCGACGGGGTGCGCGGTGAGGCGCCGCCGCCGGAGCTGAAGGTCGGGGTGAACCGGCTCGGCGGGTTCCGCAACGAGGTCGTCTTCGTGCTGACCGGTCTCGACATCGAGGCGAAGGCCGAGCTGGTGCGGGCGCAGATGGAGCCGGTCCTCGGCAAGGTCGCGGAGGCCCGCTGGACGCTCGCGCGCACCGACCGGGCGGACGCCGGCAGCGAGGAGGAGGCGAGCGCGCTGCTGCGGCTCGTCGTGCGCGACCCCGATCAGCGGGCCGTGGGGCGGGCGTTGAGCGGGGCCGCGATCGAGCTGGCGCTGGCCAGCTACCCGGGCTTCCATGTGCTCGCCCCGCCCGGGAAGGGGGCGCCGTACGGGGTGTTCGAGGCGGCGTACGTGCCGCAGGGGGCCGTGGAGCACACGGCCGTGCTGCCCGACGGCAGCCGGGTCGCCGTACCCCCGCCTTCCGCCGCACGCCCCTTGACCGCCCTGCCGGAACCGGAGCTGCCCGCCCCGCTGCCGGCGGGGCGGGTCCGGCGGGCGCCCCTCGGGCTGGTCGCCGGGGCCCGCAGCGGCGACAAGGGCGGTGACGCCAACGTGGGGGTGTGGGCGCGGTCCGAGGACGGCTGGCGGTGGCTGGCGCACGAACTCACCGTCGAAAGGTTCCGGCAGTTGATCCCCGAGGCCCGGGATCTGCCCGTCACCCGGCATGTCCTGCCGAATCTGCGGGCCCTGAACTTCGTCGTCGAAGGCGTCCTCGGCAGCGGTGTCGCCTCCCAGCACCGGTTCGACCCGCAGGCCAAGGCGCTCGGCGAATGGCTGCGCGCCCGCCATCTGGACATCCCGGAGGTACTGCTGTGACGGTTCTGCGGACGGCGCTGGACACGGGCTCGGCGGAGTACCGCGCCAACCGTGAGGCGATGCTCGCGAAGCTGGACGATCTGGCCGCCGAGCATGCCAAGGCGCTCGCGGGCGGCGGCGAGAAGTACGTCGAACGGCACCGCAAGCGCGGCAAGCTCCTCGCCCGCGAACGTATCGAACTGCTTCTCGACCCCGACACGCCGTTCCTGGAGCTGTCCCCGCTCGCCGCGTGGGGCAGTGAGTACCCGGTCGGCGCGTCCCTCGTCACCGGCATCGGTGTCGTCGAGGGCGTGGAATGCCTGATCACCGCCAACGACCCGACGGTGCGGGGCGGCGCCAGCAACCCCTGGTCGTTGAAGAAGGCGCTGCGCGCCCATGAGATCGCGCTGGCCAACCGGCTGCCGCTGATCAGCCTCGTCGAGTCCGGCGGCGCCGATCTGCCGTCCCAGAAGGAGATCTTCATCCCCGGCGGGGCGATCTTCCGTGATCTGACGCGGCTGTCCGCGGCGGGCATCCCCACGATCGCGGTCGTGTTCGGCAACTCCACCGCGGGCGGCGCGTATGTGCCCGGCATGTCCGATCACGTGATCATGGTGAAGGAGCGCGCGAAGGTGTTCCTCGGCGGGCCGCCGCTGGTGAAGATGGCCACCGGTGAGGAGAGCGACGACGAGTCGCTGGGCGGTGCGGACATGCACGCGCGTGTGTCGGGCCTCGCCGACTATTTCGCCGTGGACGAGCCGGACGCGCTGCGGCAGGCACGCCGCGTGGTCGCCCGCCTCAACCACCGCAAGGCGTACCCGGACCCGGGTCCCGTGGAGCCGCCCAAGTACGACGAGGAGGAACTCCTCGGCATCGTCCCCGGCGATCTGAAGACGCCGTTCGATCCGCGCGAGGTGATCGCCCGGGTCGTCGACGGCTCGGACTTCGACGAGTTCAAACCGCTGTACGGCACGAGCCTGGCCACCGGCTGGGCCGCCCTGCACGGCTACCCGGTCGGTGTCCTCGCCAACGCGCAGGGCGTGCTGTTCAGCGAGGAGTCGCAGAAGGCCGCCCAGTTCATCCAGCTCGCCGACCAGCGGGACATCCCGCTGCTGTTCCTGCACAACACCACCGGCTACATGGTGGGCCGGGAGTACGAGCAGGGCGGCATCATCAAGCACGGCGCGATGATGATCAACGCGGTGTCCAACTCGCGGGTGCCGCACCTGTCCGTCCTGATGGGCGCGTCGTACGGGGCCGGCCACTACGGCATGTGCGGTCGCGCCTACGATCCGCGGTTCCTGTTCGCGTGGCCCAGCGCCAAGTCGGCGGTGATGGGCCCGCAGCAGCTCGCGGGCGTGCTGTCGATCGTCGCCCGCCAGTCGGCCGCCGCGAAGGGGCAGCCGTACGACGACGAGGCGGACGCGGCGCTGCGCGCCATGGTGGAGCAGCAGATCGAGTCGGAGTCGCTGCCGAAGTTCCTGTCCGGGCGGCTCTACGACGACGGCGTCATCGACCCGCGCGACACCCGCACCGTCCTCGGCCTGTGTCTGTCCGCGATCCACACCGCGCCCTACGAGGGCGCGCGCGGCGGCTTCGGCGTCTTCCGGATGTGAGGAACCCACCCGTGATCACTTCTGTGCTCGTCGCCAACCGGGGCGAGATCGCCTGCCGGATCTTCCGCACCTGCCGCGAGCTGGGCATCCGCACGGTCGCCGTGCACTCCGACCCCGACGAGGACGCGCTGCACACGCGCGTGGCCGATGCGGCGGTACGGCTGCCGGGCGCGGCGCCCGCGGAGACGTATCTGCGCGGTGATCTCGTCGTGAAGGCGGCGCTCGCGGCCGGCGCGGACGCCGTCCACCCCGGCTACGGCTTCCTGTCGGAGAACGCGGACTTCGCGCGTGCCGTGACGGACGCGGGTCTGGTGTGGATCGGGCCGCCGCCGCAGGCGATCGAGGCGATGGCGTCGAAGACACGTGCGAAGGAACTCCTCGGAATCGAGCCGCTGAAGGACGTCACCGAGGCCGATCTGCCGGTGCTGGTGAAGGCGGCTGCGGGCGGCGGCGGGCGCGGTATGCGGATCGTGCGCCGCCTGGAGGAGCTGGACGCCGCGCTGGAGGGGGCGCGCGCGGAGGCGGAGAGCGCGTTCGGCGACGGGGAGGTGTTCGTCGAGCCGTACGTGGAGCGCGCACGGCACGTGGAGGTGCAGATCCTCGCCGACGCGCACGGCACGGTGTGGGCGCTCGGCACCCGCGACTGCTCGTTGCAGCGCCGCCACCAGAAGGTGATCGAGGAGGCTCCCGCGCCCGGCCTGCCCGCCGCGCTGGAGCGCGAGCTGCACGCGCTGGCCGTGCGCGCCGCGCGCGCCGTGTCGTACGTGGGCGCGGGCACCGTCGAGTTCCTCGTCGCCGACGGGCGCGCCCACTTCCTGGAGATGAACACCCGCCTCCAGGTCGAGCACCCCGTCACCGAGGAGGTGTTCGGCCTGGACCTGGTCGCCGAGCAGATCCGGATAGCCGAGGGCCGGCCGCTGGCCGGTGATCCGCCCCGGCCGCAAGGGCACGCGGTGGAGGCCCGCCTGTACGCGGAGGACCCGGCGAGCGGCTGGGCCCCGCAGACCGGCACCCTGCACCGGCTCGCCGTGCCCGGCGGGGTACGGCTGGACACCGGGTACGGCGACGGCGACACGATCGGCGTGCACTACGACCCGATGCTCGCGAAAGTCGTCGCGCACGCCCCCTCGCGCGCCGAGGCGCTGCGCAAGCTGGCGGGCGCCCTGGAACGCGCCGTCGTGTACGGGCCGGTCACCAACCGGGAGCTGCTGGTGCGGTCGCTGCGGCACGAGGAGTTCATCTCCGCCCGTATGGACACCGGCTTCTACGACCGTCATCTGGACGGGCTGACCGTGCCCGCGCCGGACCCGTACGCGCCGCTGGCCGCCGCGCTGGCCGACGCGCACGGCCGGTCACGGTTCGGCGGCTGGCGCAATGTGCCGTCGCAGCCGCAGGTCAAGCGGTACGCGATGGCGGGGGAGGAGCACGAGGTCCGCTACCGGCACACGCGGCACGGCTTCGACGCCGTCGACCCGGCCGGGGTGCGTGTGGTGCGTGCCGGGGCGGATCTGGTCGTCCTCGAGGTCGACGGGGTACGCCGCCGCTACGAGGTCGCGCGGCACGGCACCGACGTGTACGTGAACGGGGACCGGCTCACGTTGCTGCCCCGGTTCCCCGAGGCCGTCGTCCAGCACGCCCCCGGTTCGCTGCTCGCGCCGATGCCGGGGACCGTCGTCCGGGTCGCCGACGGGCTGGTCCCCGGGGCGCGTGTGCGGGCCGGTGAACCGATCGTGTGGCTCGAAGCGATGAAGATGCAGCACGTCATTTCGGCCCCCGTGGCGGGAGTGCTGACCGAGCTGCCGGTGACCCCCGGCCGGCAGGTCACGGTCGGCACGCTTCTCGCGGTGGTGCAGGAATCGCCGGCGGCCGGTTCCCCGGCAGCCGGACCCTCGGCGTCCGGACCCTCGGTGTCCGAGCCGTCGGGGGACGAACCGTCGGCGTCCGATCCGTCGGGGGCCGACTCCTCGACGTCCGACTCCTCGGCGTCCGGCGGGCCGGTGTCCGGCTTCTCGCCGGCCGACCCGTCCGCGTCCGACCCGTCCGCGGGCGGGTGACACCGCCCGCCCGGCCGCCCCCTATCCGCAGCCCGGAGGACTTACGTGACCACTCTCGTCGAACCCGAAGAGCACCAGGCACTCCGCAAGGCCGTCGCGTCGTTCGCGAAGACCCATGACGGCGTCGACAACCGCCGCATGTGGCAGGACGCGGCGAAACTCGGCTACATCGGCGTCAACCTCCCCGAGGAGTACGGCGGAGGAGGCGGCGGCATCAGCGAACTCGCTCTCGTCTGCGAGGAGATGGGCGCCGCGGGCAACCCGCTGCTGATGATGATCGTGTCCCCGGCGATCTGCGGCACCGTCATCTCCCGTTTCGGCACGGAGCAGCAGAAACGTGAGTGGCTGCCCGCGCTCGCCGACGGCAGCCGTCTGATGGCGTTCGGCATCACCGAGCCCGACGCCGGCTCCAACAGCCACCGCATCACCACCACCGCCCGCAGGGACGGCACGGACTGGCTGCTCACCGGCCGCAAGGTGTTCGTCTCCGGGGTGGACATCGCCGATGCCACGCTCATCGTGGGCCGCACCGAGGACGCCCGCACCGGCCGGCTCAAGCCGTGCCTGTTCATCGTGCCGCGCGACGCCGAGGGTTTCTCCCGGCGGAAGATCGACATGGAGCTGAGCGCGGAGGAGAAACAGTTCGAGCTGGTCCTCGACGATGTCCGGCTGCCCGCGGACGCGCTCGTGGGCGACGAGGACGCCGGCCTGCTGCAACTGTTCGCCGGGCTCAACCCCGAACGGATCATGACGGCCGCGTTCGCGATCGGCATGGGCCGCCACGCCCTCGGCCGCGCCGTGGAATACGCGCGTGAACGCTCCGTGTGGGGCGCCCCCATCGGCGCCCACCAGGCCATCGCCCACCCCCTCGCGCAGGCGCACATCGACCTCGAACTGGCCCGGCTGATGATGCAGAAGGCCGCCCGGCTGTACGACGCGGGCGACGATGTCGGCGCGGGCGAGGCCGCCAACATGGCGAAGTACGCGGCCGGGGAGGCCTGCGTGAAGGCCGTCGACCAGGCGGTGCACACCCTCGGCGGGAACGGCCTCACCCGGGAATTCGGGATCGCCCGATTGATCACGGCGTCCCGTGTGGCACGTATAGCCCCGGTGAGCCGGGAGATGATTCTCAACTACGTCTCCCATCAGACCCTGGGCCTGCCCAAGTCGTACTGACCCGGCACCGCCCGGCCCGGCAGCACCGCACCGTCCGGCACACCGTCGTGCGAGGAGGAACCGTGTTCCGCAGCCAGTACGCAGACGTCCCGCCCGTCGAACTCCCCATCCACGAGGCGGTCCTGGGCAGTGCCGCCGACTTCGGGGACGCGCCCGCCCTGATCGACGGCACCGACGGCACCACCCTCACCTACGAGCAGGTGGACCGCTTCCACCGGCGCCTCGCCGCCGCGCTCGCCGAGACCGGCGTCCGCAAGGGCGATGTGCTCGCCCTGCACAGCCCCAACACGATCGCCTTCCCCACCGCGTTCTACGCAGCCACCCGCGCGGGCGCCTCCGTCACCACCGTGCACCCGCTCGCCACGCCGGAGGAGTTCGCGAAACAGCTGAAGGACTCCTCGGCCCGGTGGATCGTCACCGTGTCCCCGCTGCTCGACAGCGCCCGCCGGGCCGCCGGACTCGCCGGCGGCATCCAGGAGATCTTCGTCTGCGACAGCGCGCCCGGCCACCGCTCCCTCATCGACCTGCTCGCCACCACCGCACCCGAACCGGACATCGCCATCGACCCCGTCGAGGACGTCGCCGCGCTGCCGTACTCGTCCGGCACGACCGGTACCCCCAAGGGCGTCATGCTCACCCACCGGCAGATCGCCACCAACCTCGCCCAGCTCGACCTGGCGGTCACCGCGGAACCCGGCGAGCGGATCCTCGCCGTGCTGCCGTTCTTCCACATCTACGGCCTGACCGCGCTGATGAACGCGCCGCTGCGCAAGGGCGCCACCGTCGTCGTCCTGCCCCGCTTCGAACTGGAGACGTTCCTCGCCGCCATCCAGAACCACCGCATCACCGGCCTGTACGTGGCGCCGCCGATTGTCCTCGCCCTCGCCAAGCACCCACTGGTCGAGCAGTACGACCTGTCGTCCCTGCGGTACATCATCAGCGCCGCCGCCCCGCTCGACGCCCGCCTCGCCGCCGCCTGCTCCCGCAGGCTGGGCCTGCCTCCCGTCGGCCAGGCCTACGGCATGACCGAACTGTCCCCCGGCACCCACGTCGTCCCCCTGGACGCCATGCACGAGGCGCCGCCCGGCACCGTCGGCAAGCTCATCGCCGGCACCGAGATGCGCATCGTCTCCCTCGACGACCCCGGCAAGGACCTCGGCCCCGGCGAGTCCGGGGAGATCCTCATCCGCGGCCCCCAGGTGATGAAGGGCTACCTGGGCCGTCCCGACGCCACCGCCGCCATGATCGACGACGACGGCTGGCTGCACACAGGCGACGTCGGCCATGTCGACGAGGACGGGTGGCTGTTCGTCGTCGACCGGGTGAAGGAACTCATCAAGTACAAGGGCTTCCAGGTGGCGCCCGCGGAACTGGAGGCGCTGCTGCTCACCCACCCCGGCATCGCCGACGCCGCCGTCATCGGGGAGTACGACGACGACGGCACGGAGATCCCGCACGCCTTCGTCGTCCGCCAGCCCACCGCACCCGACCTCACCGAAACGGACGTCCTGATGCACGTCGCCGAACGCGTCGCCCCGTACAAACGGGTCCGCAAGGTCACCTTCGTCGACGCCGTGCCCCGCGCCGCCTCCGGCAAGATCCTGCGCCGGCAGCTCAGGGAGGGCACCGTATGACCGTCGTCGCCCGCAGCCGCGACCGTGGAGTGGAGACCCTCGCCCTCGACTCCCCGGCCACCCGCAACGCCCTGTCCGCCGCCTTCGTCGGGGAACTGGCCGACGCGCTCACCGACTGCGGCAAGGACCCCGACGTCCGCGCCGTCGTCCTCACCCACACCGGCAACACGTTCTGCGCGGGCGCCGACCTGCGCGACCCGCCCGCGCCGGACGCCCTCGTCGCCCTGCTGCGGCAGATCGTCGAACTGCGCAAACCCGTCGTCGCCCGCGTCACCGGGCACGTCCGTGCCGGAGGGCTCGGACTGCTCGCCGCCTGCGACATCGCCGCCGCCTCCCGTGAGTCCACCTTCGCGTTCACCGAGGTCCGTATCGGTGTCGCGCCCGCGGTGATCTCCCTGACGGTGCTGCCGCGCACCGACCCTCGCGCTCTCGCCCGCTGGTACCTCACCGGGGAACGCTTCACCGCCCCCGAAGCCGTCCGCGCCGGCCTGCTCACCGCCGAAGGCGACGACGTCGACGCCGTCCTCGCACCCGTCCTCGACGGCATACGCCGGTCCGCACCCCAGGGCCTGGCCGAGACGAAATCGCTGCTCACGGCTAGGGTGCTGGAAGCGTTCGACCGGGACGCGGCCGACCTGACCGCGCTCTCGGCCCGGCTGTTCGCCACCCCGCAGGCCCGCGAGGGGATGACGGCCTTCCTCGAACGCCGGGACCCGGTATGGGTCGTATGACACCGGCGCCGGCACCCCCCGCGCCACCAACAGCGACACCAGCGGTGAGATCGGTATGGACATGACGACGGCGGAGCGTCTCCCCAAGCAGGACCGCAGCCGAGCCACCCGGCAGCGGCTGCTGGAGGCCGCCGTGGCCTGCCTCGCCGAACACGGCTGGGCCGGCTCCACCGTCGCCGTCGTCGCCGAACGCGCCGGCGTCTCCCGCGGCGCCGCCCAGCACCACTTCCCCACCCGCGAGGACCTGTTCACCGCGGCCGTCGAGTACGTCGCCGAGGAACGCTCCCTCGCCCTGCGCGCCCTCTTCCCCGAGGGTGCGCAGGGCGCCGAACGCCGCGCCGTCATCGGCGCCCTCGTCGACCTCTACACCGGCCCCCTCTTCCGCGCCGCCCTCCACCTGTGGGTGGCCGCCTCCCACGAGGAGCAGCTCGGCCCGCGCGTCACCGAACTGGAGGCCAAGGTGGGCCGCGAGACCCACCGCATAGCCGTCGATCTGCTCGGCGCCGACGAGTCCCGCCCCGGCGTCCGCGAGACCGTGCAGGGCCTCCTCGACATGGCCCGCGGCCTGGGCCTGGCCAACCTCCTCACCGACGACACCGCCCGCCGCGAACGCGTCGTCGCCCAGTGGGCGGACCTCCTCGACGACGCCCTCGGCTGAGCAGCCGGCCGCCGTGGCGGGCGATGTCACGCGGGCGATGTCAGTGGCGGGCCGTACGGTTCGCCGCATGGGTGACTTCTTCCAGACGATCGTCGACCTCGACGCCGGCCCGCAGGACGCGGCGCGGCTCGCGGAGCGTGTCGTGGGATGGCTGGCCGCCGAGGGCATCGTCCTCGCCGCACCCACGCGGTGCCTGCTGGGGGACGGCCTCGGGCACGAGCCCGGACCCCACTGGATCAAGGCGACGGGCGAGGAGAACGCGGACCACCAGCCGTACGACGGGCTGGAGGTGCACACCGAGCGGACGGTCTTCCACGACGGCCAGGGCGGCCCCGGATCGGTGATCTGCCCGCGCTGCGGCACCACCACCGGCCTGGACTTCGGCGGCCCGGAGGAGGGCCCCGTGGGTGAGGACGGCACCCCGCCCCCCGGAGACGGGGCCTCACCCGCCGACGAGGACGGCCTCCCACCCGTCGGCGGTCACGGCGCCCCGCCCGGCGAGGAGATCTGGCCGAAGTTCGGAGAAGCGATCACCACCTGGTACGAGACGGGCGCCGCCGCGCACATCGACTGCCCCGTCTGCGCGGCCCCGGTCGCCCTCACCGACTGGCGGTGGGGTGACGGCTGGTTCTCGTTCGGGTACCTCGGCTTCGAGTTCTGGAACTGGCCACCCCTGTCGGAGGAGTTCCGTGCCCGCGTCGCCGACCTCCTCGACGGCCACCGCACCGCGTACCACTGGGGCAAGCTGTGAAGCCCGCAGAGCGGCGCGGCAGACGGGACGGCCGGGCACACCGCCGGCCGCCGCGCCGGTTCACGGGCTGAGCCGCTCCACCCGCCAGGTGCCGTCCTGCTCCGCCACATAGCGCAGCCGGTCGTGCAGCCGGTTCTCGCGGCCCTGCCAGAACTCCACGGACTGCGGCGCCACCCGGAAACCGCCCCAGTGCGGCGGCACCGGCACCTGCTCGCCCTCCGGATAGCGGGCCTCCAGCTCCGCGTACGCAGCGTCCAGCTCGGCCCGCGACGGCACCACCGACGACTGCGCGCTCGCCCACGCCCCGAGCTGCGAGCCGTGCGGGCGGGTACGGAAGTAGGCGGCGGTCTCGTCCCGCCCGGTCCGCCGCGCCACGCCCTGCACGATGACCTGCCGGGCCATCGGATGCCACGGGAACAGCAGCGACACATACGGGTTCACCGCCAGGTCACGGGCCTTGCGGGAGTCGTAGTTGGTGTAGAAGACGAAGCCCTGCTCGTCGAACTGCTTCAGCAGCACCGTACGAGAGCTGGGACGGCCCTCGGCGTCCGCCGTGGACACGATCATCGCGTTGGGTTCGAACAGGTGGGCCTCTGTCGCGGCGTCCTTGAACCAGCGCCGGAACTGCTCCACCGGCGTGGGCGCCAGCTCCGACTCGGCGAGTCCCTCCGCCCGGTACTGCATGCGCATCGACGCGGGGTCGGGAGCGAGGGAGTCGGCGGGGGCGACGGGGGCGGCGTCTCGGTCGGTCACGCCGTCATCTTGCCGTATCCGCCCGGTCGTACGGGCAGGCGTTCCGCAACGCGAACCCCCCGAAGGTGGCACTGAGTGCCGCGAACGCTCCCCAAGGATGACACCCGGGGATATGGTGCTGATGCGCCCTTGTGCGCCCCGACGGGGTGATCCCCCGCCCGACCGGGCACGACAGGGCCGACCCACCCATGCGGAGCCGTCCCCGGCCGCTGCGACCACACATCACGAGGAGCCGCCTGATGTCCGACTTCGTACCCGGACTCGAGGGAGTCGTCGCGTTCGAGACGGAAATCGCCGAACCCGACAAGGAAGGCGGCGCACTGCGGTACCGCGGCGTCGACATCGAGGATCTGGTCGGCCACGTCTCCTTCGGCAACGTGTGGGGCCTGCTCGTCGACGGCGCGTTCAACCCCGGTCTGCCGCCCGCCGAGCCGTTCCCCATCCCGGTGCACTCCGGTGACATCCGCGTCGACGTCCAGTCCGCGCTCGCCATGCTCGCCCCCGTATGGGGTCTGAAACCCCTCCTCGACATCGACGCCGAGCAGGCCCGCGCGGACCTCGCGCGCGCCGCCGTCATGGCCCTGTCGTACGTCGCCCAGTCCGCCCGCGGTCAGGGCCTGCCCATGGTGCCGCAGCGGGAGATCGACAAGGCGAGCTCCGTCGTCGAACGGTTCATGATCCGCTGGCGGGGCGAGCCCGACCCGCGCCATGTGAAGGCCGTCGACGCCTACTGGACCTCCGCGGCCGAGCACGGCATGAACGCCTCCACGTTCACCGCCCGCGTCATCGCCTCCACCGGCGCCGATGTGGCCGCCGCGCTCTCCGGTGCCGTCGGCGCCATGTCCGGCCCGCTGCACGGCGGCGCGCCCTCCCGCGTCCTCGGCATGATCGAGGAGATCGAGCGCACCGGCGACGCGGTCGCGTACGTCAAGAACGCTCTCGACCGAGGCGAGCGCCTGATGGGCTTCGGGCACCGCGTCTACCGCGCCGAGGACCCCCGTGCCCGCGTCCTGCGCCGCACCGCCCGTGAGCTGGGCGCGCCCCGCTACGAGGTCGCCGAGGCGCTGGAGAAGGCCGCGCTGGAGGAGCTGCACAACCGACGCCCCGACCGGGTCCTCGCCACCAACGTGGAGTTCTGGGCGGCGATCGTCCTCGACTTCGCCGAGGTCCCGGCGCACATGTTCACGTCCATGTTCACCTGCGCCCGTACGGCCGGCTGGTCGGCGCACATCCTGGAGCAGAAGCGCACCGGGCGCCTGGTCCGCCCGTCCGCCCGCTATGTCGGGCCGGGCCCGCGCAGCCCGCGCGAGATCGACGGCTACGACGACATCAGCGGCGTGTGAGGCTCTCTCCCGGCGAGGCGGCCCGCAGGAGCGGCGTCTGACGCTCCCGGCGAGGCGGCCCGATTCCGGTGGCGTCCGTGCTCTCGGCGCAGGCGGCCCGCGAGCACGGACGACCCGAGGACGCGGACGGCGACCCGAGGACGCGGACGGCGACCCGAAAACGCAGACGACCCGCGAGTCTGGTCCTTCCCAGGAGACCTGGGGAGGAGCCGGCCGGACGTACCGGCGACTCGCGGGTCGGGTGACTGCGTGGAATTGGCCGGCTGCGCGCATCGCTCACGCGCTGGTCCGGCGCCGAACCGAGTACGACGGCGGGCCGCTAGCCCGCAGTCACCTCTTCCGTCCGGTATGCATACATCTGCCGAACCACCTCCTTTCCGAAGTAGCAGCAACCCTAGGAAGCAGTCCGCCGCGATTCAACCGCTTTTTCACGATGCGAACGGCGTACCCGAAAAGCCGCTGATGAGGGCCCTACCGTGACCGCCCCGCCCGGCGTTCCCCGCCTCTCGCCCCGGGCCGTGGCCCTTCGCCGGAGGCCTCCTGCGCGCCGGGCGTTCCCGTCTCTCGCTGCCGGGCCGTGGCGCGTCGCCGGAGGCCTCCTGCGCGCCGGGCGTTCCCGTCTCTCGCTGCCGGGCCGTGGCGCGTCGCCGGAGGCCTCCTGCGCGCCGGGCGTTCCCGTCTTTCGCCCCCGGGCCGTCGCCCTTCGCCCGAGGTCTCCTGCACGCCCGTAGCCCCCGCCTCCGCGGCCGGGCGTCATCCCTCGCCCGAGGCCTCCGGCGCGCCCGTAGCCCCCGCGCCGCCCGTCGCCTCCGCCAGGTCCAGCGTCAGCGCGATCCGCGCCGCCACGTCCTCGGCGTACAGCGTGTCGGACCGCTCGAACCCGGCCCGCCCGCTGCCCCGCAGAAACGTCACGACACCGAGCGTCCGCCCCCGGCTGCGCAGCACCGTGCACAGCGCGTACCGGGTGTCCTCCGGCCACTGCCGGGCCAGCGCCCACTCCCGCGCCTCCTGCTCCGGCACCGAGCCCGCGGAGGACCGCACCGACCCGGCCCGCTGCACGCACTGCAACGCCGGATGCCCCTCGCCGTACCGCACCGGCAGTCCCGCGCCGCCGTCCAGCAGGCTCGGGCCCGGTCTGCCGGACGGCGTCGCGGCGAGCCGGACCAGCCGCACCGGGCCCGCCTCGTCGGAGTCGGCGGCCCGCCCGGCGCCCACCACCCGGTCGATCACCGCGTGGTCGGCGAACCCGGCGAGCGCGAAGTCCAGATGGACACCGGCCGCCTCCACCGGGTCCTCGCACTCGGCGGCGGCCCGCGCCGCCCGGTGCGTCTGGTTGGTGCGGAACCGCAGCAGCGACGCCTCCTGCTCGGTCTGCTTGGTCTCGGTGATGTCCTGGAACATCCAGCCCACCCCGAGCGGCACCGGCTCCTCGGCGAGCGGCGACGACAGCCGCAGGAACGCGCTGCGCCAGCACCGCCGGCGCTCGCCCTCCGGTGTGCGCACCGCCACCCACACCTCGGCGGGCGCGGGCGGCGCGCCCTCGGCCAGCACATGTGTCAGGGCGCTCTCCAGCTCCTCCACGCCCTGCGACAGCAGCTCCCCGAGCGGACGGCCCAGCACGGTCGTACGGCCGGTGCCCAGCAGGCGCGCCGCGTGCGCGTTGACGACGGCGGGCCGCAGATCCGCGTCGACCAGGACGACACCCCAGCTCGCGTCCTCGAACAGCGCCTCGCTCAGGGCGATGGACCGCTCCAGGTCGATCTGCGCGTGCACCTCGCTGAACGCGCAGTACACCCCCGCCGGCTTCCCGTCCGGGCCGCGCACCGCCGCGGACTGGGTGCGCACGAGCACCCGCCCGCCGTCCTTGGTCAGCAGCGCGAACTCGTGCACCTGGCGGCCGGGCGCGCTCATCGCCGACATCAGCCGCGCCTCGACCTCCTCGGCGTCGGCGCTGCGCACCGCCCAGCCGGCCAGGCCCTGCCGGCCCACGGCCTCGGTGGCGCTCCAGCCGAGGATGCGTTCCGCCTCGCGGTTCCAGTGGGTGACGACGCCGTCGGCGTCGAAGGCGCACAGGGCCGCGTCCATGCCGTCCAGGAGCGCGGCGAGCAGATCCGCCCCGTCCCTCTCCGGCGGCTCGGGCTCGTCCGGCCCCAGCTCGTCGGTCGTCCCACTACGCCGGGAAGCACTCACCTGAACCCCCTGCAGGCTGCGTCCGCAGTTACGGCGCGTCGGTTCGCTCACTTGCCCTCATTGAACTGGAACGTGACCCAGCCCACACATGGTTCCCGCAAGATTGCGAGAATCGTTGTACGGCGACGACAGGCCGTTCGCCAGGGCTGTACGCCGCGTCAGCGCGAACTCGGCGCGAACCGTCCGGGCGGGGACAGGAACCCCGGTCCCGGCCGGTCGTCGGCCTCACGGAGCCAGCCGCAGGTCCACCCACTCGTCGCTCTCCCCGTCCAGCACATACCGCTCGATCTCGGTGAAGCCGTGCGCCTCGGCGAACCGCAGCCCGTCCGCGTTGGCGGCGAGCACGCACGTCTCGACCGCCTCGGCGCCCAGCACGCGCGCGTGCGTGAGGGCGTTCTCGTACAGGGCGGTGCCGATGCCCCGGCCGCGGAAGGCGGGCAGCACGCGCGCGATGACCGTGGCCGTGCCGCCGTCCCCGGAAGGCGGACGGACCGTGGAGCAGCCGACGAGGGTGTCGCCGAGATAGGCGTTGTCCAGCCGGTTGCGGGTCAGGCGCTCCTCGGCGTCGGCCGGGGACATCGCCGCGGGCGGCACGATCACGTTGTGGACGTACCGCCACTGCTCCAGCATGGCTGTCCCCGAGACCTGCTCGATCCGCAGCCGGTCACCGACCGGGCCGCGCCGCGCGTCCACCTCGATCTCGATCCGCATCCGGGGGTCGGACAGCCCGCACACCATCATGGTCGCCGCGGGCCGCACCTGTCCGAACGTCTTGCGCAGCACGGGCCGGCAGGGCTCGAAGTCCTCCCGTGCGGGCAGCAGGTACCGCACCCGTACGACGTCCTCGAAGGTGCACCCGGCCTCCGTGAGGGCCGCGCCGATGTTGCGCAGACACTGCTCGGCCTGTTCGACGACGTCGTCGGAGATGGTCATGGACGCGTAGTCGAAGCCGGTCGTGCCGGAGACGTGCACGCGGTCCCCGTCGACCACGGCACGCGCGTACCCGATCTCCTCCTCGAACGCCGAACCGCCGATGATCGCCCGCCGCTTGTGATCCGTCATGCGCCGCACGCTACGGCCGGGCCGCGGCGAGGGTCCAACGACTTGTCGACGTCGGCGTGCCCGCGGGGTCAGCTGCGGTAGAAGATCCGGTCCCGGTACTGCACCAGCACGCGCGCGTTCCAGTCGTGGCCGCCGTCGACGTTGCCGGAGCGCAGCAGCGGGGGTTCGATGCCGCGGTCGGCGAGCGCGGCGGCGGCGGTGGCGACGACCGCCTGGAGGAGGGCGGTGGTGACGACGGTGGAGGCCGGTGCGAACGGGGCGGGCACGGTGTCGAGGGTGAGTTCCGCGTCCCCGACCGCGATCTTCGAGTCGAGGACGAGGTCGCAGTGGTCCTTGAGGAAGGTGCCGGAGGAGTGCCGGGACTTGGTCTCTGCCGCGTACGCCACGGACGTCACGCCGATGACCCGTACGCCGAGGGCGCGGGCGTTCATCGCCATCTCCACGGGAAGCGCGTTGCGGCCCGACAGGGAGACGATGATCAGCACGTCACCGGCGCGCAGCGGCGAGCTGTCCAGGACGGCGGCGGCGAGCCCGTCGACGCGTTCCAGGGCGGAGCCGAGCGTGGCCGGCATCACGTCGACGCCGACGACGCCGGGTACGGCGAGCAGGTTCATCACGGCGAGGCCGCCGGCGCGGTAGACGACGTCCTGCGCGGCGAGCGAGGAGTGCCCGGCGCCGAACGCGAACAGGCGTCCGCCGGCCGCGACGGTGTCGGCGAGCAGCGTCCCGGCCTCCTCGATCGCGCTGCTCTCCTCGTCCCGCACGCGCTGGAGGAGGCCGATCGCGGCGTCGAAGAACTGGTCGGCCGGCCGGTCGCTCATCCGCGGGCTCCTTCGCACAGTGCGGTCGGTGTCGCGGATCACCGTGCGGTCTGGACCACTGCGGTGTCAATACGGCCGCACCAGCCTCGGTACGGCGTCCGCCACGGCCTCGGGTTTCTCCGGCGAGGCACGGTTGTCAGTGGTATCCGGCAGAATTGACGTCAGGGCCAGCGCACGCGCCGAGCGGCCTCGGGCCTTCGGCACATCTCTATTCGAGGGGCACGTATGTCCGGACTGATCGACACCACGGAGATGTATCTCCGCACCATCCTCGAGCTTGAGGAGGAAGGTGTGGTCCCCATGCGCGCCCGGATCGCCGAGCGGCTCGACCAGAGCGGGCCGACGGTCAGCCAGACGGTCGCCCGGATGGAGCGGGACGGCCTGGTGTCCGTGGCCAGTGACCGGCATCTGGAGCTGACCGACGAGGGCCGCCGGCTCGCCACGCGCGTGATGCGCAAGCACCGTCTGGCCGAGTGTCTGCTCGTCGATGTGATCGGCCTGGAGTGGGAGCAGGTGCACGCGGAGGCCTGCCGCTGGGAGCACGTGATGAGCGAGGCGGTGGAGCGCCGCGTGCTGGAGCTGCTGCGGCACCCGACGGAGTCGCCGTACGGCAACCCGATCCCGGGCCTGGAGGAGCTGGGCGAGAAGGACGGCGCCGACCCGTTCCTGGACGAGGGCATGGTGTCGCTGGCGGAGCTGGACCCGGGCAGCGAGGGCAAGACCGTCGTGGTGCGCCGTATCGGCGAGCCGATCCAGACGGACGCGCAGCTGATGTACACGCTGCGTCGGGCGGGCGTGCAGCCCGGCTCGGTGGTGAGCGTGACCGAGTCGGCGGGCGGGGTGCTCGTCGGCAGCGGCGGCGAGGCGGCGGAGCTGGCCGCGGACGTCGCCTCGCATGTGTTCGTCGCCAAGCGCTGACCTGCGGGCGGGACGCGCGGTCCGCTGAACCGCCGCGCCGGTGCCCCCGCGCGTGCGAGGCTGTCGCGTGAGGCAGTGGACCCGGGGTGCGTGAGGCGTTCGCCGGAGGGGCGGGACGGTGTGCCGCAGGCAGGCAGTGAGACGGAGGGCCCCGGCGCCGTGCGGCGCCGGGGCCTGTCCTCCCCTGCCACGACCCGGAGCCCCGAGCTCTCAGGGTCGTGCCCCTCGGACCGATTTCCCCGAGCGGTCCGCCCCCCGTTGAAGATCTCCCCTCGGCGGCGGCGATCATTCCTTGAGCGCGGTCACTCGAACGAGGGGTGTTGCGCGGCGAGACAGCGTTTTTCGAATGGGTATTCGATAGTCTGCGGGTGACGGACCACGCGGAACGTGCGCTACACATGGTGCACAGCACGACACAGCCCGTGGAACGACGACAAGCGGAGCCCGACGACGCACACGGCGACGCGACGGCGCGGCGCCCCGGACACACTCCGACAGCAGAGCACAGCGGTACGACGACAGGCGGCAACGCGGAGCTTGGGGGGTACCAGGAGCATGACGCGGCGCATCGAGGTGACCGGAGCGGGCGGAGTACGCCTCGCGGCCTGGGAATTCGGCGACCCGCCCAAGGACGCGCCGGGCATCCTCCTGCCCGCGCAGAGCGGCCCGGGGGACCACCCGGGACATCATGGCGGGCCTCGCGCGCCGGGCGGTGCGGGCGGGCGGACGGGCAGCGGGCGTACGGGCGGTGCCACGGGGCTCGCCGGCGACGCGGCCGGCCGCCCCGGTGACGGACCCACCCGGTCGGCCGGCGTCCTGTTACTCCACGGCCTGATGGGCCGCGCATCCCACTGGGCGTCCACCGCCCGATGGCTCTCCGAACGGCACCGCGCCGTAGCCCTCGACCAGCGCGGCCACGGCCAGAGCGAGAAGCCCCCGCAGGCCGCCTTCACCCGTGAGGCCTACGTCGACGACGCCGAGGCCGCCCTCGAACAGCTCGGCCTCGCCCCCGCCGTGATCGTCGGCCACGCCATGGGCGCCCTCACCGCCTGGCAGCTCGCCGCGAAACGCCCCGACCTCGTCAGCGGCCTCGTCATCTGCGACATGCGGGCCTCCGCGCTCGGCGCCGCCTCGCAGCGCGAATGGGCCGACTGGTTCAAGTCCTGGCCAGTGCCCTTCGCCACCCTCGCCGACGTGCGCAAATGGTTCGGCGAGGACGACCCGTGGGTGGAACGCCCCAACCCGGCCCGCGGCGCCTACTACGCCGAGGTCATGCAGGAATCCCCCGACGGCTGGCGGCCCGTCTTCGACCCCGAGCAGATGCTCCGCTCCCGCGAGACGTGGGTGTACGACGCGCACTGGGAGGAACTGGCGCAGGTGCGGTGCCCCACGCTCGTCGTGCGCGGGCTGGACGGGGAGCTGGGGCGGGCGGAGGCGCAGGAGATGGTGCGGGTGCTGCCGCGCGGGCAGTACGCCGAGGTCGCCGACGCGGGGCACCTCGTCCACTACGACCAGCCCGAGGGGTGGCGGGAGGCGGTCGAGCCGTTCCTCGACGCGGTGCTCACTGCGTGAGGCTTTCGCGCAGTTCCCCCCGCCCCTCTTTCGGGGGGTTGGGCATGCCGCCCTGCCTCGGTGAGGTCCGGGCGTGACCCTTTCGGGTGGGTGAATTCCGGTGCCGGCATGTGCCGGTCCGTCGGGGCTGGTCACGCAGTTCCCCGCGCCCCTCGGGGGCCGTTGTCGGGTGGGGGCAGGTCCGTCGCGGTCGGGCGCGCAGTTCCCCGCGCCCCTTTCCGGCGTTGCCCGTGCCCTGGGGCGGAGGGGCTGGGGGGCTTCGGGGCACGCGGGTTCCCTTGTCGGTTCGTGCCGGTCCGTCGGGGCTGGTCACGCAGTTCCCCGCGCCCCTTTGGGTTTCGTTCCGCCCTGCGATGCGAGGCTTCGGGGGCCGTCGGGGGTGGGCTTCGTTGTGGGTGGGCGCGGTCAGCCCTTGCTGACCGCTGTGAGGATTTCCGGGAGGTGGGAGGACGTGCGCGGGGCCGACAGGTGCAGGCCGAGCAGCGCGATCGCGGTGCCGTAGAGCAGGCCCGTCGGCAGGAGCAGCCAGCCGTAGGCGTCGGCGCCGGGGCCGATGTGCAGCCAGATCGTGAGGGCGATCACCGGGGCGCACAGCAGTGCCGCCGCGACCATCCCCCCGAAGATCGACATCCAGGCCAGCCCCACCTGCCCCGGCACCACGTTCTTGTGGCCCTCCTGCGGGATGGAGTACGGGAACCGCGCCGACGACCACGCGCCCGTCCCCAGCATCGCGCCGAGCAGCGCGAACGACAGCCCCAGCACCTCGGGCAACCGCCCCCAGCTGCCGATCAGCGCCGTCGTCACCACCGTGACCAGCGTGGTGTACGGCAGTGTCACCACCAGCAGCGCCAGCGCCCGCCCCCGAAGCTCCACAAAGGCGTCCCGCGGACCGGAGATCGTCATTGCGACCATCCAGAACGCCGAGGTGTCCTGCCCGAACTGGTTGTACATCTGCATGCCGAGCATGCCCGCGGCGAAACACGCGAAGTACACCGACCCGGTGCCCTGCACCGCGTTGAACACCGGGACGATCAGCCCGATCGCGAGCGACGTCACCCACGCCGCCTTCGTCTTCGGGTCCCGCCAGATGTAGCGCAGGGTGCGCCCCATCACCGTGCCGGTCCGCCCGGCCGGCAGCAGCCGCTCCCAGCCCCGCGCACCGTCCCGCCCC
>NZ_JALLGL010000009.1 GCF_023072675.1 Streptomyces sp. XM83C
GCCCGCAGCGTGCGGCGAAAACGCAGGGCAAGGATCTGAGGGACAGGGCGTCGCACCGAGGACGGACACCCCCCGGCGCGGCCCCGACCCCACCACCGGACAGCCGGCGCTACACCAGCCACCCACCGAAACGGGCCGCCGCAGGCATCAGGGGCGCGGGGAACTGCGCGAAAGCCCCCCACCGGCCCGCGGTGAACAACGAAACCCCAGGCACCCCCAAAGGGGCGCGGGGAACTGCACGAACACCCCCACCGGCCCGCAGGTGAAAACGATGCCCCAGGCACACACAAGGGGCGCGGGGAACTGCGCACAAGGGCGTCACCGGCCCGCGGTGAACAACGAAACACCAGGCACCCCCAAAGGGGCGCGGGGAACTGCGCGAACGCCCCCACCGGCCCGCGGGTGGAAACGATGGCCCCGCCAAACTAAGGGGCGCGGGGAACTGCGCAGGGCGGCGTCACCGGCACGCCGGTGGCAAAAGGGGCCGCGGGGAACTGCGCGAAGAAGGGACTCGGCGCGCTGTCCCCCTCCGGCAGCGCGCCGCAGCCCGGCCCGCCCCCCGGCACGGCGAATGTGCCGATGGAACATTCCGTACCGGAGGACGTGACCCACTGTGACGTGCCGGCGCCCCCGAACAGGAGCGTTCCCGGACGATCTCACCCTGACGAGGGAAACAACTTGACATCATGACATTCCGTCATTTCCCTCGGCGGACGCCACGGCGTCAGATGTGCGCCGCCCCGGCCCCCGCCTCCGCGTTCTCGCCCCGCTTCGTCAGGAACGCCACCAGCACCGCCACGACGGCCACCCCGGCGGCGACGAGCGAGGCGAGGCTCATCCCGGAGATGAAGGTGTCGTGCGCGACGTCGGTGATCTTCGCGGCGATCGCCGCGGGCGTGTCCGGCGCGACGGGCGCGACACCGCCCTTGACCGCTTCGGAGGCCTGGTCGAGCTGTTCCGGCGTGAGCTGGGGCAGGCCGGCGGCCTTCCAGTTGCCGGGCAGGTCGCTGTCGACCTTGGAGGCCATCACGGCGCCCAGCACGGCCGTACCGAGGCTGCCGCCGATCTGCATGGCGGCCTGCTGGAGTCCGCCGGCGACACCGGACAGCTCCAGGGGCGCGTTGCCGACGATGACCTCGGTCGCGCCGACCATGACGGGCGCGAGCCCGAGGCCGAGGAGGGCGAACCACAGGGACATGACGGCGCTGCCGGTGCCGGTGTCCAGGGTGGACATGCCGTACATGGCGATCGCGGTGAGGGCCATGCCGCCGGCGAGCGGGACGCGCGGCCCGAACTTGGTGATCATCGCTCCGGCGAGCGGCGAGCCGACGATCATCATGCCGGTGAGCGGGAGCAGGTGCAGGCCGGCGTCGATGGGGCTCATGCCGTGCACGTTCTGCAGGTAGAAGGTGACGAAGAAGAGGCCGCCCATGAAGGCGATGGCCATGAGCACCATGAGCACGACACCGGCGGACAGCGGCACCGAGCGGAACAGCGCGAGCGGGATCAGCGGTTCCTTGACCTTGGTCTCCCACAGCGCGAACAGGGCGAAGCCGACCACGGACACCCCGACGAACAGCCAGGTGCGTCCGCCGCCCCAGCCCCAGTCGGAGGCCTTGATGAGGGCCCAGACCAGGCAGAACATCGCGCCGGAGAGCAGTCCGATGCCGAGCAGGTCGAAGCTGCGGGGGGCGTTCTCGGCGCGGTGGTCGAGCAGGATCCACACGCCGAGGACGACGGCGAGGACGCCGACGGGCACGTTGATGAAGAACACCGACTGCCAGCTGACGCGCTCGACGAGCACGCCGCCGAGGATGGGGCCGCCCGCGGTGGACGCGCCGATGACCATGCCCCAGATGCCGATGGCCATGTTGAGCTTCTCGGCGGGGAAGGTGGCCCGCAGCAGGCCGAGCGCGGCCGGCATGAGCAGCGCGCCGAACAGGCCCTGGAAGACGCGGAAGGTGACGACCAGCGCGATGCTGTCGGACAGTCCGATCGCGCCGGAGGCGGCGGCGAAGCCGACGACGCCGATCAGGAAGGTCTGGCGGTGACCGAACCGGTCACCGAGCTTGCCCGCGGTGATCAGGGAGACCGCGAGGGCGAGGAAGTAGCCGTTGGTGATCCACTGGACCTGTTCGATCGTGGCGCCCAGGTCCTGCTTGATGGCCGGGTTGGCGATCGCGACGATGGTGCCGTCCAGCGCCACCATCATGACGCCGACGGCCACGGTTATGAGGGTGAACCAGGGGTGCCCGCGCAGGCCGGCCTGCGGCGGGGCCGGCGGGGCGGCAGATGCCCGGTCCCCCGGTCCCGTGGTGTCGACGGTGGTCTGACTAGTCATGCGTGCGAGGCTAGTGACAGCTACTGACAATTGACAAATCATTTCAGAAGTCAGCGACTGCCGCATACTGGCGCACATGGAAACACTGCGCGAACGCAAGAAGCAGCGCACCCGTGACGCGCTGCTGCGCGCCGCTCTGGAGCTGTTCACGACCCGCGGGTACGAGGCGACGACGGTGGACGACATCGTCGCGGCGGTCGATGTCTCGCAGCGCACCTTCTTCCGGTACTTCGCCGGCAAGGAGGACGCCGCGCTCGCGGTGCGGGAGATGAGCGAGGCCCGTTTCGTCGAGGCGGTGCGGGCCCGCCCGCCGCACGAGGCACCGATGCAGGCGCTGCGGCAGGCGGTGATCGAGGGCTGGGACGGTCTGAGCGAGGCGGTCTCGGCGGTGGTCCCGGTGGAGCTGTACCTGCGCATGTACCGGGTGATCGAGTCGACGCCGGCGCTGCTCGCGGCGCATCTGCGGCGCTCCATGGAGGCGGAGGAGAAGATCGCGCGCATCCTCGCCGAGCGGGAGGGCGTGGACGTGGACACCGACCCTCGGCCCCGGCTGGTGGTGGCGCTGTTCGCCGGGGTGATCCGGGTGACGGAGCGGCAGTGGGGGACGGCCGCCGGCGAACTGGACGTCGCGGCGATTCGGGAGCTGACGGCGCGGTACCTGGACCAGGTGGGACCGGCGCTCGCGGAGGACTGGCGGACGCGCTGACCGTCCGCCGACGGCACCGGGAGAGGGACGGCGGGCCGACGGGAGAGGGCCGGAGGGCCTCCGGGCGGGAACCGGAGGAGCCCCCGGAACCCGGCCGCGGCCACCCCCGAGATCGCCTCCGCGGGCCCCGTCCCGCCCGAAACGTGATCCTGGTCACTCGATTCCCGCGAGACCCGCTCGTTCTCCTAGTGTGTCCTCCCAGTGACTTCCTTCGACACCTCACCGCCCCTGAACGTCTGGCGCGCACTGCTGGCGCTGGCCGTGGTGTTCGTGATGCTGGCGACCACCGGGTGGACGGCGCTGCGCCACGACCGGGTGGTGCCCGCGCTGGAGGCCTCGCTCTCCGCGTGGGAGGAGGGCAGCGTCCACGGGCGGCCCCTACCGGACCCGCGGGAGGGGCCCGCCCGTATCGCACGGTTCTTCGCCTCGCTCACCGCCCAGGACCGCACCGGTCTCGCCCGCAGCTATCCGCTGGCGGTCGGCAACATGAACGGCGCGCCCGTCGAGCTGCGGTACCGGGCCAACCGGATCGCGCTCGGGCAGGCCCGGGACTCCGAGCGGAAGCGGACGCACGACGACCGGCTCTCCCCCGCCGGACAGCGGGAGGCGGGCCGCCGGCTGCACCGCTACGAGTCGCTGATGGCTCCCGGCCGGCAGATCCTCGCCTTCGACCCGGAGGGCTCGGGCCGGGTCGCCGAGGTCTTCGGCGACCTCCGCCGGGCGCAGCGGATCTCGGTGATCGTCCCCGGCGTCGACACCGACCTGCTCACCTTCCAGCGCACCGCCCGCAGATACGCGGCCCCGGTCGGCATGGCGCAGTCGCTGTACGCGGCCGAGCGGGAGGCGAGCCCGGACACGCGTACGGCGGTGATCGCCTGGGCCGACTACACCGCGCCCGACGGGCTCGGCATCGACTCGGCGACCGCGATGCGCGCGGAGGACGGCGCCGTACGGCTGAACGCGCTGCTGCGGGCGCTGCCCGGGCAGGCGCCGGTGGCGATGTTCTGCCACAGCTACGGCTCGGTGGTGTGCGGGGTCGCGGCCCGCGGCATGCCCGGGCGGGTCGTCGACATCGCGGTCGCCGCGAGCCCCGGCATGCGGGTGGCGAAGGCCGACCGGCTCGGCACCGCCGCCCGTGTGTGGGCGATGCGGGACGCCACCGACTGGATCCAGGACGTGCCGTATCTGGAGCTGGGCGGGCTCGGCCACGGTGAGGACCCGGTGTCGGCGGCGTTCGGGGCGCGGGTGCTGTCCGCGCGGGACGCACGGGGTCACACCGGTTACTTCGAACCGGGCACCGACAGTCTGCGCAACCTCGCGGGCATCGGGGTCGGCGCGTACGACTCGGTGGAGTGTGCCCACAACGACGACGGCTGCCGGGCGGGTCTGCCCGGCGGCCCCACACCCGGACGCGCGTAGAGGCAGCGGGCTTCGCGGTCCGCGCGGGGTGGCGACGGAGGAGGACGTGCCGCATACGATGAGCCGCATGGGTGACGTACTGGCCGGATTTCATGCCGCCTGGGAGTTCGAGTCCGACTCCGTGCTCATCCGCTACGAACGGGGGATTCGAGCACCGAAGCTTCTCCAGGCTCTCGGCGAGCGGCGCGTGCCGCTCGCCGCGTTGGAAGCGGTGACCCTCACCGCGGGCAGGCGCGGCACGGTCGTGCTGCGCGCCCGCCCCCGCCCCGGCGCGGACCCGCTGATGGAGGCGGCCGACGGGCAGTTGCGGGAGAGCTGTGACCCGTACCGGCTGGTGCTGCCCGCCGGCCGGGAGACCCTCGCCGAGTACTACGCCGACGAACTGCGCGGCCTGTTGGATCCGCCGGGGCCGGCGGAGAGGTTCCTGGTGGAGGCGCCGTCGGTGCCGCGGTCGTTCAAGGCGTACGACGGCAAGGCGTCGTTCGACGGGAGCACGGTCCGCTTCCGCTGGTTCTGGACGGGCGCGTCGTCGGCGAAGTGGAAGGCCGGCGACCAGAGTTTCGCCGTGTCGGAGCTGCGCGGCGTGGAGTGGCGCTCCCCGGAGGTGTTCGAGGGGCATCTGCGGCTGCTGCGCGGGGAGTCGGAGCCGCTGCCGGCCGATCAGGACCCGTCGGCGGTGGTGTTCGGGCTGGGGTACGGGCCGGTGCACGAGTCGCTGCCGTTCGCGGCGGCGGTGCTGGCCGCCGTACGGGAGCGCGGTCCGTCGGCCGTACCGGCGGCGGTCCCGGTGGCGGCCGTGGCGCGCCGGGACCCCGCGGACATCGCCGAGCGGATCAGGCATCTCGGGGAACTGCACCGGGCGGGGCTGGTCACCGACGAGGAGTTCTCCATGAAGAAGGCCCAGCTGCTGGCGGAGCTGTGACCCCGCCGGCGCGGCGAGCGCGCCTGCCCCGGACGCCGCTCGGCACCCCGGGAGCCGCGGCTGCCGCCCCGGGCGGCGCGCGTCATCGTGTCCTTTTCGCGGCGCGGCCGGTGCGGGCCTCCGTGTAGAAGTCGATCTTCCGGTCGAGGACCGCGAGGGTGTCGCGCAGTTCGGCGATCCGGGCGAGGACGTCGCGCCGGGTCGCCTCCAGCAGTTCCCTGCGCTCCTCGTAGGTGCTGTCCCCCTCACGCACCAGCTGGGCGTAGCGCACCATGTCGGCGACCGGCATGCCCGTCAGGCGCAGTTTGCCGACGAGGTCGAGCCAGTCGAGGTCGCGGTTGGTGTAGCGGCGCTGGCCGGTGTGCGAGCGGTCGATGTGGTCCATCAGTCCGATCCGCTCGTACCAGCGCAGGGTGTGGGCGGTCAGCCCGGTGAAGGCGGCGACCTCGCTGATGGTGTAGCGGTCCTGGCCGTCGGGCCGGGGATGGCGCGGCGGCGGGGCGGCGCAGATGTCGGTCCGGGTGGCTTTCTCCTCGGCCTGCTCCGGGCCTGAGGCCGTGGTCTGCATCACCGTCATGGCCTCCACGCTATGACCTTCGAGTGCACTCCAAGCAAGCGTCGCGGGTGAGAACCGGGTGCGGAACGGACCCCTGGGCGAGTCGGGTCCGGGCAGCGCTTAGGCTCGACGGCATGTCGCTGAACAGCCTCGCGTCGATAGAGAACTGGCCGGTCCCCGCCGCCGCGGCGGGTGTCGTACGGGCCGACGGGACCGTGCTCGGTGTGCACGGTCCGGCCGGGCGGCGGTTCCCGCTGGCCTCGGTCACCAAGCCGCTGGCGGCCTACGCCGTCCTCGTCGCGTACGAGGAGGGGGCGATCGAGCTGGACGAGCCGGCCGGTCCCCCTGGCTCGACGGTCCGCCATCTCCTCGCCCACACCTCCGGGCTCGCGTTCGACGAGCACAGGGCGACGAGTGCGCCCGGGGAGCGGCGGCTGTACTCCAACACCGGTTTCGAGCAGCTCGGCGACCATGTGGCGAAGGCGACGGACATCCCGTTCGCGGAGTATCTGCGGCAGGCGGTGCTGGAGCCGCTGGGCATGACGGCGACGTCGCTGGAGGGCTCGCCCGCCAAGGACGGCGTGTCGACGGTGGAGGATCTGCTGCGGTTCGCGGCGGAGGTGCAGGCGCCTCGGCTGCTGGACCCGCGGACGGTCGCCGCGGCGATGACGGTGCAGTTCCCCGGCACGAAGGGCGTGCTGCCGGGGTACGGCCACCAGAACCCCAACGACTGGGGGCTCGGTTTCGAGATCCGCGACGGCAAGTCCCCGCACTGGACGGGCGCCTCGTCCTCGCCGCGCGCCTTCGGGCACTTCGGGCAGTCGGGTACGTTCCTGTGGATCGACCCGGACGCGGGCGCGGCCTGCGTGGCGCTGACGGACCGGGCGTTCGGGCCGTGGGCGGTCGAGGCGTGGCCGCCGTTCACGGACGCGGTCCTCGCCGAGCTGCGGACCTGACCCGTAACCCGCCTCCCCTCTTCCGCTACCCTCCCTGTGCGCACGGGGGACGTTCGCCCGACCGGCCGGCTGTGGGACGCGACGCATGCCCGGACGCGGGGACGGTCCGGGCATCGAGCCCCCGGCCGGGCCGACGTCGTGGATCACGGGGGAAGACAGGGATGGCAGGAGCACAACAGCAGGGTCAGTTCCGTCCGCTGGAGGCGGGCGACCCGGCGTCGGTCGCCGGCTACCGGCTCGCAGCCCGCCTCGGCTCCGGCGGAATGGGCACCGTCTATCTGTCGTACACGCCGGGCGGGCATCCGATCGCGCTGAAGATGATCCGGCCGGAGCTGAGCGAGGACCCCGAGTTCCGCCGCCGCTTCCGCCAGGAGGTGCAGGCCGCGCAGCGGGTGCAGGGCCTGTACACGGCCCCGGTCATCGACTACGACACCGAGGGCACCACCCCGTGGCTGGCCACCGCCTATGTGGCGGGCCCGTCGCTGGCGTCCGCGGTCGCCGAGCACGGCCCGCTGCCGCTGTCGTCGGTGCTGCTGCTGCTCGCCGGGATGGCCGAGGCGCTGTCCGTGGTGCACGGCGCGGGCATCGTGCACCGCGACCTGAAGCCGTCCAATGTGCTGCTGGCGTCCGACGGGCCGCGGGTGATCGACTTCGGTATCGCGCGGGCCGTCGACGCGACCTCGCTCACCGGCACTGGTGTCTCCGTCGGCACCCCGGCGTTCATGGCGCCCGAGCAGGCCGCCGGGCAGCCGGTGACCGCTGCGGCGGACGTCTTCGCGCTCGGGCAGGTCGCGGTGTACGCGGCACGGGGCCGCGGCGCGTACGGCGACGGCCCCTCGCACGCGGTGCTGTACCGGATCGTGCACGAGGAGCCCGATCTGGAGGGGCTGCCCGAGGAGCTGTCGTTCCTCGCCCGCTGTCTGGCCAAGGACCCCGCCGAGCGGCCCTCGCCGGCCGAGCTGATCACGCTGTGCCAGGCGGCGTCGCCTACGCCGCTGCGGCAGTCCGGGTCCTGGCTGCCGGAGCCGATCGAGGAGCAGATCACCCAGCGGGTCTCCGCCTCCGCCGCGCTCGCCGCCGCTCCCACGGCCGCGCCGTCCGCGCCGCCGCCCACCGCGCCGGTCACGCAGCTCGACGCGTCGTCCGCCGGGCACGCGGCGCCCACGGTGGCGGCGGGCCCGGCGACTCCGCCGCCGACGGCCGCGGCCGGCCCCGCCACACCTGCGCCCTCGGTCCCGGCCGGGCCGCCGACCCCGCCTCCGGCGCCCGTGCACGCCGCGCCGACCGTCGTCGCGGGCCCGCAGCCGCAGCACCCCGGCATGCAGGCCACTCCCCCGCCGGGTTTCGCGCCGGGCCCGGCGACGCCGCCGCCGTTCGCCCACGGGCAGCCGGTCCCGCACGGACCGCACCCCATGGCGGGCCCGCACACCGTGCCCGGCCCGCACCCCGGATGGCAGCCGCGGCCCCTGCCGCCGCGCAAGCGGACCGGCCGGTACGTGGGGATCGGCATCGCCGTCGTCGCGGGTCTGGTCTGGCTGGGCGGCTGCCTGTCGGTGGTGAACAACCTCAACGACGGCCAGGACTCCAAGAGCGGCGGCTCCGAATCCTCCGCTGCCTCCGGCGGCTCCGACGGCGACGGCTCCTCGGCCTCGCCGCAGGCTCTGCCGGACCCGGAGCCGGTCACCTTCCGCGGCGTCACCATCCCGCACGACTACTGGATCCGGTTCGCGGACTCCCCGCCCAAGCCGTACACCGAGGAGAGCTCCAACGCCGCCTACGGCGACAACGCGGAGCTGTACTACGACGACGACGTCTCGTACTCGGACGACAAGTCGCCGGTGATCGGCACCGACAGCGAGCGGATGGTGCTGCTGTCCAACAGCGAGAAAGGCTCGCTGGCCACCTGCCGCAGCGTGACCCGGTACACGAAGAAGGTCCATCTGTCGCGGCTGAGCAAGGGCTCGCAGCTGTGCGTGCACACGAACTCCGGACACATCGCGCTGGTCACCTTCCAGGGCGCGTCCCCGGAGAACGACCCCAGCGACTACATCACCGTCGACCTGACGGTGTGGCGCAACGCCGAGGAGCCCACCGAGTCGTAGCGAGCCGGATCACCCCGACCCGGACACCGGTCGGGGGTGCGTCATCTCCCACAGCAGCACCTCCGCCGGTTCCCGGGCGAGCAGCTCCAGCCCCTCGGCGTCCGTGATCCGCACCGCGTCCCCGGCGTCCAGCTCCTCCCCGGCGAGCCGGACCCGGCCGCGCACGACATGCGCGTACACGTACGGCGCGTCGGGTACGGCGGTGCGCTCCCCGGCGCCGGGACGGCTGACGTGCAGGACCGCGCCGGCCTCGGGCACGGGATAGGGCGTACCGTCGGCGAGGCCGCGGACGACCTCGTGGAAGGGGTCGCCGCCCGGTTCCAGCGGGGCCAGCCACATCTGCACGAACGTCAGCGGCCGGTCCCCGTCGTTGCGTTCGACGTGCCGTACGCCGGACGCGGAGCTGAGCCGCTGCACGTCCCCGGCGCGCACCAGGCTCTCCCGGCCGAGGGAGTCGCGGTGGGTCAGCTCGCCCTCGACGACCCAGGTGACGATCTCGGTGTGGCTGTGCGGGTGCTCGTCGAACCCGGCGCCGGGCGCGAGCCGCTCCTCGTTGCAGGCGACGAGCGCGCCGAAGCGGAGGTTGGCCGGGTCGTAGTGCGGGCCGAAGGAGAAGGCGTGCCGGGAGACGATCCCGGCGTCGGGTTCGCCGCCCGGATACCGGTCGCCGGCGCGCTGTACGTCCACCATCACGGCCCCCACCGTAGCGGTGCCGCGGGGTGCCGCGGAGCACGGCACGGGCGGGTGATCCCCACCCGGCCATACACGCCCCCGTCCCGATAAGGCACCCTTGTCCCGTGCCCGAACCCGAGAATCGCCGTCCCGGCTCCCTTCCGCATGACGCCCACCCGCACGCCGCGACCCTGAAGCGGCTGGAGAAGTCCTCCGGCTCGCTCGCCGCGCAGGCCATCGCGCGGATGGACGAGACGCTGCCGTGGTACCGGGCGATGCCCCCGGAGAACCGTTCCTGGATCGGGCTGGTCGCGCAGGCCGGTATCGCCGCGTTCACGGAGTGGTTCCGGCACCCGGACGCGCCGCAGGCGATCTCCACGGACGTGTTCGGCACGGCGCCGCGCGAGCTGACCCGGGCGATCACGCTGCGGCAGACCGTGGAGATGGTGCGCACCACCATCGAGGTGATGGAGTCGGCCATCGACGAGGTGGCCGCGCCCGGCGACGAGAGCGTGCTGCGTGAGGCGCTGCTGGTGTACGCGCGGGAGATCGCGTTCGCGACCGCGCAGGTGTACGCGCAGGCCGCCGAGGCACGCGGTGCCTGGGACGCGCGTCTGGAGTCCCTCGTGGTGAACGCGGTGCTGAGCGGGGAGGCCGACGAGGGCGCCGTCAGCCGGGCCGCGGCGCTCGGCTGGAACTCGCCGGAACATGTGTGCGTGGTGCTGGGCACCGCGCCCGACGGGGACAGCGAGCTGACCGTGGAGGCGATCCGGCGGGCCGCCCGCCACGCCAAGCTACAGGTGCTGACCGGGGTGCTCGGCAGCCGGCTCGTGGTGATCGCGGGCGGCAGCGACAATCCGCTGGCCGTGGCGAAGTCGCTGATCGGGCCGTTCGCGGCGGGCCCGGTGGTGGCCGGGCCGGTGGTGCCGGACCTGCTGGCGGCGACCCGGTCCGCGCAGGCCGCCGCGGCGGGACTGAAGGCGTGCTCGGCGTGGCAGGATGCGCCGCGGCCGGTGCTGGCGGACGATCTGCTGCCGGAGCGTGCGATCGCCGGTGATCCGAACGCGCGCGAGCAGTTGGTGGAGGAGATCTACAGACCGCTGGAGGAGGCCGGGTCGGCGCTGCTGGAGACACTGAGCGTGTATCTGGAGCAGGCGAGCAGTCTGGAGGGTGCGGCGCGGATGCTCTTCGTCCACCCGAACACCGTGCGCTACCGGCTCCGACGTGTGACAGATGTCACCGGATGGTCGCCGTCCGATGTACGCTCCGCTTTCACCCTTCGCATCGCGCTCATCCTGGGGCGTCTGGCCGACGGAGATCCCCAGACCTAGCCTTTGTCGAGGGTCCACAAAACCCCCTCGTGTTCTTCGTCCTTGTCCCCACGGGCGGCCGTGCCCGTCTGCAAGAGAGAGTGTGAGAGTGCTCGTACTCGTCGCTCCCGGCCAGGGCGCCCAGACGCCCGGCTTCCTGACCCCCTGGCTCGACCTGCCCGGTGCCGCGGACCGCGTCGCCGCGTGGTCGGACGCCATCGGACTGGACCTCGCCCACTACGGCACGAAGGCCGACGCGGAGGAGATCCGGGACACCGCGGTGGCCCAGCCGCTGCTGGTGGCCGCCGGTCTGCTCTCGTTCGGCGCGCTCGGCGAGGTGGCACCCGGTGCCGTCGCCGGCCACAGCGTCGGTGAGATCACGGCCGCCGCGTTCGCGGGTGTCCTCGACGACACCGCCGCGCTGACCCTCGTGCGCAAGCGGGGTCTGGCGATGGCGGAGGCCGCCGCGATCACCCCGACGGGCATGTCGGCGCTGCTGGGCGGCGACCCGGCGACGACGCTGCCGCACCTGGAGAAGCTGGGCCTGACCCCGGCCAACGTCAACGGTGCGGGCCAGATCGTGGCCGCGGGCACGCTGGAGCAGCTCGCCGCGCTGGAGGCGGACAAGCCGGAGGGTGTCCGCCGGGTCGTGCCGCTGAAGGTGGCCGGCGCCTTCCACACGCACCACATGGCGCCCGCGGTCGACAAGCTGGCGGAGGCCGCGCAGGGTCTCGCGCCGGCCGACCCGAAGGTGCCGTACGTGTCGAACAAGGACGGCAGGGCCGTGACGGCGGGGGACGAGGTCGTCTCGCGTCTGGTCGGCCAGGTCGCCAACCCGGTCCGCTGGGACCTGTGCATGGAGACGTTCAAGGAGCTGGGCGCCACCGCCCTGATCGAGGTGTGCCCGGGCGGCACCCTCACCGGCATCGCGAAGCGCGCCCTGCCGGGTGTGGCGACGCTGGCCCTGAAGACCCCCGACGACCTCGACGCGGCCCGCGACCTCATCGCAGAGCACGCCTGAGACGCCCAAGGAGCCGATTCGAAGATGGCGAAGATCAAGGCCGGCAAGGGCGCCCCGTACGCGCGCATCCTCGGCGTGGGCGGCTACCGCCCGACCCGGGTCGTGCCGAACGAGGTGATCCTCGAGAAGATCGACTCGTCCGACGAGTGGATCCGTTCCCGCTCGGGCATCCAGACCCGCCACTGGGCGAACGACGAGGAGACCGTCGCCGCGATGTCCATCGAGGCGTCCGGCAAGGCGATCGCCGACGCCGGGATCTCCGCCGAGCAGATCGGCGCGGTCGTCGTCTCCACGGTGTCGCATTTCAAGCAGACCCCGGCGGTGGCGACGGAGATCGCGGACAAGCTGGGCACGGACAAGGCCGCCGCCTTCGACATCTCGGCCGGCTGCGCGGGCTTCGGTTACGGCCTGACCCTCGCCAAGGGCATGATCGTCGAGGGCAGCGCCGAGTACGTGCTGGTGATCGGCGTGGAGCGGCTGAGCGACCTGACCGACCTGGAGGACCGGGCGACGGCCTTCCTGTTCGGTGACGGTGCCGGCGCGGTCGTGGTCGGTCCCTCGCAGGAGCCGGCGATCGGCCCGACCGTGTGGGGCTCCGAGGGCGACAAGTCGGAGACGATCAAGCAGACGGTGCCGTGGACGGCGTACCGTGAGGGCACGGTGGAGCGGTTCCCGGCCATCACCCAGGAGGGTCAGGCGGTCTTCCGCTGGGCCGTGTTCGAGATGGCGAAGGTCGCCCAGCAGGCGCTGGACGCGGCCGGGATCACCTCGGACGACCTGGACGTGTTCATTCCGCACCAGGCCAACGAGCGGATCATCGACTCGCTGGCGAAGACTCTCAAGCTGCCGGAGTCGGTCACGATCGCCCGTGACATCCGGACCACCGGCAACACCTCGGCCGCCTCGATCCCGCTCGCGATGGAGCGGCTCCTGGCGACCGGTGAGGCGAAGAGCGGTGACACCGCACTCGTCATCGGCTTCGGGGCGGGTCTCGTGTACGCCGCGACGGTCGTTACTCTCCCCTAGGCACTCCGTGCCGGATCACCCGGTCCGGACACGGTGGGTACCGCTACACCTCTGGAATATCAACGAAGGAGCGCCAACATGGCCGCCACTCAGGAAGAGATCGTCGCCGGTCTCGCCGAGATCGTGAACGAGATCGCCGGGATCCCGGTTGAGGACGTCCAGCTGGACAAGTCCTTCACCGACGACCTGGACGTCGACTCGCTGTCCATGGTCGAGGTCGTCGTCGCCGCCGAAGAGCGCTTCGACGTGAAGATCCCGGACGACGACGTCAAGAACCTCAAGACCGTCGGCGACGCGACCGACTACATCCTCAAGCACCAGGCCTGAGCCACTGCATGGGCCGGGTAGCCCCGGCCCCGCCACCCGGCGGTGGCGCCGCTCGATCCTCTGATCCGTTGGAGAAAGATTTCCCGTGAGCCCGACCAATCGCACCGTGGTCGTCACCGGTATCGGCGCAACCACACCGCTGGGTGGCGACGCAGCCTCGACCTGGGAGGGTCTGGTCGCCGGTCGTTCCGGCGTCAGCCCGCTGGAGCAGGAATGGGCGGCCGAGCTGCCGGTCCGTATCGCCGCGCAGATCGCCGTCGACCCGGGTGAGGTCATTCCCCGCCCGCAGGCACGCAAGCTGGACCGTTCGGCGCAGTTCGCGCTGATCGCCGCCCGCGAGGCGTGGAAGGACGCCGGGTTCACCGGCCGGGCCGGCGAGGACCCGTCCGTGGACCCGCACCGGCTGGGTGCGGTCGTCGCCTCCGGCATCGGCGGCGTGACCACGCTGCTGGACCAGTACGACATCCTGCGCGAGAAGGGTGTCCGTCGGGTCTCCCCGCACACCGTTCCGATGCTGATGCCCAACTCCCCGGCGGCGAACGTCGGTATCGAGCTGGGCGCGCAGGCCGGTGTGCACACCCCTGTCTCGGCGTGCGCGTCCGGTGCCGAGGCCATCGGCTACGCCATCGAGATGATCCGTA
Organism: Streptomyces sp. XM83C; assembly: GCF_023072675.1. GTDB lineage: Bacteria > Actinomycetota > Actinomycetes > Streptomycetales > Streptomycetaceae > Streptomyces > Streptomyces thermocoprophilus. The sequence continues at coordinate 14,000 of NZ_JALLGL010000009.1, forward strand.
CGGGCCGCGCCGATGTCGTCGTCGCGGGCGGTACGGAGGCGGCGATCCACCCGCTGCCCATCGCCGCGTTCGGCAACATGATGGCGATGTCGAAGAACAACGACGACCCGCAGGGCGCCTCCCGCCCCTTCGACGTCGACCGCAACGGTTTCGTCCTCGGCGAGGGCGCCGGTGTGCTGGTCCTGGAGTCGGAGGAGCACGCGAAGGCGCGCGGGGCCCGGATCTACGTGGAGGCCGTCGGCCAGGGCATCTCCGCCGACGCGCACCACATCACGCAGCCGGAGCCGTCCGGCACGGGCATCGCGGCGGCGCTGCAGAACCTGATGGAGAACACCGACCTGGACCCGGCGGAGATCGTGCACGTCAACGCGCACGCCACGTCGACGCCGCAGGGCGACATCGGTGAGATCAAGGCGCTGCGCAAGGCGTTCGGCGACCACGTGGACCACATGGCCGTCTCGGCGACCAAGTCGATGACGGGTCATCTGCTGGGCGGCGCGGGCGGTATCGAGTCGGTCGCCTCGGTGCTGGCCCTGCACAACCGGCTGGCCCCGCCGACCATCAACGTGGCCACCCTCGACCCCGAGGTCGACGCGGACATCGTGCGTGACGAGGCGCGGAAGCTGCCCGTGGAGGGCCGTATCGCCGCGCTGAACGACTCGTTCGGCTTCGGCGGGCACAACGTGGTGCTGGCGTTCCGCACGATCTGATCGCGGCGCAGAGCCGTGCAAGCACGGCAGGGCCCGTACCTCCGAGAGGGGGTACGGGCCCTGCGTCGTGTGTGCCGCCGGGTGCCGATGAGTGCCTTTGTGTGCGTCCGTCGCCTGGCCGTGGGGCGTGCGTGGCCGCGGGATGCCCTGCCGGTGCCGCCGGGGCGGGGTCAGACCACCTGGTGGAGCCAGCGGACCGGGGCGCCCTCACCGGCGTACCGGAACGGCTCCAGTTCGTCGTCCCAGGGCTTGCCGAGCAGCTTGGACAGCTCGGCCTCCAGGTCGGTCTCGCCGCGTCGGCTGCGCAGCAGGGCGGCACGCAGCCGGTCCTCCGGGATGAGGATGTCGCCGTGGATGCCGGTGACGGCGTGGAAGATGCCGAGGTCGGGGGTGCAGGAGTAGCGCTCGCCCTCGGCGGTGGCGCAGGGCTCGGCGGTCACCTCGAAGCGCAGCAGCTGCCAGCCGCGCAGCGCGGACGCCAGTTTGGACGCCGTGCCGGGCTCGCCCTGCCAGGAGAACTCGGAGCGCCAGGTGCCGGGTGCCGCGGGCTGCCGGATCCAGTCGAGGTTGACGCGTGTGCCGAGCACCCCGGCGACGGCCCACTCGACGTGCGGGCACAGCGCGCGCGGCGCGGAGTGCACGTACAGAACTCCACGTGTCGTCACCGGGACCTCCGGAGGGGCGGGTCGTCTTGCGGGCTGGCACAGCGGCGGCGGCAGGGCTGCCACGTTGATGGCGAGGCTACCGTGCGGCGGCGCGAGGAGTGTGACGTACCGTCGGTCCCGGTGTGCTGAAACCCCCGCCATTCACCCAGGGGGACGCTTGTGGGGGTGTGAGCCGTTGCACGGCACGACCGGGGAACCCTCGCGCGTTGTCATGGGGGGAGAGATCTTTCGCCGTTGTGTCGTCGGGCCTAGGGGGTCAGCGGATGCGGAACTCCAGCCGCAGGGTGCGGGCCGGGCTGGCCGTCGTCGTGGCGGCGGTGCTGGGGGCCGCCGGCTGTGACGCGGCGGGCGGGGCGCACGGCTCGTCCGGTGTGCCGGACGGGACGCGCCCGTCGGCGAGTCCGACGCCGTCGTGGAATCCGCACCCGGAGTCGATCGTGGCCGTCGGGGACTCCATCACCCGTGGTTTCGACGCCTGCTCGGTGCTGTCGGACTGCCCGGAGGTGTCATGGGCGACCGGCACCAGCACGGCTGTGGACTCCTTGGCGGTACGGCTGCTGGGGCGGGCGCGGGCGGCGACGCACAGCTGGAACTACGCGGTGACGGGCGCCCGGATGGCCGACCTGCCCGGCCAGATGCGGCAGGCCGCGGCGCGCGACCCGCAGCTGGTGACGGTGATGGCGGGCGCCAACGACGCCTGCCGCCGGTCGGTGACGCAGATGACGGCGGTGGCGGATTTCAAGGCGCAGTTCGAGGAGGCGATGCGCACGCTGCGCGCGGGCGCGCCGAAGGCGCAGGTGTATGTGGCGAGCGTGCCGAATCTGAAGCGGCTGTGGTCGCAAGGGCGGACGAGCGCGCTGGGCAAGCAGATCTGGAAGCTGGGCATCTGCCCGTCGATGCTGGCCGACGCGGACGCGCTGGACGCGGCGGCGAACAGGCGCCGGGAGACGGTGCAGGAGCGGGTGGAGGCGTACAACAAGGTGCTGGAGGAGGTGTGCGCGAAGGACCGGTACTGCCGTTTCGACGGCGGCGCGGTCCATGCCTACCAGTTCGGCACGGACCAGTTGAGCCACTGGGACTGGTTCCATCCGAGCACGGACGGGCAGGCGCGGCTGGCCGAGATCGCCTACCGCACCGTCACGGCGGAGCACCCCGTGGCCTAGGGTTCGCATCATGAGCGAACTTTTCGGCACACTTTCCGATCGCACCCCGGTCCACCGGTGGACGCTGGAGCGCGCGGGCGTGCGCGTGCGGGTGCTGTCGTACGGCGGGATCGTGCAGTCGGTCGAGGTCCCGGACCGGGAGGGCGCCACGGGCGATGTGGTGCTGGGTTTCCCGGACCTGGCGGGTTATCTCGCGCACCCGGGGCCGTTCCTCGGCGCGCTGGTGGGGCGGTACGCCAACCGGATCGGGGGCGCCCGCTTCACGCTGGACGGGCGGACGTACGAGCTCGCCGCGATCGACGGGCCGAACTCGCTGCACGGCGGCCCGCGCGGTTTCGACAAGCGTGTGTGGAACGTCGAGCCGGTCGAGCACGGCCTGCGTCTGACGCGGGTCTCCCGCGACGGAGAGGAGGGCTTCCCGGGCCGCCTGGAGGTCTCCGCGACGTACACCCTGGACGAGTCCGGGGCGCTGCATCTGGCGTACGAGGCGGTCACGGACGCGCCGACCGTCGTGAACCTCACCAACCACAGCTATTTCAATCTGTCGGGCGGCGGGCACGCGGGCGGGCACGAGCTGCGGCTGGCGGCATCCCGCTACACGCCGGTCGACGAGGTGCTGATCCCGCGGGGCGAACCGGCGGACGTCACGGGCACCCGCTTCGACTTCCGCACGCCCCGCAAGACGGGCTCCGGCTACGACCACAACTTCGTGCTGGACAAGGGCGTCACCGACCGTCCGGAGCACGTGGCGGAGCTGTACGACCCGGCGTCCGGGCGGGTGTTGACGGTGGCGACGACCGAGCCTGGCCTTCAGCTGTACACGGGCGACCATCTGGGTGAGCCGTTCGTGCCCAACGAGGGGGTGGCGCTGGAGACCCAGCACTTCCCGGACTCCCCCAACCGGCCGGACTTCCCGTCGACGGTGCTCCGGCCGGGCGAGGTGTACCGCTCGGAGACGGTGTACGGCTTCTCGGTGCGGTGACGTCCCACCGACCCGTCGGCGGCGCCCGCGGGCGGGGCGGGCCGCCCGTGGGCCGGGGCGGATGCCGGAGTATGCCGGGGGGCGGGATGCCCGAGTGTGCGGGGGCGGATGCCCGAGTGCGCGGGGCGGATGCCCGAGTGCGCGGGGCGGATGTCTGAGTGTGCGGGGCGGATGCCCGAGCGTGCCGCGGCGGATGCCCGAGTGTGCGGGGCGGATGCCCGAGTGTGCGGGCGGCGGGGCCGTCAGCTCTGTTCGCCGCGCATGCGCTTGACGGCGCGGCCCAGCAGGGTCATGGCGCCCAGGCAGACGGCGGTGACGGCACCGCCGACGACGAGGGCGGTCGGGTCGGCGCCTTTGACGCCGTTGATGAGCATGGTGGCGCCGAGGACCATGAGGACCGAGTACAGGCTGCGCCCGACCTTGGCCCCGGCGGGGACGACCCGCAGCAGCTGCGGGATCGTGCTCGCGGCGGCCAGTCCCATGCCGAGCGGGATCGCGGCGCCGAGCATGAGGGCGCCGAAGCCGAACGAGTTGCCGTACGCGCCCCAGCCGGCGCCCTTCACCAGCAGCCAGCCGACGGCGCCGAGGTTGAGCAGCGCGAGGACGCCGTTGACGTAGGCGGCGAGGGTGGCGGCGCGGCGGGCTCCGGGCAGATGGGCGGCCGGGGAGCGCCAGGCGTCCGGGGTGATGCCCCGCAACCGCTCGCGCAGGGCACGCATCCGGACCATGGCGACGGCGCCGACAGCGGCGAGGACGAGCCCGATCGCGGCGGCGGCGAATCCGGCGGGCTTCTCGGTGATGCCGTGGTGCAGACCGCCGAAGGTGAGCGGGACGCCGAGGACGAGCCCGATCGCGAACGTCTTCGACTTCTTCTGGATCTCGATGACCAGCTCACGCTGCCCGGCGTCGAGCGTGGGGTCGATCCGCATCTCCCCCTCGCCGAGGCTCATGCGCGGGGCCTGGGGCTGCTGCGGCTGCGGCGGGTAGGGCTGCTGGGGCGGGTAGGGCTGCGGCGGGTACGGCTGAAGGCCCTGCGGCGGCCCGTACGGGTTCGGCTGCGGCTGTTGGGGACACGGCCCGGGCTGCCCCTGATGGGGCGCGGGCTGTCACACCCGCCGCGGCCGTCACGAGCCCCGGCCAGGGGTCAGGTCCCGGGCCGGGGCGCTCACGTCGAGGCGATGTGCCCGGTTCAGACGTTAACCGCTGCGGTGAGTGCGCGGTCCGTGAGAGAGTGGCCCACCTGGATCTCGTACGAACCCTTCACAAAACGCCACGCTCCGCGTGACTCGTCCCATACCTCGAAGGCGCGCCGGGGCAGTTCGACGACGGCGTCGGCCGTTTCGCCGGGGGCGGCGTCGACGCCTGCGAAGCCGGCCAGCCAGCGGGCGGGGCGTTCCGGTGCGCCGGGGTCGGCGGAGGTGGGGGCCAGGTACACCTGGACGGTCTCGTGGCCGGGGCGGGGGCCGGTGTTGCGGACGCGGACCTTCACCGTCGTACCGTCCGTCTCGACGGATTCGTACGCCCAGTCGGTGTAGCCGAGGCCGTGGCCGAAGGGGTAGGCGGGGGTGCGGCCGGCGCGTTCCCAGGCGCGGTAGCCGATGAAGACACCTTCGCTGTAGGTGAGTCGGCCGTCGGTGGGGACGACCTGGGTGACGGGGGCGTCGGCGAGGCTGCCCCAGGTGGTGGGGAGCCGGCCGCCCGGTTCATGGGTGCCGGTGAGGACGTCGGCGAGGGCGGCGCCGCCTTCCTGGCCGGGGAACCAGGTGAGGAGGATCGCGGCGACCCTTTCGCGCCAGGGCAGTTCGACGGGTGAGCCGGCGTTGACGACGACGACCGTGTCGGGGTTGACGGCGGCGACGGCTTCGACGAGGGCGTCCTGGTGGCCGGGCAGGCGCAGGTCCTCGCGGTCGAAGCCCTCGGACTCGACGCGTTCGGTGGTGGCGACCACGACGACGGCGGTGTCGGCGGCGCGGGCGGCCTCGACGGCCTCGGCGATCAGTTCGTCGGGGTCGCGCTGCGGCTCCTGGTGGGCGAGCGCGAACAGGACGGAGCGGATCGGGCGGGCGGGGACGGGGTCGACGGCATGACGCAGGGAGACCTGGACGGGTGTGCCGGCGGTGAGGTCGACGTGGGCGTGGGCCACCGGGGTGCCGAAGGCGGCCTCGAAGGGGTCGCTGCTGTCGGCGGGCGGCTGGTGGCCGTCGAAGTGGGTGGTGCCGTCGACGGTGAGGGTGAAGGTGCCGATGCCGCGGATGCCGAAGGTGTGCGTGCCGGTGGTGCGGGGGGTGAAGGTGCCGGTGAGTTCGACGGTGTGGAGGCGGTCGTGGGTGACGCCGTCGGGCAGGTCGTCGCCGACCCACTGGACGAGGCCGGTGGCGGCGGGGGCGGTGCCGAGGACGGTGCCGTCGGCGGCGCGGCACACGGCGGTGAGGTCCAGGCCCTGTTCGGCGATGGAGAGTTCGGTGGCGGGGTCGGCGCCGACCGTGTAGGTGAGGGTGCCGTCGGGGAGCGCGGCGGTGAGGCCGTCGAGCGGGGAGACGACGTGGTCGGGGAAGACGGTGGCCGAGCCGCCGCCGAGGACGCGGGCGTCGCGGGCGGCGGCGCCGATGAGGGCGACGGTGCGGCCGGGTCGCAGGGGCAGGGCGGCGTTCTCGTTGCGGAGGAGGACGAAGGAGCGGCGGGCGATCTCACGGGCGAGGGCCGTACCGTCGACGGGCGCGGGCGGTTCGGTGACGGCGGGTTCGGCGCCGTCGAGCGCTCCGACGCGGGCGGCGAGCCGCAGGACGCGGCGTACGGCGTCGTCGACGAGGGCCTCGTCGACCTCGCCGGAGCGGACGGCTCGGGCGAGGTGCTCGCCGTACACGGTGTCGGGGCCGGGCATGGCGATGTCGAGGCCGCCGTGGAGGGCGCGGACGGTGTCGCGGGCGGCGGTCCAGTCGGAGACGTTGACGCCGTCGAAGCCCCACTCGCCGCGCAGGATCTCGCCGACGAGGCGGCGGTGTTCGGTCATGGTGGTGCCGTTGACCTGGTTGTACGCGGTCATGATGCCCCAGGGGCGGGCTCCGGCGACGATCGCCTCGAACGGCGCCAGATACAGCTCGCGCAGGGCGCGTTCGCCGACCCTGTTGTCGACGGTGAAGCGGTCGGTCTCGGCGTCGTTGGCGACGAAGTGCTTGACGGTGGTGGCGACGCCGCCGGACTGGACGCCCCGCACATATCCGGTGCCGATACGGCCGGTGAGGCAGGGGTCCTCGCTGTACGCCTCGAAGTGCCGTCCGCCGAGCGGGGAGCGGTGCAGGTTGACCGTGGGGGCGAGCAGCACGTGGACGCCCTTGCGGCGGGCCTCCTGGGCGAGCAGCACTCCGGCGCGGTGGGCGAGGCCGGGGTCCCAGGTGGCGGCGAGCGCGGTCGGGGAGGGCAGGGCGACGGCCGGGTCGTCGGCGCTCCAGCGCACGCCGCGCACACCGATCGGGCCGTCCGACATGACGAGGGACCTCAGGCCGATCTCGGGCAGCGCGGGCAGCGTCCACAGGTCCTGACCGGCCAGCAGCCGGGTCTTGGCGTCGAGATCGAGTGCGGCGAGGGCGGCGGAGACGACGGCTTCCCTGGCGGCGTCGGGCGTGGCGTCGGGTGCGGCGGTGCCGGCGGGCGTGCTCGACGGGCTGGGCGGGGTTCCCGGCATGGGGGTGCCTCCATGGTGACGTCCGTGCGGTGGCCCTCATGGTGCACCCGCTACCTGTAGCACGGTAGGTTTCGTTATCTTGCTGTTATATGACGAGATGAGGGATGCCGTACGGTGGCGCCATGAACGCACGGGTCAGGAGCGCCGAGCGGCGCGCGGAGATAGTCCGGGCGGCGCTGGAGGTGATCGCCGAGCGCGGCTACCGGGGCGCGAGCCTCGCGGCGGTCGCGGAACGGGTCGGCCTGACCCAACAGGGCCTGCTGCACCACTTCCCGACGAAGGAGGCGCTGCTGGTCGCGGTCCTCCAGGAGCGGGACCAGTGGGACGCGGTGCCCGACAGCCGGTGGCGGCTCGACCTGCTCGCCTCACTGGTGGACTACAACGCGATGCGCCCCGGCATCATCCAGACCTTCTCGGCCCTCCTCGGCGAGAGCGTCACCGAGGGCCACCCGGCCCGCGACTACTTCACCGAGCGGTACGGGCGGGTCCGGGAGAGCATGGCGGGCGTCCTGCGTGCCGAGTACGGCGACACCCTCCCGAACGGCCTCACCCCGGAGCGGGTGGCGCCCCTGCTGGTGGCGGTGATGGACGGTCTGCAATACCAGTGGCTGCTCGACCCGGCGTCGGTGGACATGCCGGGGGCGTTCCGGGACTTCCTGCGGCTGCTGGGCGAGGACACCCCCTGAGCCTCACTGCCCCCAGCGCACGGCGAGGCTCTTGCTGACGGCGCACAGCAGCGCGAGGGCGATCGCCCAGCCGACGGCCCCGGCCGCGAGCAGCGCCGCCACCCCCGCCCCGAACCACAGCGCCTCGAAGCCGACGCGGCGGGCACCGTGCGTGCGGTACGGCGCCTTGGGCGAGCCGAACAGGCCCCACAGCACGACCAGGACAGCCGGAGCGGCGAGGCCGAGGAGCCAGGCGAGCGGCGTCGGCACGTCCAGGGTGATGCCCCAGTAGGCGGCGGCCCCTACGGCGCCCAGCTCGATCAGGAAGAGGGCGGCCAGATTCGCTGCCTTGGCTGTTTTCATGCCGGGCAGTATCGCGCGGCAGGCGGCAGGGTCCGTCACGGGGGCCTCGACCGCCCCGTGGCCGACATCGCACCATGGCGGCCCCCGTCGCCGCCCGCGACACTGCGCGCGTCCGGCACCACGCGCCGCCCCACACGCGACGGAAGGACCCCGACCGCCGTGAGAATCGACCGACTTCGCCTCGGTGTGCTCGGCCTGGCCCTGCTGTGCGCTCTCACCACCGCCCCGGCGGCGGCATCGGCGGTCGCCGCCTCACCGCCCCCTCCCTCCGCGGAGGAGCAGCGGCTGGACGGTGTGGTACCGCAGGAGATCCTGCGCATGTCCGGGTTCGACGACGCGGCACCGGAGTTCGCCCGCGACGGGCTCGGCATCATCGCCCAGGTGCGGGAGATCCTGCGGGTGGCTGCGGCCGGGGCGTAGGTACGCCGGTGTCGTTGGCGTCGTAGCGGTCGCCCTCGTGGTCGTCGTCGCCGTCCCGCGTCTCCTCGCCGAGCAGTTCGCGGGAGAGCAGGGTGGCGCCGGCGACCGCGCCGGGCATCAGGAAGACGGCGGCGAGCGGTACGAGGAAGGCGAGGCCGAGCGGGGTGCCGAAGCCCCAGACCAGCATCTTGCGGGAGCGGAGCAGGGCGAGACGTTCCCGCAGCTGGACGCCGCGGCGCTGGAGGGCGACGGCGGTGAGTTCCTCGGTGAGGAAGAACCCGGTGACGAAGAAGCCGATCACCGGGACGACGGTCTGTCCGGCGAAGGGCACGAAACCGAGCGCGAACAGCAGCACACCCCAGATGCCGGCGCGCACCACGATCCGCAGGCTGTCCCGCGCGGAGATCCACAGCTCGCGCCAGAACGACAGCCCGGACTGCGGCGCGGTGCCGTCCGGGGACACGTCCCGGTCGACCTCCTGCGACAGGGTGTCGTAGAACGGACCGCCGATGAGCAGGGTCACGGCGGTGAAGGTGACGACGGCGAGGAGCAGACCGAGCGCGAACAGCACGACGGTGAGGAAGCCGCGGAACAGGCCCTGCCAGGGGCTGCCCCAGTCGTCGGCGAACGGCGTCGCCCAGGCCACGGCGTCCCCGCCCCACACGGCGAGCGCGACGAGCGCCGCGAGGTACAGCACCAGCGTGATCAGCCCGGGCAACAGCCCGAACCCGAACTGCCGGCCGTGCCGGGCCACCCACCGCTGTCCTTCCAGAAGATGACGGAAACCCGCCCCGAGATCACGCATGGCGGAGACTCTATCGGGGGCCCGGCGGCCGTTCGAACGGTCGCCCGGCTCTCAGCGTCCCGTGTCGTCCGGGGCTCCCCCGGCCCCCGCGTCGGCCGCTCCTCCGGCCTCCGTGCCCAGCATGCGGCGGAGGAGGTCGCGGAGGTTGAGGCGTTCGTCCTCGGTGAGGGCGGCGAGGGGTTCGCGGGCGAAGCCGAGGTTGTCGCGGAGGGCTCGGGCGATGCGGCGGCCCTCGTCGGTGGCGACGGCGACCTTGACGCGGCGGTCGGCGGGGTCGGGGCGGCGTTCGACCAGGCCTCGGGCTTCCAGGCGGTCGACTATGCCGGTGACGTTGGACGGCTCGCACTTGAGCTTGTGGGCGAGCTTGCGCATCGGCAGCGGTTCCAGGGTGAGCAGGCCGAGGAGCTTGGCCTGGGCGCCGGTCAGCGCGTGCTCGGCGGCGGCTTCCTCGTACTCCTCGTGGTAGCGGGCCACGACCGAGCCGATGAGGTCCACGACCTCCAGGGTCAGGGCGTCGGGGCGGCGGGTCGGGTGCGAGGTGGCCATGGGTCCAGAATACCCCGTTACTTGACAAGCTGAAATTTTCAGGCGCATGGTTGTTTCAGTTAATGAAGTAAATCGGAAAGGCCTCTGGCATGATCAACCGCGAATGGCATCTGCTCTCCCGCCCGGTCGGCTGGCCCCAGCCGGAGAACTTCGCCCTGGTGGAGACCGAGGTGCCCACGCCCGGCGAGGGGCAGATCCTGGTCCGCAACACCTTCCTGTCCGTCGACCCGTACATGCGCGGCAGGATGTCGAGCGCCAAGTCCTACGTCGCCCCGTTCGAGCTGGGCAAGGTCATGCAGGGCGGCGCGGTCGGCGAGGTGGTCGAGTCCCGCGCCGAGGGCATCGCACCCGGCGATCATGTGCTGCACTTCCTCGGCTGGCGCGAGTACGCGGTCGTGGACGCGAAGACCGCCGTGAAGGTGGACGCGCAGGCCGCACCGCTCTCCGCCTACCTCGGCGTCCTCGGCATGACGGGGCTCACGGCGTACGCGGGTCTGCTGCGTACCGCGTCCTTCAAGGAGGGCGACGCCGTCTTCGTCTCCGGTGCGGCCGGTGCCGTCGGCAGCCAGGTGGGGCAGATCGCACGACTCAAGGGCGCCTCGCGGGTGATCGGCTCGGCGGGCTCCGACGAGAAGGTCGAGCTGCTGGTGAAGGAGTACGGCTTCGACGCCGCGTTCAACTACAAGAACGGTCCGGTGAGCGAGCAGCTGCGGGCCGCCGCCCCGGACGGCATCGACGTGTACTTCGACAATGTCGGCGGCGACCACCTGGAGGCCGCGATCGGCTCGCTGAACCGGGACGGCCGGATCGCCGTCTGCGGCATGATCTCCGTCTACAACAACACTGAGCCCGCCCCCGGCCCGCGCAACCTGGCCCGGCTGATCCAGACCCGCGGCCGTATCGAGGGCTTCCTCGTCGGCGACCACTACGATCTCCAGCCGCAGTTCGTCCAGGAGGTCGCCCCGTGGGTCGCCTCGGGCGAGCTGAAGTACCGGGAGACCGTCGTCAAGGGCATCGGCAACACCCTGGAGGCGTTCCTCGGCGTGCTGCGCGGCGACAACATCGGGAAGATGGTCGTCCGGCTCTGACACCCGCCGAGCGGTGCGGTCAGAGTGCGAGCGGGCCCCTGCGGGGGCCCTTTCGCTCTCCTCTGGGCCCCCGCCGGCCGCTCAGCCCCCTTCCCGCGCCTTCCGGTATGCGGTAACTTCTTTCCGAAATCCGCCGGGCGATCGTGGGCGCGGGTCGCGGCGGACCGAGGAGGAAGAGATCCGCATGCCGATCCAGCAGTCCGACGTCCTGTACACCGCCGTGGCCACCGCGGAGAACGGCCGCGACGGCCGCGTCTCCACGAACGACGGCCGGCTCGACGTCGTCGTGAACCCGCCCGTCGAGATGGGCGGCAGCGGCGCCGGCACCAACCCGGAGCAGTTGTTCGCCGCCGGTTACGCCGCCTGCTTCCAGGGCGCGCTCGGCGTCGTCGCCCGCCAGGAGGGCGCCGACGTCTCCGGCTCCACCGTGACCGCCGAGGTCGGCATCGGCAGGAACGACGAGGGCTTCGGGCTCATCGTGAAGATCTCCGCCGACATCCCCGGCGTGGACGCGGAGACCGCCGCCACGCTGGTGAAGAAGGCCCACGAGGTGTGCCCGTACTCCAAGGCGACCCGCGGGAACATCTCCGTGACCTTGGTCTGACGCCAAGAGCCGCGGCCGGACGCCGCCCGTACGCCCCCTACCCGCGCACCGCGGCCCGGTGCACCGCCTTGACCAGCGCGTTGTTCTCCGGTGCGGCGCCGCCGGGAAAGGCCAGACGGCGCCGCGTGTAGCCGTAGGCGAGGCCGCAGCGCGGGTCGGCGAAGGCCTGGGAGCCGCCGGCGCCGCTGTGGCCGACCGTGCCGGCGCCGAGGAACGGGTACCAGGTGTCGGCGGTCGCCTGGAAGCCCAGCCCGAAGCTCTTGTGCACACGGCTCACCAGGTCGTACCCGGTGGAGTGGATCTGCCCGAACTCGGCCAGCGTGTCCGGCTTCAGCAGCGGCGGCCGGCCGTCCACCTCGCTGATCATCGCCGCGTACATCCCGGCCAGCCCGCGCGCCGAGGCCACCCCGCCCGCCGAGGCGGGCCCCTTGGCGCGTACGGCGCGGGAGTTGGCGTAGTCCTCCGGTACCCCCGGGTCGGGCACCTGCGTGTTGAAGGCGATCGCTGCCAGGGTGTGCGGCCCGTCGGGGCGGGCGTCCAGCGCGGCCTGCTGCGGCGGTGTCGGCAGCATCGGCTGCACGGACCGGAAGCGCGGCTCCTCGGACTCCGGCAGGCCCAGCCAGAAGTCCAGGCCGTACGGCGCCCGCACCCGGTCCTCGTAGATCTCCTGAAGCGTACGGCCGGTGGCGCGGCGCACCACCTCGCCGGTCAGCGCGCCGATCACCAGGGCGTGGTAACCGAACGCGGTGCCGGGGCGCCAGAACGGCTTCTGGTCGGCGAGGCGTTCCGCCATCAGCCGGTCGTCGGCGAGTTCCTCACGGGTGAACCCGTCGTCCACGCCGACCAGCCCCGCCCGGTGCGCGAGCAGGTCCCGCAGGGTCAGGCCGTCCTTGCCCTCGGCACCGAACTCCGGCCACCAGTACGTGACCTCGCGGTCCAGTTCCAGCGTGCCGTCCTGCACCAGCAGCGCGACGACGAGGTGGGCGGCGCCCTTGGTGGAGGAGAACACGCCGTACAGGGAGCCGGCGTCGGCGCCCGCCCACAGGTCGACGACCTTGCGGCCGTGCACGTAGGCGCACAACTGGCCCTCGTAGTCGGGGCGTTCCCCGGCGACGAACGCGGCGAACTCCTCCCGCGCCTCCTCGAACCCGTCCGCGACGGTGCCGTGGATCTCCTGCGTCATCCGCTCTCCTCACCGAGTGCGCTCTGCGCGCCTGCCGTGACCCCTTCCCGCATTCTGGGGTCTCGGTGATCGATACGGCGAGAAGCACCGGGGGACTCGACACGCCGTGCGGGCCCGCTCGGGGGCCGTGAGGGCGGCTCAGGTGCACCACCACAGGAACCGGTTGCAGGTCTCCGCCGGCTCCGGCTCGTCAGAGGGCTCCGCGGTCGTCGGCTCGCTCGTCGGGGTCGGCGTCGGGTCCGGGTCGGAGCCGCCGCCGGAGGGCGCGGAGGTGGCGGTCGGCGCGGGCTGCTGCGCCGGCGGGGGCGCCGCCGAGGACGTCGTACCCCCCGGTGACGGGGACGCCGAGCCGGACGGGGACGCCGAGGCCGACGGCGACGCGGAGGCGGAGGCGGAGGCCTTCGCCGAGGCCGACGGGCGGGCGCCGGTGCCGGCGGTGTCCTCCAGCGGGCGGGGCGACTGCCCGGCGTCGGGGCCGGCCGCCGGCGATGTGGCGCCGTCGGTGGTGTCGTCGTCGGCCGCCGCGGGTTCCGGCGAGGAGAAACCGGGGGCGTCGATGCCCAGCTCGGCGAGGCTCAACCCGCCCGCCGCCAGCACGAAACCGGCGGCCACCAGGACCGCGCGGCGTCGGCGTCTGCGGTGGGCCGCAGCCTTGCGGTCGCGCCGGCCGACCGCCTCCTCGGTGTCGTCGGTGTCGTCGGTGCGCCCCTCCTCGTCCGTGTCCCGCGGAGCCTCGGGGACGCGGCGCCCTCTGCCGCCACGGCGGCGCGCGGCAGCCCTGCCCTCCCACGGGCCGTCGGCCGGCACCCCGGCGTCCTCCGCGGCGGCGTCGGCCTCGCCCGCGCCGGGGTCCTGGTCGTACCCCGCGTACGGTGCGGAGGCGTACGGGTCGTAGGCGTCGTAGGGGTCGTACGGACCCGGGTCGGCGTACGCCGTCTCCGTGCCGTACCGGCCCCGGGCGCCCGGCCCGCCCTCGCCGCCGTGCGCGCCGTATCCGTCGTACCCGCCGAAGGAGCCGTGCGCGCCCTGCGCCGCGTACCCGGCGTGCCCGCCCTGCGCCCCCTGGGCGGCGTACGCGCTCTCGGCGCCGTGGCCGCCGTCGTACCCCTGCGGTCCGGTCGCGCGGAGCTGTTCGGCGGGAATGCCGCAACCCGGGCAGGCCAGGGCTCCGTTGAGGTGACGGTGGCAGGAGTGGCAGAAGTCCATGACGCGGGAAGACTAAGTTCCGCCTCGGCGACCTGCCTAGAGACCGCTGTGAAAGTTGTGTGGGAGAGCGCGTGTCGGGCTGCGCCAAGCCGGGCCATCGGCACCCATCCCGGCCGCACCGGCGCGAAAGCGGCGTACGAAGGACGGTCGTCGAAAACTGCCGAAAGCAACCCGTGCGGCACCCATTGACACGTCCCGCGCCCCGTCCTTACTGTCACGCCAGCATTTCGAACGTGTGACGAAATTTCGAACACAGCCGACGTTCACGAGGGGTCGAACAGCGTGCGCATCACCGGAATCAGCACACACGTGGTCGGGACGCCCTGGCGGAACCTGACCTACGTGCTGGTGCACACCGACGAGGGGATCTCGGGAGTCGGCGAGACCCGGATGCTCGGTCACACCGACGCTCTGCTCGGCTATCTGAAGGAAGCCGAGGTCAACCACATTCTCGGCAGCGACCCGTTCGCTGTCGAGGATCTGGTGCGCCGGATGAAGTACGGGGACTACGGGCGGGCCGGCGAGATCGTGATGTCCGGTGTCGCCGTCGTCGAGATGGCCTGCTGGGACATCAAGGGCAAGGCGCTCGGCGTGCCGGTGTGGCAGCTGCTCGGCGGCAAGGTCACCGACAGGGTGAAGGCGTACGCCAACGGCTGGTACACCACCGAGCGGACCCCGGAGGCGTACCACAAGGCGGCCCGCGCGGTCATGGAGCGCGGCTACCGCGCGCTGAAGATCGACCCCTTCGGCACCGGCCATTTCGAGCTGGACCAGCAGCAGACCCTGTACGCGGTCTCCCTCATCGAGGCCGTACGGGACGCGATCGGCCCCGACGCCGAGCTGATGCTGGAGATGCACGGCCGCTTCTCCCCCGCCACCGCCGTACGGCTCGCGAAGGAGCTGGCGCCGTTCCGGCCCGCCTGGCTGGAGGAGCCGGTGCCGCCGGAGAACCTGAAGGCACTCGAGAAGGTGGCCGCCAAGGTGGACGTCCCGGTCGCCACGGGCGAGCGCATCCACGACCGGATCGAGTTCCGCGAGCTGTTCGAGAGCCAGGCCGCGGACATCCTCCAGCCGGACGTCGGCCACATCGGCGGCATCTGGGAGACCCGCAAGCTCGCCGCGACCGCCGAGACCCACTACATGCTCGTCGCCCCGCACAACGTGGGCGGCCCGGTGCTCACCGCCGCCAGCCTCCAGGTCGGGTTCACCTCCCCCAACTTCAAGGTGCTCGAGCATTTCAACGACTTCGCGGACGCCGAGATCAAGAAGGTCGTGAAGGGCGCCCCGCAGGTGGACCCGGAGGACGGCTGCTTCCATCTGTCCGACGCGCCCGGCCTCGGTGTCGAGCTGGACGTGGACGCCGCCGCCGAGTTCCCGCAGCAGCGCGCCCACTTCGATCTGTGGGCCGAGGGCTGGGAGAAGCGCAAGCCGAAGGAGGGCGGCGCATGAGCACGGCCGTCGTCGTCGACAAGCCGGGCGAGCACCGGCTCGTCCCGCACATCCCGCGCCCGCCCGAGGCCGGTGAGGCCCTGGTGCGGGTGCACGCCGCCGGGATCTGCGGCAGCGACCGCGAGGTCTACCAGGGCAACCGGCCGGAAGGGTACGTCCGTTACCCGCTCACGCCCGGCCATGAGTGGTCCGGCACCGTGGCGGCCGTCGGCGCGGGCGTGCCCGGCTCGCTCGTCGGGCGGAAGGTCGTCGGGGAGGGGTTCCGCAACTGCCAGGTCTGCGACCGCTGCCACGCCGGTGACACCACCCTGTGCACCGCCGGGTACGAGGAGACCGGCTTCACCCAGCCGGGCGCCATGGCCCCGACGCTGACCCTGCCGGCCCGGCTGCTGCACGTCCTGCCCGACCACGCCGACCTGACGGCGGCGGCGCTGCTGGAACCGGCGGCGTGCATCGCCGCCGCCGCGCTCAAGGCGAACGCCCGGCCCGGTGAGCGGGTCGCGGTCGTCGGCACCGGCACCCTCGGCATGTTCGCCGTGCAGTTCCTGCGCGCGGCCTCGCCCGGCGAGCTGCTGGTGGTCGGCACACGACGGGACCGCGAGGAGCTGGCCCTGCGGTTCGGGGCGACCTCCTTCCGCACCAAGGACGAGGAACCGGACGGCGGTTACGACGTCGTCGTCGAGACCGCCGGGTCCGCCGACGCCGCCCGCACGGCCGCGGCCCTGCTGCGCCGGGGCGGCCGGCTGGTGCTGACCGGCATCCCGGCGCCGGGCGCGGACGGACTCGACCCGACGGATCTCGTCGTACGGCAGCTGGAGGTGCACACCGTCTTCGGGGCGCCGCCCGACGCGTGGGCGCACACCTGCCGGGTCTTCGCCGCCGGGCTGCTGGACCCCCGTCCGCTCGTCACGCACGAGCTGCCGCTCACCGAGTTCGCCCGCGCCATCGACCTGGTGGGCTCCGGCGACCCGAAGGTGGGCAAGGTGCTGCTGCACCCCTGACCGGCCTCGCACGGCGGCTCCGTGCGACCTCGTACGGCGTCCCGTGCGATCCGCCGGTACGGCGGCCCGGACGCCGGACCCGTGCAGGACGCCGCACCGCACCGTCCGCGCCGCACCTGACCTCCGCACGCCCCACGACACGAACCACGTCCGATATATCGAACACCAGGGGTCCCGGCCTCTCGGCCGCCCGGGTCTCTCCTCCCGTCGGACCGTCAGCCCCGGCCCCCAGGACTCTAAGGACAGCTTGTGACCGACCCCTCCGCCCCGGCACCCCGACGACCCGGCGAGCAGGCACTCGCCGCGCTCGGTCTCGACGCTCCTCCGCCGGACCCCGCCGACGCCTCGCCGCACACCTTCCCGGGCGGCGGGCGCTGGCGCACCGAGATCCCCTCCTGCGAGGGCCCGGAGGCGCTCGCGGTGGTGCTGAAGGAATCCGCCCGGCTCGATGTGCCGATCCACCGGATCAGCCAGGGCAGCGGCGTGTGGATGCTCACCGACGCCGAGATCACCGAGATGGTCGAGGCCACCGCCGAACGCGACATCGAACTGTGTCTGTTCACCGGGCCGCGCGGCACCTGGGACATCGGCGGCTCGGTGCGCACCGACTCGCGGGGGGCCGGACTGCGCGCCCGTGGTCATGACGCCGTCGCCGGGTGCGTCGAGGACGCCGTGCGCGCGACCGAGCTGGGTGTGAAGTGCCTGCTCGTCGCCGACGAGGGCGTGCTGTGGACGCTGCACCGGGCACGCGCCGAGGGCGTCCTGCCCGCCGACACCACCCTGAAGGTGTCCGCACTGATCGGGCCGGTCAACCCGGCGAGCTACGCGGTGTACGAGCGGCTCGGCGCGGACTCGATCAATGTGCCGAGCGATCTGACCCTGGACCACCTCACGGAGATCCGCCGGGTGTCGGCCGCCCCGATGGACATGTACATCGAGGCGCCGGACGACCTCGGCGGCTATGTGCGGATGTACGAGGTGGCCGAGCTGATCCGGCGCGGGGCGCCGCTGTATCTGAAGTTCGGCCTGTCGAAGGCCCCCGGCATCTACCCGTACGGCCACCACCTGCGGGAGCTGACCCTGGCCACCGCGAAGGAGCGGGTGCGGCGGGGCCGGCTGGCGCTGGACCTGCTGGCCCGGCACGGCGCCGACGGCGACATGGCGCCGCCCGGGACACGGCTGCCGGGCACCCTGCGCCGCTTCGAAACACGTTCATAAAGTTTCCGACACACCTCTTCACAGAAGCCGACGCAGTCCAACAGAATCCCACACACCTGCTCGGCCGAGTTCACCCCGCAGCGTCACCCGCACCGCCCGATCGAGCCGTGCGCCTACATCGAGGATGATGATCATGCGCAATCGCAGAGCTGCTCTCGCCGCCATAGCCGGAGCCGTCTCCCTCGCTCTCTCCCTGACCGCGTGCGGCCAGGACAGCGAGGGCGGAAGCAAGGAGGACAAGGGGTCCGCCAAGGGCGGCACCATCGGCATCGCGATGCCGACGAAATCCTCCGAACGCTGGATCGCCGACGGCAACAACGTCAAGAAGGACCTGGAGTCCAAGGGCTACAAGACCAAGCTGGTGTACGGGGAGGACGACCCCGACCAGCAGGTCTCCCAGATCGAGAACCTGATCACCCAGGGCGTCAAGGCGCTCATCGTCGCCGCCATCGACAACAAGTCCCTCAACAACGTCCTCCAGCAGGCCAAGGACGCGGGCATCCCGGTCATCGCGTACGACCGGCTGATCCTCGGCACGCCCGACGTGGACTACTACGCGTCCTTCGACAACGAGAAGGTCGGCCGGCTCCAGGCCACGTACATCGTCGACAAGCTCGGCCTGGAGAGCGGCAAGGGCCCGTTCAACATCGAGCTGTTCGCCGGCTCCAACGACGACAACAACACCAAGTACTTCTTCAACGGCGCGATGAGCGTGCTGAAGCCGTACATCGACAGCAAGAAGCTCGTCGTGCGCTCCGGCCAGACCGAGCTGACCCAGGTCACCACGCTGCGCTGGGACGGTGCCACCGCCCAGCGGCGCATGGACGACATCCTCACCAAGTCGTACAAGAGCGCCCGCGTCGACGCGGTCCTCTCCCCGTACGACGGCATCTCCATCGGTGTGCTGTCCGCGCTGAAGTCCGACGGCTACGGCTCCGGCGACAAGCCGCTGCCCGTGCTGACCGGGCAGGACGCGGAGCTGGCCTCCGTGAAGTCGATCATCGCCGGGGAGCAGACCCAGACCGTCTACAAGGACACCCGCGAACTCGCCAAGGTCGCCTCGAACATGGTGGACGCCGTCCTCAACGGCAAGAAGCCCGAGGTGAACGACACCAAGACGTACGACAACGGCTCCAAGGTCGTCCCGTCCTACCTGCTTCAGCCGGTCAGCGTCGACAAGACCAACTACGAGAAGGTCCTGGTCGAGGGCGGCTACTACACCGCGGACCAGCTCAAGTAACCGGGCATCCCTCACGGATTGGAAGGCACGACCATGGCGGGACCCGTCCTGGAAATGCGCTCGATCGTCAAGACCTTTCCCGGTGTCAAGGCGCTGTCGGACGTCACCCTGACCGTCCGTCAGGGCGAGGTCCACGCCATCTGCGGGGAGAACGGCGCCGGCAAGTCCACCCTGATGAAGGTGCTGTCCGGCGTCCATCCGCACGGCAGCTACGAGGGCGAGATCCTCTTCGACGGAGAGGTCTGCCGGTTCAAGGACATCCGCGCGAGCGAGGAACGCGGCATCGTGATCATCCATCAGGAGCTGGCCCTCGTGCCGTTCCTGTCGATCGCGGAGAACATCTTCCTCGGCAACGAACACGCCCGGCGCGGCTTCATCGACTGGAACGACACCCTGCGGCACGCCACCGAACTGCTGCGCCGCGTCGGTCTCGACGAGCACCCCGAGACCCGCGTCGCCGACATCGGTGTCGGCAAACAGCAGCTCGTGGAGATCGCCAAGGCGCTGTCGAAGAAGGTGAGGCTGCTCATCCTCGACGAGCCGACCGCGGCGCTCAACGACGAGGACAGCGGCAAACTCCTCGATCTGATCCTTCAGTTGAAGGACCAGGGCATCACCTCGATCATCATCTCCCACAAACTCAACGAGATCCGCAGGGTCGCCGACTCCGTCACGATCATCCGCGACGGCCGGTCCATCGAGACCCTCGATGTGAAGGCGCCGGAGACCACCGAGGACCGCATCATCAGCGGCATGGTCGGCCGGGACCTCGACAACCGCTTCCCCGACCGCACCCCGCACCACGCGGAGGACGGCGCCGCCCCGGCGCTGGAGATCCGCAACTGGACCGTCCTCCACCCCATCGACCAGCAGCGCAAGGTCGTCGACGATGTGTCGATCGAGGTGCGCCGCGGGGAGATCGTCGGCATCGCCGGGCTGATGGGCGCCGGCCGCACCGAACTCGCGATGAGCGTCTTCGGCCGCACCTACGGCCGGTACGCGGGCGGCACGGTCCTCAAGGACGGCAAGGAGATCCGCACCCGTACCGTCGCCGAGGCGGTCGGGCACGGCATCGCGTACGTCACCGAGGACCGCAAGCACTACGGCCTCAACCTCATCGACACCATCAACCGGAACATCTCCCTGACCGCGCTGTCCAAGGTCGCGCGCCGCGGGATCGTCGACGAGCACGAGGAACGGCAGGTCGCCGAGGAGTTCCGCACCTCCATGAACATCAAGGCGCCGACCGTCTTCGAACCGGTCGGCAAGCTGTCCGGCGGCAACCAGCAGAAGGTCGTCCTCAGCAAGTGGATCTTCGCCGGGCCGGATGTGCTGATCCTCGACGAACCCACGCGCGGCATCGATGTCGGCGCCAAGTACGAGATCTACACGGTCATCGACCGGCTCGCCGCCGAGGGCAAGGCGGTCGTCTTCATCTCCTCCGAACTGCCCGAGCTGCTCGGCATGTGCGACCGGATCTACACCATGGCCGCCGGGCGGCTCACCGGCGAGGTCCCGCGGGCCGAGGCCACGCAGGAAGTGCTGATGCGTCAGATGACCAAGGACAAAGAGGTAACGCGATGAGCACCGAAGTGACCAAGAGCCCGGCCGCCGCACCGCCGGGCGCCGGCGGCGGCGACACCGACGGCCGGGGCCTGCCGGCGCTGGTGATCGACGGGCTGCGCCGCAACATGCGCCAGTACGGCATGCTGCTCGCCCTCGGCCTGATCGTCGCCGTGTTCGCGGTGTGGACCGACGGAGATCTGCTGCTGCCGCGCAACGTCTCCAACCTGGTCCTGCAGAACAGCTATGTGCTGATCCTCGCGATCGGCATGATGCTGGTGATCATCGCCGGGCACATCGATCTGTCCGTCGGCTCGGTCACCGCCTTTACCGGCGCGTTCGCGGCCGTGCTCACCGTGCAGCACGGGGTGCCCTGGCCGGTCGCGTTCGTGCTGTGCCTGCTGGCGGGCGCGGCGGCCGGCGCGGCGCAGGGCTTCTTCATCGCGTATCTCGGCATACCGTCGTTCATCGTCACCCTCGCCGGCATGCTGATCTTCCGCGGGTTCACGGAGATCCTGCTGGAGGGGCAGACCCTCGGCCCGTTCCCGAACGGGTTGCAGAAGATGGGCAACGGCTTCCTGCCGGAGGTCGGCCCGCACACCAACTACCACAACCTCACCCTGCTGCTGGGTCTCGCGCTGATCGTCTTCGCGGTCCTCCAGGAGGTCCGCGACCGCAGGCGGCAGCGGGAGTTCTCGCTGGACGTCGTGCCGCTCAACCTGTTCCTGCTCAAGCTGGTGTCGATCGTCGCCGCGATCCTCGTGGTCACGCTGCTCCTCGCCAGCTACAAGGGCGCCCCGATCGTCCTGCTGATCCTGGGCGCGCTGGTCGTCGGCTACGGCTACGTCATGCGCAACTCGGTGTTCGGACGGCACATCTACGCGATCGGCGGCAACCTGCCGGCGGCGAAGCTGTCCGGTGTGAAGGACAAGAAGGTCACCTTCTTCGTCTTCCTGAACATGGGCGCGCTCGCGGCCCTGGCGGGACTGGCGATCGCCGCCCGCCTGAACGCGGCCTCGCCGAAGGCCGGCCTGAACTACGAACTCGAGGCGATCGCCTCGTCGTTCATCGGCGGCGCGTCCATGAGCGGCGGTGTCGGCACCGTCCTCGGCGCGATCATCGGCGGCCTCGTCCTCGGTGTGCTGAACAACGGCATGAACCTCCTCAGCGTCGGCACCGACTGGCAGCAGGTCATCAAGGGCCTCGCCCTGCTGGCCGCGGTCGGGTTCGACGTGTGGAACAAGCGCAAGTCCGGTTCGTAAGTCAGCGCGGGCCCCGCACGGTGTGCGGGGCCCTCTCCCCTTCAGGAGCCGCACTCATGGAACTGAACAGACGCACCGTCCTCGCATCGGCAGCGGCGGCGGGCCTCGCCGCGACGGCGCTCGGCGGCACCGCCGAGGCCGCTCCCGCGTCGGGGAAGGGAAGGAAGCCCGTGAAGGAGCTGTTCGGCACGCTCGCCGACGGGACGAAGGTGCACCGCTGGTCGCTGGAGAACGGCGGCACCCGGCTGAAGGTGCTCTCGTACGGCGGCATCGTGCAGTCCCTGGAGATCCCCGACCGGCACGGCCGGTACGCCAACGTCTCCGCCGGCTTCGACAACCTGGACGACTATGTGGCGTCCAGCCCGTACTTCGGCGCGCTGATCGGCCGCTACGGCAACCGCATCGGCAAGGGCCGCTTCACCCTCGACGGCAGGACGTACCAGCTGTCCGTCAACGACGGCGACAACAGCCTGCACGGCGGGGCGAAGGGCTTCGACAAGCGGGTGTGGGACGTGGAGCCGTTCACGCACGGCAGCGACGTGGGGCTGCGCCTGCACCACGTCAGCGTGGACGGCGAGATGGGCTACCCGGGCACGCTGCGCGTCACGGTGACGTACACGCTGACCCGGCACGGCGACTGGATCATCGACTACGAGGCCACCACCGACAAGGCCACCGTCGTCAACCTGACCAGCCACGTCTACTGGAACCTCGGCGGTGAGGGCAGCGGCGGCATCGAGGACCACGAGCTGCGGATCGCGGCCTCCCGGTACACGCCCACCGACAGCGGCCTGATCCCGACGGGCGAGCTGGCGAAGGTCGCCGGGACACCGTTCGACTTCCGGCGTGCCAAGCCCGTCGGACGGGACATCCGCGCCGGGCATCCGCAGCAGATCCTCGCCCAGGGCTTCGACCACAACTGGGTGCTGGACAAGGGCATCACGGCCCGGCCCGAGCACGCGGCGACGCTGCGCGACCCGTCCTCCGGCCGCACCCTGAGCATCGCCACCAACGAGCCCGGCCTCCAGTTCTACTCGGGCAACTTCCTCGACGGCACCCTCACCGGCACGAGCGGCCGGGTCTACCGGCAGGGCGACGCGCTGTGCCTGGAGACGCAGCACTTCCCGGACTCGCCGAACCAGCCGTCGTTCCCGTCGACGGTGCTGCGGCCGGGGCAGGTGTACCGGACGCGGACCGTGCACTCCTTCGATGCCTGAGGGGTCCGCGGGACGGGTGTTCCCCTCCGTTTGAACATCCGCGCGCCGGCGCGCGTACACAGGGGTGGCCCGTGCTCCCCCGCACGGGCCACCCCACACACGGAGGTCGCCTTGGCCGGAAACGTCACCTCGCTCTTCCGCAGCACCGCGGCGCACAGCCCGTCGATGGCTTCGCTGACCAGGGAGAGCGGCGACGGTTCCGGCCCGGTCGACTTCTGCATCCCCTGCAACCCGTACTTCCCCACCCCGGCGATGTTCGACGAGATGGCGGCGCGGCTGCGGGAGATCGTCACGTACTACCCGAGCAGCGCCGAGACCATCACGGCCGAGCTGTGCGGTCTGCTGCACCTTCCGGCGCAGTGCGTGGCGATGGGCAACGGCTCCACGGAGCTGATCACCTGGATCGACCATCTGCTGGTCCGTGAGTCCCTCGCCGTGCCGGTGCCGACGTTCGGGCGGTGGACGGACCAGCCGATGGAGACCGGCAAGCGGGTGGACATGTTCCCGTTGCAGGAGGCCAACGGGTTCGCCCTCGACCTGGCGCAGTACGCCGAGTTCGTACGGGTGCGCGGCACCCGCACGGTGGTGATCTGCAACCCGAACAACCCCGACGGCGGCTATCAGCGCAAGCAGGCGGTCGTGCAGTTCATGGACGCGATGGCCGACCGGGACCTCGTCGTGATCGACGAGAGCTTCCTGGAGTTCGCGGACGCCGAGCAGGACACGTCGGTGGTGCAGGAGGCGATGGTGCGGCCGAACGTGATCGTGCTGCGCAGCCTCGGAAAGAACTTCGGCCTGCACGGCATCCGCTTCGGCTATCTGGTGGCGAACCCGGCACTGGCCCGGCGGGTGCGCTCCATGCTGCCGAAGTGGAACCTCAACTCCTTCGCCGAGCATGTGGTGTTCATGTTGAAGGAGCACGGCGCGGAGTACGCGCAGAGTCTGACGCAGGTGCGCCGGGACCGTCTGGAGATGGCGAGCCGGCTGTCGGAGCTGCCCGGCCTGACCGTCTATCCCTCGCAGGGGAACTTCCTCTTCGTGCGTCTGCCCGTGGGCGCCGAGGGCACCGTGGTGCGGGACCGGCTGCTCACCGAGCACCGGATCCTGGTCCGCGAGTGCGGCAACAAGATCGGTTCGTCCAGTCGCTTCCTGCGTCTCGTGGTACGCCCCCAGGTGGACGTGCGTCGCCTGGTGTCCGGCCTGGAACAGGTGCTCTACGGGACGTCCAGGAGGGGAGCCGCCGTACCCGAGCCGGGCAACGGGACCAGCTACAGCTCGGGTACGGCGGCGGTGGACCGGCTGGTGAGCGCGACGAACGGGGCGGGGATCGCGGCGGTGACGGCGGGGGCGCCGCAGCCGCAGCCGCTGCCGCAGGTGGCGCCGGGCTCCGCGCCCGCGGCACCGGCGGCAGCCGCCAGGCCCGCGCCCGCACCCGCACCCGCACCCGCACCCGCACCCGCACCGGCCCCTGCCCCCGCACCGGCTCCCGCTCCGGCGCCGGTGCCGGTGCCGAGCCCCGCTCCGGCGCCGATGCCGCAGCCGGTGCCCGCCGCGGCGGGGCTGACACCGCCGGGGCTGACACCGCCGGGGCTGACACCGCCGGGGGTCCCGGCGCGCGGAGGGCTCACGGCCGCGCAGGTGCGGGGCACCAATGGGCTGACCCCGGCCCCGGCGACGGGCTGGCCGAGCCCGGGCATGTGGCCGAATGCGGCCGGTATGGAGCAGGCGGGATAGCGAGGGCCCGCCTTCCGGTTCCGGGGAGCGCTGAGGGAAGGGTCCGGGACCGGCACGGTGGTGTGTGCGGGGCGGTCCGCCGGCCCGCCCCGCACACGCGGCGCCGTCTCAGTGGGCGACGGGTCAGCCGCTGCTCCAGTTCAGCAGGTTGATGCCCAGCTCGGGTGTGCCGTGGTCGTTGCCGTCGCAGCAGTGGTGGACGATCAGGTTTCCGTCGACGTCCTTCGTGATCGGCTGGCCGCCGGGGCCGATGCAGCGGCCGTCGTCGCTGGAGGAGGTGGAGGTGCAGACGACGCCGCAGTCGGTCCAGGTGCCGGGCAGGCCGGCGGTGGACCCGGCGAGGCCGATGGCCGAGGTGTTCCGGCCGAATGCGGAGACGGCGCAGTGACGGGTCACGCGGAGATCAGGGAGCGCGATCTGACGGTCCGTCATGTCGGACAGAGGAGGCGGGGCAGGGACACGCCTCCGCCGCCGCCCCGGGCGGGCACGGCGGCGGATGCGGTGTACGTCAGCGCGCCGGGCAGGGCTGCCACGCCAGGTGGTAGACGGTGCTGATGTCGCCGTCCGTGGAGTCCATGGTCATGAAGCTGACCTTGTTCGGGGTGGACCCCGCGTTGACGCGCAGCTCGGTGTTGATGTTGAAGTTGCGCTGCACACCGCAGGGCGCCCATACGAGCTGGGCCCAGTCGGTCTCGTCCGTGGCCTGCCAGTTGTCGTTGTACGGCCCGGAGACGGGGTGGGCGCGGTACTCCGTCTGGGGCGAGCCCTGGAAGTAGTACGACGCCCGCTGCATGCCCGTGGCGCCCTTCTGGAGGGACGCGAAGCCCCGGTAGTCGGCGCTGGCGATGGCGTACGTGAAGCCGCCGGGCACGTGCACGACCAGCGACAGCTGGCAGTTCTTGCGGAACGCGGTGGGGTCGGAGTTGCCGCCCGCCTGGGCGAGGTAGTCGCTGTAGGTCACGGTGAAGGCCGTGTTGTCCTCGCTGACCGCCACCGCCGTCGTGCCCTGGGGACAGCCGGAGCCGTTCACTGTGGCGACCTTGATGACGATCTTGTCCGGGGGCGGGTCGGTGAAGGCCGGGGAGGACTGCGGCACGGCGGTGGCGGAGGTGAGCAGCGCGGCGAGCGCGCCGCCCACGAGAAGGCCGGCAGGCATGGTCGACCGTCCTTTCGGGTGGGGGGTGTCTGTGTCCGTTGGGACTGTGCGCGAGGTGTGCGCTTTCTGTGAAGGCCGCGCTCCGGCCATTCACTTGGCGCTGTTCACTCCCCCCGGCGGCGTCTCGCGGCGATGTCGGCGACGCTGACGCCCTCCAGGATGCGGCGCACGTTGGCGCGCAGCGCGATCCACAGCGGCAGCAGGGGCTCCGCGGTGCCCTGGTAGGTGAGGGCGGTGGGGCGTTCGCCGCGGACGGAGACGATGGGGCCGTCGACGGCGCGGATGACGTCGGCGACGGTGATCTCGGCCGCGGGGCGGGCGAGGCGGTAGCCGCCGCCACCGCCGCGGCGGCTGTCCACGATGCCGCCGCGGCGCAGATCGCCGAGGATCCCTTCGAGGAACTTGTGCGGGATGCCCTGGGCGGCGGCGACGGCCTCCGCCTTGACGGGGCCGTCGCCGTCCTGCCGTACGGCCAGCTCCAGGACCGCCCGTACCGCGTAGTCCGCCCGTGCCGAGATCCTCATGCGCCCATTGTGGAGGAGCCGGTACGGCACCCCCGGACCGCCGGTCAGGCGAGGCGGATCACGTTCCAGGACAGCGGCTCCAGTACGGCGGTGAGCCGCCCGTCCTCGACGCGGGTGCCGTCGACCGGGTGCGGGGCCACCCGGTCGGGCTGGGCGAGGGTGTTGCGGGCGTCCGGGTCGGCGTCGGAGAGGGCGCTGTGCTCGGTGACGCGGGTCAGGTCGAGGCCGTTCAGGGCCACCTCCAGGGGCAGGGCCTCGGCGCGGCTGCGGTTGACGGCGAACACGGTGACCGTGCCGTCGTCGGCGCGGACGGCGGTGGCGTGCAGCAGGTCGGCCTCGCCGTACTTCTCCGTCTCGTACACCGGCGAGTCCACGCGCACGTCCAACACCTCGCCGCGGCCGTGCTTCGAGGCCTGGGCGAAGGGGAAGAACGTGGTCTGCCGCCAGGCGGGGCCGCCGGGCTCGGTCGTGATCGGGGCGATGACGTTGACGAGCTGGGCGAGGCAGGCGACGGTCACGCGGTCGGCGTGCCGGAGCAGCGCGATCAGCAGGGAGCCGAGGACGACGGCGTCGGTGACGGTGTAGTTGTCCTCCAGCAGGCGCGGGGCCTCGGGCCAGTCGAGGACGCTGACCTGGTCGTGGGTGCGGGACATGTACCAGACGTTCCACTCGTCGAAGGAGAGGTTGATCTTCTTCTTCGACTTCAGGCGGGCGCCGACGTGGTCGCAGGTGGCGACGACGTTCTCGATGAAGGACTCCATGTCGACGGCGGACGCGAGGAAGGAGTCGGCGTCGGTGGCGGAGGGGTCGTAGTAGGCGTGCAGGGAGATGTAGTCGACGAGGTCGTAGGTCTCGGCGAGGACCTTCGCCTCCCATTCGGCGAAGGTGGGCATGGACTGGGTGGAGCTGCCGCAGGCGACGAGTTCGATGCCGTTGTCGATCTGGCGCATGGCGCGGGCGGTCTCGGCGGCGAGCCGGCCGTACTCCTCGGCGGTCTTGTGGCCGGTCTGCCAGGGGCCGTCCATCTCGTTGCCGAGGCACCACAGGCGGATGCCGAAGGGGTCCTTGTCGCCGTGGGCGACGCGCAGGTCCGACAGGGCGGTGCCGGAGGGGTGGTTGGCGTACTCCTGGAGTTCCAGGGCCTCGGCGACACCTCGGGTGCCGAGGTTGATCGCCATCATGGGTTCGGCCTGCGGGCCGAGCTTCTTCAGGAAGGCGATGTACTCGGACAGGCCGAAGCGGTTGGTCTCCGTGGAGCGCCAGGCGAGGTCGAGCCGGCGCGGGCGGGACTCGACGGGGCCGACGGAGTCCTCCCACTTGTAGCCGGAGACGAAGTTGCCGCCGGGGTAGCGGATCGTGGTGACGCCGAGTTCGCGGATCAGGTCGAGCACGTCCTGACGCAGGCCGGCCTCGTCGGCGGTGGGGTGGCCGGGCTCGAAGATGCCGGTGTAGACGCAGCGGCCGAGGTGTTCGACGAAGGAGCCGAACAGGCGGGGGTTCACTCGGGCGACGGTGAAGGCGGGGTCCAGGGTGAAGCGGGCGGTGCGCATGTGTTCCTTCCGGGAGCGTGACATGGTCGGTTGCGGTCGGTGGACGGCCGGGGCGGCGTGCGCGGTGCCGGCCGTCCCACGCCCACCAGGTCGCCCTTCGGCCCGCTCGGGCGGTCGGGGCCGGGTGAGGGTGGGTCGTCGTCGGCGGCGCGGGGTCTCGGCGTGCGTGCGGCTCACTGGCCGGCGAGGCCGGTGCGGGCGAAGCCGTATCCGGCGAGGGCGTCGGCGCCCGTGCCGAGAGCGGCGAAGCCGAAGCTGCCCGCGACCGCCAGGCCGCCCGCCGTGGCCAGAAGATGCCTGCGATTCAGGCCAGGTCGTCCCATTGCCTGCCCTTACAGTTCGGGATCGTGCCGGGGGTTCGTCCGCGCACCGCACGGACGTGGGCGTACAGGAACACCCAAACATGTTCGATATTTCGGATGACGCTCGTAACTTCGAACGGGACCGTAAAGTGCTCACGCCTGCCCGTCAATGGGTGCGGCACGAACTTCCCGACCGCGTGGTGAAAGCCCTTCCCCCCGGACGTCGCCGACGGGTGCCCGGAGCGGCCAAAAGCGGTCGGTCCGTACGGCCCGCACCGGCCCGCCCGTCCGGTGAAAGTGACGGGGACACGTCCGGCCCCGTACGCTCGGAACACCTCGCGGCGGAAGGAGGCGGATTGGCAGGGCTGGCGCTCACCCCGTCGGCGTTCGTCACCGACTTCTACACCTCGTTCTGGTGGTTCCCGACAGCCGTCCTCGCCTGCGCGCTGGCCGTCAAACTGCCGACGATCCTCCGGCTGTGGAAGGACCCGCTGCTGCGCGCCGTCGGCGGACTGCTGCTGCTGGCCTGCGCGGTGTTCGTGTGCGTCGCACCGTCCACCATCGCCTGGACCAACCGCGTCACCGGCATCCCCAACTTCGCGGCACCGCTGGTGTATTCGCTGCTCACCGCGTTCTGCGGGGCCTGCCTGCTGCTGATCATCGCCTGGCGCAACGGCCCCGCCCACTCCGCCGCCACCCGCCGCGCCCGCCGCCTCGTCCTCACCTCGTACGCGGCGGTCATCGTCGCGCTGTGGGTGCTGTTCGCCCTCGCCGACGCGCCCGTGGAGCGGCTGCGCGACCTCGACACGTACTACGCCAACACGCCGTACATGCGCGAGCTGATCCTGCTCTATCTGCTCGCGCACTGCGTGGCCGTGCTCATCACCTGCCGGCTCATCTGGAACTGGGTGCGCACCGACGGCCTCGACGGCTGGCTGCGCTGGGGGCTGAGCTTCCTCGGCGGAGGCTACGCCCTCAACCTCGTCTTCGACGCCGCGAAACTCACCGCCGTCACCGCCCGCTGGACCGGCCACGACCTGGACGTCCTCAGCACCAACGTCGCCCCGCCCGTCGCCGGCCTGTCCGCCGTGCTCCTCGCGGTCGGCTTCATCCTGCCGCACCTCGGGCAGTACCTGCTGGACCGCTGGCGGGTCCGGCTCGCCCACCGCGAACTGCGCCCGCTGTACCGGCTGTTACGGTCCGTGCACGGCTCGGGCGTGCCGTTCGAGCTTCGGGCCGCGCCGGAACTGCGTCTCGTACGGCGCGAGACGTTCATCCGCGACGTCCTCCTCCCGCTCGCCCGCGACCTCGACGAGGAGCTGCGGCGCGCCGCCCTGGACGCCGCCCTCGCCCTCGGCCACCCGCCCGAGCGGGCCCGCGCCCTCGCCGCCGCCGTGACCCTGCTGGACGCCGCCGAGGCCCGTCGCGGCGGACAGCACACCGGGACCGCCGGGGACACCGCCGGCGTGGACCCCGCCGGGCTGCTGAGGGAGATCGGCGCGGTCTCCCGCGCGCTGCGCCGCCCCGACGTCCTCCAGGAGGTCCGCGCGCTCGCCGGGGCACACGGCACGCGCACCGGTCCCGCCGCCCCGGACCGGCGGCCCGGCCGGGCCGCGCCCCGCGACCCCGGCCTCGTCGGCGACCCGCCTCCCGGGTAGTGCGCTCCCCCCGCTCCTTGGGATAGTGCACAGATGCCCCCCACAGCACATCAGGACGGTGCCGAGAACAGTGCGTTGGCGTACCAGCAGGGAGATGCGTCGGCTGGCCGACGCCCTCATCGAGCCGATACGGGTGCCGCTCCCGACCGATCCCGAGCAGCTGTTCGCCGCGCTCGTCGACTCCGTGAGCGCCTGGCGCGGCCACGAGGTCACCGTCCAGCGTGAGGTCTTCCCCCCGCACACCGCGAGCGGACTGTGGCTCGCCCGCGAGGCCCAGGACATCGTCGTCGTCGACAAGCGGGCCGCGGTGTGGCACCAGATCGTGATCTTCTGCCACGAGGTGTGGCACATGAACCGCGCCGGTGAGGAGCCCGCCCCGGCGCCGGGAGCCACCCCGTCGCTGCCCCGGCCGGTCGCCGCCCGCACCGACTTCACCCTGGCCGAGGAACAGGAAGCGGACCGTTTCGGCATGCTGATGGGCCGCAGGCTCAGAGCCTGGCTGGAGGCCTCCCCCGACTCGGTGTTCGCCGCCGGCGGCGACGGCCCCCAGGACCTCGCGGGCCGCATCGGCGCCGCCCTCAACTATCGGGGGACACGCCGGTGAACGGCCTGACCAACTACATCAGCTGCGGCGTGCTGTGGCTCGGACTCGCCGTGAAGGCACCCGACCTCGTCCGGCACCGGCACGACCCCTACCTGCGGGCCATCTGCGCCGTCCTCGGCCTGGCCGGGCTGTGCTTCTTCCTCGGCGCGCCGCCCACCGTCGGCGCGGTCAACGGGCTCAGCGGCATACCCAACCTCGCCGCGCCCCTCACCTACGCCGCGATCACCGCGTACGGCGCCGCCTCCCAGGTCCTCATCGTGCGCTGGCGAGGCGGGCCCGGCGTACGGCGTGTCGCACGCCGCTGGACGGTCGCCTACGCGGGTGTCGTCCTCGGCATCGCCGTGACGTTCGCGCTCGGCGACGCGCCCGTGGAACGCCGCACCGACCTGGACACCTACTACGCCACCACGCCGTTCATCGCCGAGATGATCGTGCTGTACCTGGTCGCGCATCTCGTCGCCGCCACCGTCACCATGGTCTCCGCGCTCACCTGGGCCCGGCAGGTCACCGGCTGGCTGCGCGCCGGACTGCTGTCCCTCGGCACGGGCACCCTGTGCACGGCCGTCTTCAGCACCGCCAAGCTCGTCGCGGTCACCGCCCGCTGGTCCGGGCGCGACTGGTCGGCGCTGGACACCGGCGTCTCCCCGGCCGCCGCCGGGCTCGGCGCGCTGCTCACCTCCGCCGGCATCCTCCTGCCGCTGGCCGGGCCCCGGCTCGCGGAACGGCACCGGGCACGGCGGGCGTACGCGCGTCTCGCACCGCTGGAACGGGAACTGGACGGCGTCCTCTCACGGCGCGCCCTGCGGCTGCCCCGGCCCCGCTGGTCCTCCCCGCACGCCCTGCTGATGTGGCGTCAGACCAGCGTGCAGAACGCGCTCGGCTACCTGGACGGCACCTGGGACCCGCGGCTGTACGCCGAGACCCGTGAGGCCGCGCTGCGCGCCACCGCCGACCCGCCCCGCGCCGAGGCCACCGCCTGGGCCGCGGTCATCGCGGAGGCGGCCCTGCGCGACGGGACCGGCGCCGGGGCGCGGCCGGCGGCCGGTGATCCGCCGCTGATGCTCGCGGCGCCCCCCGCGGGCCCGGACGCCGGGCCCGTGGACCTGGCCGCCGTCGCGGACGCGCTGCGGCAGTCCGCGCTCGTCGCCGACCTGCGGCAGAGGCTGCGCCGGACCGGGCCGGGCACCGGTGTCACCGGCGTGAACGAGGTGCGCCCGGTATGAGCCTCGTGGTGTATCTGGCGGCCGGCGTCTTCGGGTTCTCGTCCGTGCTGCTGTTCCGGCGCCGTCCCGGCGCGCTGCGCGACCCGCTGGCGCTCTCCACCTGCGCGGCGATCGTCCTCGGCTCCCTCGTCTTCGTGTGCGCCGCCCCGCTGACGCTGTCCGCGGTCAACGACCTCACCGGTGTCCCCAACTTCGGCGCGCCGCTGACGTACGGCATGCTCTCGGCGTACAGCTGCTCGCTGCTGGTGCTGCTGGTCAACTGGCGCGGCGGGCCCCGCGAGCGGGTGCGCAGGCTGGTGCTGCGCTGCATGGCCGCCTACGCGGCGCTCATCGTGGCGATCGTCGTGCTGTTCGCCCTGGGCGACGCCCGCACCGAGCGGCTGACCGACCTCGACACCTACTACGCGACGACGCCCGGGCTGCGCGAGATGATCGCCCTGTATCTGACCGGGCACGGTGCCGCGCTCGTCGCGATGTGCGCGGTGTGCGTGAAGTGGGGGCGGGAGGTCACCGGGCTGCTGCGCACCGGGCTGCGGCTGATCCTGGCGGGTGCGCTGCTGGACCTGCTGGGCTTCCAGGCCACCAAGTCGACTGCGGTCGTGGCCCGTTGGACCGGGCACGACCTGGACTTCCTGTCCACGACGGTGGCCCCGCCGCTGGCGTCCCTGGCCGCGCTGCTCTGCTCGGCGGGTTTCGTGCTGCCGCGGCTGCTGCCGGCGGCGGTGGCGCAGTGGCGGGGACTGGGCGAGCACCGGGAGCTGCGCCCGCTGTGGGCCGCGGTGCGGTTCGCCTCGACCGCGCCGCAGCCGCGCACCGCGTGGTGGTGGCTGCCGCAGGAGCGGCTGCGCTGGCGGGAGGTGTCCATCCATGACGCGCTGCTCGCGCTGGCGCCCTACTTCGACGAGGACGTCCGTACGCGAGCCCTGGACGCGGCGCTGCGCGCGGGCCGCTCCCCGCATCAGGCGCGGATCGACGCGGAGGCGGCGATGCTGGCCGCCGCCGCCCGCCGGGCCGCCGCGCACGAGCCGCCGCTGGACGCCCCGAGCCCGTACCGGCTGCACGCCACGGAGGTCCCCGGCACGAGCGGGCTGGTGGAGCTGGCGCGGGCACTGCCGGGCTGCCCCTGGACGCCGAGGGAGTCGCAGGTACGGTAAGTGCCGCCTCCCCCACGGCCTTTCCCCCCGCGCACGCGCCCGCCGATCCGAAGGAGCCCCATGCCCTACCGAGCTGTCGTCGTCGGAGCCGGCCTCGCCGGAATGCTCGCCGCGGCGGCCTTGTCGGCCGCCGTGGACGAGGTGGTCGTCGTGGAGCGCGACGACCTGCCCGACGGGCCGGCGCACCGCAGGGGCGTGCCGCAGGGCCGGCACGCGCATCTGTTGATGCCGGGCGGCCTGGAGGCCATGGAGGAACTGATACCGGGCGCGGGGGTGCGCGAGAGACTGCTGGAGGCGGGCGCGCACGAGGTGGCGTTCGGGTCCGGCATGGTGGCGTGGACCGCGCAGGGCTGGCTGCGCCGCTGGCGGGACGGCGGGCCGCGCATGGTCACGTGCAGCAGGGCCCTGCTGGACTGGGTGGTGCGGGACCTGGTGCTGGAGCGGTTCCCTCGGGTACGGATCGAACGGGGCCGGGCGGAGGGGCTCGCGGGTTCGGCGGCACGTGTCACGGGCGTACGGATCGTGCCGGGCACGGACGACGACGGCACCGCGGCGGAGCGGGAACTCGCCGCCGACCTGGTGGTGGAGGCGTCCGGGCGGGGATCGCGGATCACGGCCTGGCTGGAGGAGCTGGGCATCGGTGGGGTGCGGGAGCGGACGATCGACGTCGGCCTGGTCAACGCCACCCGCCTGTACCGCACGCCGGAAGGCGCGGAGGACTTCCCGCTGACGGTGCTTCAGGCCGATCCGTACGGGGGCAGGCCGGGACGCAGCGGCATGGTGCTGCCGATCGAGGGCGGCCGGTGGATGGTCAGCCTGGCGGGGACACGCGGCGGCGGGGAGCCGCCGGCGGACGCGGAAAGCTTCCTGCGGTACACGCTGGATCTGCCGCACCCGATCGTCGGGCAGCTCATCTCCGGTGCGGAGCCGCTCGGTGAGGTGCACGTCAGCCGCAGCACGAAGAACACGCGCCGCTATCTGGAGCGGCTGCGCACCTGGCCGGAGGGGCTGATGGTGCTCGGCGACGCGGTGGCCACGTTCAACCCGGCGTACGGGCAGGGCATGTCGGTCGCCGCGATCGGTGCCGTGGAGCTGCGCCGGGAGCTGGAGCGCGGCGGGCCCGTGGCGCCGGGTCTGGCGCGGCGGGTGCAGCGGCGGGCGGCGCGGGTGGTGGAGGCGGCGTGGGCGTCGGCGGTGGGGCAGGACGTGTTCTTCCCGCAGGTGCGCGGGGGGCGGCCGAACCTCGCCGACCGTCTCGTCAGCGGCTATTCGCGCCGGCTGACGGGCTCGGCGGCGTCGTCGCCGGGCGCGGCGCGGGCGCTGTGGGACGTGACGAGCATGCGGACCGGGCCGAGCCGGCTGCTGCGGCCCGACGCGCTGCTCGCCGCGCTCGCCGGGCCGCTGCTGCCGCCGTTGGCGGGACCGCCGCTGACCCCGGCCGAGCGCAAGATCCTCGCGGAGCTGGACGGGACGGGGGGCGGGACGGGCTGTCTCTTATAAACATTTCCGAGCCCACGAGACTACG